>NZ_CP117437.1:5326504-5695508 GCF_030687535.1 Pseudomonas sp. FP2335
GGGTCGCCAACTGACGAGCAGCGCGACGCTTCTCGTTCTTCGATGGCTTGCCGGCATCGGCTGGACGCTCGTCGCGTGGGTTGAAACGATCGCTCTCGTCGGAAATCACTTGGCCTCCAACTGCGACAGCAGGCTGACCATTTCCAGGGCGGACAGGGCAGCTTCAGCACCTTTGTTGCCGGCCTTGGTGCCGGAACGCTCGATGGCTTGCTCGATGGAATCAACGGTCAGAACGCCGAACGCAACCGGCACGCCGAACTCCATGGACACCTGGGCCAGGCCCTTGGTGCATTCGCCAGCCACGTATTCGAAGTGCGGAGTGCCGCCTCGAATGACCGCGCCCAGGGCGATGATCGCCGCGTATTCGCCCTGTTGAGCAACTTTTTGCGCAACCAGCGGAATTTCGAAGGCGCCAGGCGCACGGATGATCGTGATGTCGCTCTCGCTCACACCGTGGCGAACCAGGGCGTCCACGGCACCGCTTACCAGGCTTTCAACCACGAAGCTGTTGAAGCGGCCAACCACCAGGGCGTAGCGGCCTTTGGGGGCGATGAAGGTACCTTCGATGGTCTTCAGGGTCATTCGACAAATCTCTTAAAGAGCGGGGACGCGAAAAGTGCGTCCCTTAGTGATGATTTAACCGCGAACAAGGGGCAGAAATCGCCGGCCTTTATTCGGAGGGCACGTATTCTACAACTTCCAGGTCGAAACCGGATATGGCATTAAATTTCATCGGTGCGCTCATCAGGCGCATTTTGCGCACGCCCAGATCACGCAGGATCTGCGAACCGGCACCGACAATGCTGTAGGTGGTCGGCTTTTTCACCGGCGCGTGGTCGGCCGTTTCACGGATATGCGCCAGCAGCACATCGCCATCCAGCGGGTGGCCGAGCAACAGCACCACACCGCTGCCGGCCTCGGAGACCGCAGCCATCGCGGCGCGCAGGCTCCAGCGGCCCGGCTGCTTGACCATCAGCAGATCGCGCAGTGGGTCCATGTTGTGCACGCGCACCAGGGTCGGCTCTTCGGCGCACACGGTGCCCAGGGTCAGGGCCATGTGCACGTCGCCTTCCACTGAATCACGGTAGGTCACCAAATTGAATTGGCCCAGTTCGCTGTCCAGTGGCTGCTCGGCAATCCGCTGAACGGTACGTTCGTGGATCATCCGGTAGTGAATCAGGTCGGCGATGGTGCCGATCTTGATGTCGTGTTCGGCGGCAAACGCCTCGAGTTCGGTGCGACGGGCCATGGTGCCGTCGTCGTTCATCACTTCGCAGATCACGCCGCTGGGCTCGAAACCGGCCATGCGCGCCAGGTCGCAGGCGGCTTCGGTGTGGCCGGCGCGGGCCAGGGTGCCACCCGGTTGGGCCATCAACGGGAAGATGTGGCCGGGGCTGACGATGTCTTCGGCCTTGGCGTCCTTCGCGGCGGCCGCTTGCACGGTGCGTGCGCGGTCGGCAGCGGAGATACCGGTGGTGACGCCCGTCGTCGCTTCGATGGACACGGTGAACTTGGTGCCAAACCCGGAGCCGTTGCGCGGCGCCATCAACGGCAGCTTGAGCAATTCGCAGCGCTCGCGGCTCATGGGCATGCAGATCAACCCACGGGCGTGCTTGGCCATGAAGTTGATGTGCTCGGGCTTGCAGGCCTCGGCGGCCATGATGATGTCGCCTTCGTTCTCGCGGTCTTCGTCATCCATGAGGATGACCATCTTGCCTTGGCGGATGTCTTCAACCAGTTCTTCGATGCTATTGAGCGCCACGTGGCACCCCCTTGGTCAGGATTTCAGGTAGCCGTTAGCGGCCAGAAAACTTTCGGTGATGTTACTTCCGGTTGGCTCTGCGGCCTTATCGCCCAGTAACAGGCGCTCCAGGTAACGGGCAAGCAAGTCGACTTCCAGGTTCACCCGGCGGCCTGGCTGGTAGGACGCCATGATGGTTTCGCTGAGGGTGTGGGGAATGATGGTCAGTTCGAATTCGGCGCCGTTCACGGCGTTCACGGTCAGGCTGGTGCCATCGACGGTGATCGAGCCTTTGTGCGCGATGTACTTGGCCAGCTCTTTGGGCGCGCGGATACGGAACTCCACGGCACGCGCGTTTTCGCTGCGGGCTACCACTTCGCCGACGCCGTCGACGTGGCCGCTGACCAGGTGACCGCCGAGGCGGGTGGTCGGGGTCAGGGCTTTTTCCAGGTTCACCGGGCTGCCGGCCTTGAGGTCGTTCATCGCGGTGCAATCCAGGGTTTCCCGGCTGACGTCGGCGGCAAAGCCGTTGCCCGGCAACTCGATGACGGTCAGGCACACGCCGTTGATCGCGATGCTGTCACCCAGCTTGACGTCGCCGAGGTCGAGCTTGCCGGTTTCAACCGACAGGCGCACATCGCCGCCTTTTGGGGTCATGGCGCGGATGCTGCCGATGGATTCGATGATGCCGGTGAACATGGCCTTCTCCTGGAAAACGGTGCGGGCACTTGAGCGCCCGGTCAGAATTATACGCTCGCGGGTGGAAGCGGGATGGCAGTGACTCGCCAGTCGTCGCCTACAGCGCGCATTTCAGTGATCTTGAGTTGGGGGGCGTCGGCCAGTTTCTCAAGCGGCCAGTCCAGCAACGGCCGTGCAGCGGAACCGAGGAACTTGCCGGCGATGAATATCACGTACTCATCCACCAGGCCTTGCTGGGCAAATGCCCCCGCCAGGCTCGGGCCTGCCTCGACCAACACTTCGTTGACGCCACGGGCGGCCAGCGCCACCAGTGCCGAACGCAGGTCGACCTGGCCATCGACACCCGGCACCACCAGGCATTCGGGGCCCCGTGGGAACTGGTTCTCCGGGGTCACGCAGGTGATGACCAGCGCCGGCCCGGCCTTGAAGAACGGTGCGTTGAGCGGCACGCGCAGGCGGCCGTCAATCAGTACACGTAGCGGCGGGCGCGACATGGCCAGGGCCGTGGTGGCTTCGTCCAGGCCCAGTTCGGCAGCGCGCACGGTCAGGCGGGCGCCGTCGGCGAGCACCGTGTCGGCGCCGGTCAGCACCACACTGGCCTCGGCACGCAGGCGCTGCACGGCGGCGCGGGCAGCCGGACCGGTGATCCATTGGCTTTCGCCACTGGCCATGGCGGTGCGACCGTCCAGGCTCATTGCCAGCTTGACCCGCACGAAGGGCAGGCCGTGTTCCATGCGCTTGAGGAACCCCGGATTCAATGCGCGGGCCTGGGCTTCCAGCACGCCACTAAAGACCTCGATCCCGGCTTGCGCCAGACGCTGCATGCCGCGCCCGGCCACTTCGGGGTTCGGGTCCTGCATGCCGGCCACGACGCGCGCGACACCGGCCGTGACCAAGGCATCGGCGCACGGCGGTGTACGCCCGTGGTGGCTGCACGGTTCGAGGGTCACGTACACCGTGGCGCCCCGGGCCTTGTCACCGGCGGCGCGCAGGGCGTTGGGCTCGGCGTGGGGCTCGCCGGTGCGCTCATGCCAACCTTCACCGACAATCTGCCCATCGCGCACGATCACGCAGCCGACCCGAGGGTTGGGATGGGTGGTGTACAAGCCTTTGCGCGCCAATTCGAGGGCGCGGGCCATGTAGTGGGCGTCCAGGACAGCTTGTTCGGCAGACGGTGGGTTCATTGTTTGGCAGGCTCCCGGGCCAGGCGGTCGATCTCTTCGCGGAACTCATTGAGGTCCTGGAAGCGTCGATAGACCGAGGCGAAACGGATATAGGCGACTTCGTCGAGCTTTTGCAGCTCGCCCATCACCAATTCTCCAACCACCAGGCTCTTGACCTCGCGCTCGCCGGTCGCACGCAGCTTGTGCTTGATATGCACCAGCGCCGCCTCCAGCCGCTCGACACTCACCGGGCGTTTTTCCAGGGCGCGCTGCATACCGGCGCGCAGTTTTTCTTCGTCGAAAGGCTGGCGGCTGCCGTCGGACTTGATCAGGCGCGGCAATACCAGTTCGGCGGTTTCGAAGGTGGTGAAACGTTCACCACAGGCCAGGCATTCGCGCCGGCGACGCACTTGATCGCCCTCGGCGACCAGACGTGAGTCAATGACCTTGGTGTCGTTGGCACCGCAGAAGGGACAGTGCATGGTGGCAGGCAACAAAAAAAGGGAGGGCCATGGTAGCGCATCCCCGTGGCAAGACAAGCCATAGCCTTTACGGTATATAGGCTGACTATTATGTTTCATATTTTTTAAGCCACGGATTTTGCCCTTTCTGGAGCCGTACATGCAGTTACGACCACTTGTATTACTTACCGTGTTCAGTTTCCTGGTCGCCTGCAGCAGCGAAGCCCCCAAACCTTCCGCGCCCGCCCCTCAGCCTGCGCAAGAAAAAAAAGTCCCTGGCCTTGAAGACCTCGGCCCGCTACCGGCCTATCAGCGTGAAATCAACGGCAGCCTGACCAACGTGCCGGCCGGCGCCGAAGTCGAGATGGCCCTGCTGGTGATCGACGATCGCTCGCGCCCACAACAGTTGCTCGCCAGCAGCGTGCTCACCGGCAATGGCAAGCCCCTGGCCTTCCGCCTGCGTTTCAACCCCCAGGCCTTCCCGGCCGGCGCCCGCGTTGAATTGCGCGGCCGCGCCAGCCAGTCCGGCCAGTTGATCCTGCACCTGCCCGCCGTGCGCATCACCCAGGCGATCACCCAGACCACCGGCCCCCTGCAACTCGTCAAGGCACCATGACGCCACCGCTGGCCCTGCAAGCGGCACTGAGCGAGCTGATCGGCGACGCCCAACTGATGCCCTGCCCGCTGCCGGGCACCGAGTTGTCGTTATGGCTGCTGGATGCAGACAACATGGACCGCGCCTTCAGCCCCGAAGAAACCCGGCGCATCCTGCATGAACCGCCCTACTGGAGCTTCTGCTGGGCCAGCGGCCTGGCGCTGGCGCGGTATCTGGCGGCGCATCCCGAGTGGGTTGCCGGCAAGCGCGTGCTCGATTTTGGCGCCGGCTCCGGCGTAGCCGGGATTGCGGCGGTCAAGGCCGGAGCCCTGGAAGTGGTGGCGTGCGATCTTGATCCGCTGGCGCTGGCGTCTTGCCGGGCGAATGCCGAACTCAACGGTGTGGAACTGGGGTATTCACAGGACTTCTTTGCCGAAACCGACCGCTTCGACCTGATCCTCGTGGCCGACGTGCTTTACGACCGCGCCAACCTGCCGCTGCTCGATCACTTCCTGACCCGCGGCCGTGAGGCACTGGTGGCCGATTCGCGGGTGCGCGACTTTCAACATGCGGATTATCAAAGACTGGAGGTCCTGGACGCGTTGACGCTGCCGGACCTGGCCGAGCCCTGGGAGTTTCGCAAGGTGAGCCTGTACCACTCGCGGCGGCCTTGAGGCCATCGCCGGCAAGCCCGCTCCCAGATTCGCACTGCCGCGTCCTGTTGAAATGCATTCCCCTGTGGGAGCGGGCTTGCCCGCGATAGCGATCTTGAACCCGTCGTGCTTTCAGCCAACTGCGCCAGCCCTTATAGTTCCCCCCATTCCCGCTTTATTCGAGACGCCCCATGAGTGAGCCCACGCCGTATATCTTCGATGTCACCACCGCCACATTCGACCAGGCAGTGATCGAGAACTCCTTCCACAAGCCCGTGCTGGTGGACTTCTGGGCCGAGTGGTGTGCGCCGTGCAAGGCGTTGATGCCGTTGTTGGCGCAGATTGCCGAGAGTTACCAGGGCGAGCTGCTGCTGGCCAAGGTCGATTGCGAGGCCGAACAGGACATCGTTGCGCGCTTTGGCATTCGCAGCCTGCCGACGGTGGTACTGTTCAAGGATGGCCAGCCGGTCGATGGGTTTGCCGGGGCGCAGCCGGAGTCGGCAGTGCGGGCAATGCTGGAGCCGCATGTGCAGATGCCACCACCGGCGGCAGCCGATCCGTTGGAGCAGGCCCAGGCGTTGTTTGCCGAAGGCCGCATCAACGATGCCGAGGCCGTGCTGGTGACGCTGCTGGGCGAGGACAACACCAACGCCGCCGCGCTGATCCTGTATGCACGCTGCCTGGCCGAGCGCGGTGAGCTGGGCGAAGCCCAAACCGTGCTCGACGCGGTCAAAAGCGACGAGCACAAGGCCGCCCTCGCCGGCGCCAAGGCGCAGATCACCTTCCTGCGCCAGGCCGCCGACCTGCCGGACGCCGCCGACCTGAAAAGCCGCCTGGCGCAAAACCCGCAGGATGACGAAGCGGCCTACCAACTGAGCATCCAGCAACTGGCGCGCCAGCAGTACGACGCGGCGCTGGAAGGTTTACTCAAGTTGTTTATCCGCAACCGCAGCTACAGTGAAGGCTTGCCGCACAAGACCTTGCTGCAGGTGTTCGAACTGCTGGGCAATGATCACCCGCTGGTCACGGTGTACCGCCGCAAGCTGTTCGCTGCGTTGTACTAATCACCCACCCAGCTGTACAGCGGCGTATCCCCGCCGCTGGCGACTTTCACCTTGGCGTTATGGCGCAGGCGCACCAACAGGCGCTTGCCCGCCGAGGCGTCGCCGGCCAGGCCTTCCAATTGATCGAGCAACTCCAGACCGCTGAGTTGCCCGGCGCTGCGCAATACATCCTGGGCCTTCTGCCATAGATCTTCATCCTGCTTGACTGGCACTGCAGCCGGCGCACTTGGCGCGGGGGCAGCCTGCAACTGGGCGCCCAGGCGTGCCCAATCGCCGTCGTCCAGCTCCAGGGTCAAGTCCACCGGCAGGTCGCCGACGGTTCCACGAATTCTCAACATCATCCGTACTCCTGCATTTTTTCTGACGGGCATGCTCCCATGCGGCTTGCGCAACGCCAAGCGGGCGGTCAAACTCTCAGCCCTATTGTTATAAGATCACATAACAAAACTTTCATCTCTGGAGCCGCCCCATGCGCCGTCTGTTGCTTGCTTTGCCGTTTGCCCTGCTGCCACTGGCGGTTGCCCATGCCCATGAAGAGCACGACCACGAGCACGGCAGCCTCGGCGCCCACGAACATGGCGTCGGCCGCCTCAACGCTGTGCTCGACGGCCAGACCCTGGAGTTGGAACTGGACAGCCCGGCAATGAACCTGGTGGGTTTCGAACACCCAGCCACCAGCGCCGCCGACAAAGCCAAGGTCGCGGCCGTGCGCAAACAGCTGGAGAACCCGCTGGCCCTGTTCAACCTGCCCAAGGCCGCCGGTTGCGTGGCCAGCTCCCAGGAACTCAACAGCCCACTGTTCGGCGACAAGCCCGAAGCCGATCACGACGACGATGATGACCACGATCACGACGCCAAAGACGGCGAGCATCATCACGACCACAGCGAAATCCACGCCCACTACCAATTCACCTGCGCCACGCCGACGGCCCTGAGCAACCTCGACCTGACCCAGGTGTTCAAGACCTTCCCCGCCACCCAGAAAATTCAGGTACAACTGATCGGCCCGAGCGGCCAGCAAGGTGTTGACGCGACGGCCACAGCCGCCACTCTGAAGTTCTGAGTTCACATGACCCAAGCACTGATCGAACTGTCCGACCTGGGCTTCAACTGGCCCGGTCACCCGCAGTTGCTCGACATCCCCGCGTTCCGCCTGGATGCGGGTGAAAGCCTGTTCCTCAAGGGCCCTAGCGGCAGCGGCAAAACCACGCTGCTGGGCCTGCTCGGCGGTGTGCAAACGCCCAGCCAGGGCAAAATCCGCCTGCTCGGCCAGGAGCTGACCGAGCTTTCGGCCGGCGCCCGCGACCGCTTCCGCGTCGACCACACCGGCTATATCTTCCAGCAGTTCAACCTGCTGCCGTTCCTGTCGGTGCGCGAGAACGTCGAGTTGCCCTGCCACTTTTCCAAGCTGCGTGCGCAACGGGCCAGGCAGCGCCACGGCAGTGTCGATCAAGCCGCCGCGACCTTGCTCGCGCACCTCGGTTTGAAGGATAAAACCCTGCTGGAACGCCGCGCCGATTCACTGTCCATCGGCCAACAACAACGTGTCGCCGCCGCCCGTGCATTGATCGGCCAACCGGAACTGGTGATCGCCGACGAGCCCACCTCGGCCCTGGACTACGACGCCCGCGAGGCTTTCCTTCAGCTGTTGTTCGCCGAATGCCGCGAAGCCGGCGCCAGCCTGCTGTTTGTGAGCCACGATCAAAGCCTGGCTGCGCTGTTCGACCGCCACCTGTCGCTGGCCGAACTCAATCGCGCCGCCACGCCCGCAGAGGTTTGAGATGTATCTGTTCCGTCTAGCCATGGCCAGCCTGGCTAACCGCCGCTTTACCGCGATCCTCACGGCCTTCGCCATCGCCCTCTCGGTGTGCCTGCTGCTGGCGGTAGAGCGTGTGCGCGTCGAGGCGCGCAACAGTTTCGCCAGCACCATCAGCGGCACCGACCTGATCGTCGGCGCCCGCTCCGGCTCGGTGAACCTGCTGCTGTACTCGGTGTTCCGCATCGGCAATGCCACCAACAACATCCGCTGGGACAGCTACGAGCACTTCGCCGCCAACCCCCAGGTGAAATGGGCGATCCCGATTTCCCTCGGCGACTCTCATCGTGGCTACCGCGTGATGGGCACCAACGAATCCTACTTCGAGCACTATCAGTACGGCCGCAAGCAACACCTCGAACTGGCCAGCGGCCGCGCCTTCGCCAGCGACCCGTTCGAAGTGGTGCTCGGCGCCGAAGTCGCCGAGGCGTTGCACTACAAGCTCGGCGACAAGCTGGTGCTGGCCCATGGCGTGGCGGTGGTCAGCCTGGTCAAGCACGACGACAAACCCTTCACCGTGGTCGGCATCCTCAAACGCACCGGCACCCCGGTAGACCGCACGTTGCACATCAGCCTGGGCGGCATGGAGGCGATCCACATCGACTGGCACAACGGCGTGCCGGCCCAGGGCAAAGGCCGTATCAGCGCGGATCAGGCACGCAACATGGACCTCACCCCCCAGGCCATCACTGCGTTCATGCTGGGCCTGAACAACAAGATTTCCACGTTCGCCCTGCAACGGGAGATCAATGAATTCCGTGGCGAGCCGATGCTGGCGATCTTGCCGGGCGTGGCGCTGCAAGAGTTGTGGAGCATGATGAGCACCGCCGAAAAAGCGCTGTTCGTGATCTCGCTGTTCGTGGTGCTGACCGGTTTGATCGGCATGCTCACGGCGATCCTCACCAGCCTCAACGAGCGCCGCCGCGAAATGGCGATCTTGCGCTCGGTGGGCGCACGTCCGTGGCACATCGCGACACTGCTGATCTTCGAGGCCTTCGCCCTGGCGCTGTCCGGCGTGGTCGCGGGCATTGGCTTGCTGTACGTGTGCATCGCCGCCTCGCGTGGGTATTTGCAGGCCAACTACGGCCTGGACTTGCCGATGGCGTGGCCAAGCGAATATGAATGGACGTTGCTCGCCGGTATCCTGGCCGCCGCGCTGTTGATGGGAGGCGTGCCCGCGTGGCGTGCCTATCGACAATCCCTGGCCGACGGCCTGTCCATTCGTTTATGAGGAAGGCTTCGATGCGTCGTGCCCTGTTTGCGCTGTTGCTGCTGATGAGCGTGCCTGCCTGGGCTGCCGGGCAGCCCAAGGATTTGTCGTGGCAGGAGATGATCCCGCCGGATGCGCCGCCGGAAGTACCGAACATGAAACCGCTGCACGACCTGTCGAACATGGCCGATACCTTATCGGTCGAAGCGGCGCCGGCCGCCAAGCAGGACCTGCCCAACGCCCCCGTGGTACAGGCCCTCGACGGCCAGCACATCCGCCTGCCGGGCTATATCGTGCCGCTGGAAGTCAGCGAAGAAGGCCGCACCACCGAGTTCTTGCTGGTGCCGTATTTCGGCGCATGCATCCATGTGCCACCGCCGCCGTCGAACCAGATCGTGCATGTCAAAAGTGAAGTCGGCGTGAAACTCGATGAGCTATACCAGCCGTATTGGATCGAGGGCGCGATGCAGGTCAAGCCGTCCACCAGCGAGCTGGCCGACGCCGGTTACCAGATGGAGGCCGAGAAGATTTACATGTACGAACTGCAGTAATAACGCTGATCACCCTTTCATTGAGCTGAATCAAAAGACCGCACGGAACGATCTTTACCATTGGACCTACAACTTTTAAACGTCCCTTGGAGCTCCCATGAACAAGTCACTGCTCGGCGCGTCCCTCTTCGCGCTCGCCCTCGTCGCCCCTGTTGCCCACGCTCACGAAGCGGGCGACATCCTGGTTCGAGCCGGTGCCATTACCGTCAACCCGAAGGCCGACAGCGGCACCGTAAAGGTTGACCAGGGCCCACTGGCAGGCGCCAACCTGGGCGGCAAAGCGACCATGAGCAGCGACACCCAACTGGGCCTGAACTTCGCCTACATGCTGACCAACCACGTCGGTATCGAACTGCTGGCCGCCACGCCGTTCGAACATGACGTGAAGATCAAGAACACCGCCCTCGGCGCCGCCAACGGCAAGCTCGGCACCCTGAAACACCTGCCGCCGACCCTGAGCGTCGTGTACTACCCGCTGGACAACAAGTCTGCCTTCCAACCGTACGTGGGCGCCGGTATCAACTACACCTGGATCTACGACGAGCACGTCGGCAGCCGCGCTCAAGGCGCCGGTTTCAGCAACTTCAAGGCTGAAAACTCCTGGGGCTGGGCCGCACAGATCGGTGCGGACTACATGATCAACGACAAGTGGATGATCAACGCCCAGGCGCGCTACATCGACATCAGCACCAAGGCCACCGTGGAAAACAACGCCGTGGCACCTGGCACTCGTGCCAAGGTCAATGTGGACGTGGACCCGATGGTCTACATGGTGGGTATCGGCTACAAGTTCTAAGCGGCAGCGCATAAACCATGTGGGAGCTGGCCGCTGTGGGAGCTGGCTTGCCCGCGATAGCATCACCTCGGTATCACTGATACACCGAGGTGTCTGCATCGCGGGCAAGCCCGGCTCCCACAGCGGCCAGCTCCCACATTTGCGTTTGGGCTGTGTCAGCTGTGACGGTAGTAACGATCCAGCAACGCCGGCAACCCCGCCCGCCAGGCCCGTGGCTTGATACCAAAGGTGTGCAGGATCTTCTTGCAGGCCAGCACCGCATGCTGCGGTTCGTCACCCGCATCCGGCCGGGCCGCATGAGCCTGGGCGGTGGGTGATTCGATGGCCAATGGGTGGTAATTGCGCGCTTCGGTGAGGATCGCCTGGCCCAGCGCCAACGGTGTGGTCGCCTCTTGGCCCGCGTAGTGATAAGTGCCCCACAACGGCGCCGCGCAATCGAGCTGCTTGAGCACCGAAATGATCACCCGCGCCGCATCGTCCACAGGCGTCGGATTGCCACGACGGTCGTCCGCCATCAGCAATTCGTCCGGTTTCTCGGCACGGGCCAGGAAGCGCCCGAGGGAGCCGTCGACACTGTCATCCAGCAGCCAGCCAAACCGTAGCAACACATGTTGCGGGCAGGTGGCGCGCACGCTCTGTTCGATACGCCACAACGCCTGGCCGCGCAGGCCCAGGGGCACCGGCTCGTCTTTTTCGCTGTAGGCGGTGGCGCGGGAGCCATCGAACACCCGGTAGCTGGAGGGTTGCAGCAAGGTGATGGTGTGGTGCTGGCACAGTTCGGCCAGGCGTTCGATGGCGAACTCCTGGGCGGCCAGACGGGTTTCGCTGACGGCTTCGGCCTGGAACCAGTCGAAATAGTAGGCGAGGTTGATCAACGCATCGGGACGGGTGTCGTCGAGCAATTGGGTAAGGCTCGCGGCATCCCAGCCGTCTTGGGGCGGTTTGGGGGCGAGGAAACCGATGTCTTCCTCTGCACCGAGGCGAATCAGCGCCTGCCCGAGGGCATTCCCGCCGCCCAACAACATAAGGCGCATTCGCATAGATTGAGCAGGCCCGGTCAGTTTGGAACGATGGCTATTTAAGTATTGGTCAGAATCGTTGCATTTTGCGGGTTTGTAGCGCAACCGTCACGGATTAACTGTTTTCGTGCCGGCCGCGGTCGGGTCATGCTCAAGGGTTGCTCGTGCGGGCACCAGGACCTGCTGTGGATAAGTCTGCGCGAACTGCACCTCGGCACAGTTATCCACAAGCTTTTTCAAGCGCTGGTTGAACGCACGGCTCACCGCGTATTGCCCGCCCGACACCGTGCGGAACTGCGCCGTGAGCACCACGCCATTGAGGTCCATCTTGTCGACGCCAAACACCTCCAGCGGCCCTTGCAGGTTGTACTTGAGGAACACATCGTCGCGAATCGACTGCCCCGCCTCGCGGATCAACTCTACGGCCTTGTCCACATCGGTGTCGTAGGTGAACTGCACCGAGAAGAACGCATAGGCAAATTGCCGCGACTGGTTGGTGACCGCCTTGATCTGCCCGAACGGCACCGAATGCACAAACCCCTTGCCGTCACGCAGGCGCAACGTGCGAATGGTCAAGCCCTCGACCGTACCGGCGTGGCCCGAGTCGAGCACTACCCAGTCGCCGATGGACAGCGTGTCTTCGATGATGATGAACAGCCCGGTGATCACATCCTGCACCAGTTGCTGCGAACCAAAACCAATCGCCAGGCCGACCACTCCGGCACCCGCCAGCAGCGGCGCAACGTTGATCCCCAGATTGGCCATGGTGGTGATCGCGCAGATCACCACCAGGATGATCTTCACCGCATTGCGCACCAGCGGCAGGATGGTTTTCACCCGAGTGCTCGGCTGGCGGCTGGAGCGTTTGTTCACCGGCGGTTTCAAGGCTTCCTGGATCGCGGTGTCGAGCACCACCCAGAACAGCCAGGTCATCAACAGGATCAGGCCGATGCTGCTGAGTGAGTCGCTGATCGCCCGGCCGATGGAATTGCGCTCGGCGAACTCGAACAACGAGACACCCCAGATGCGCCCGAGGATCTCGATAAAGCCGATCGCCATGGCAATGCGCAGGATTGCGTGCAGCAGGCTGAGAAAACGCTCCTTGTAGGCACTGCTGCGCTGGATCGCCACCTGGCTGCGCGACTTGAACAGATGTTGCAGCACGGTACTGAGGAACACGGTGCCGATCAGCAGGATCGTGGTGAACAAGGCGCAGCGCAGGGCTTTTTGATTGTCGTCGCCGGCGCCAATCAGGTTGATCGCCGAGACCAGCACCATCAACAGGATCGGCCAGTACCACAGCCCGGAAAACACCCGCAGGGATTGTTGCAACGCCGGATGTTTCAGGCGCTGGGCCAGCGGCCGATTGCGAATCAGATGGGCCACCGGGCGGCGCAGGCGCACGACCAGTACGCCAAAGATCACGGCGGCAAACAGGCCGGTAAATACCGCGACGCTGCTGGTGATATTGCCACCGAGTTGGCGAGCGATTTGCGGGCTGGTCAGGGCATCACTGAGGGCAGCCAGGAAGCCGATCAGGAACAGCGGCTTGGGACAATAATTGCGAATAATCCGCACCGCCGAACGCTTGTGGCCGAGATTGAACATGACGATCACGCAGAGCAGCATCGATGTGGAAAAGATCCCGCTGCTGGTGGCGTAGGCAAAACACAGCGCCAGCGCACGTCCTACGGAAGTCGGTAAAAAGTGGCTGACATAGAGGGTCAGCGGCAGACAAATCAGTGCGGGAATCGTATAGGGCACCACGTACCCGAGCAGCGCCTGCAGGCGCTCGCGCGGCTCAAACCATGCGCGTCGCCCCAAGCGCTGCACAATCAAACGCCCGAGCAACGTCAGCAAGGCAAACGCACCGACCCACACCCCGGACAACAAGACGAAGTCCCCGGCCACGCTCCATGGCGAACGCTCGGACGTCTGATCGACCAACCGCCCTACTTCATCCGCCGCGCGATCGGCGCGCAGGCGCCAGGCGTCAATGAGGCCCTGGTTGAGGTCGAGCTGCTGTTGCACATCGTCGATGCTGGAACTGATGGCCCCCAACAACCCGCCTTCCACTAACAACTCAGGCTTGGCCGGCGCTTGGGCTTCGGGCGCGGAATCCGCGGCGTACAGGGCGCCGCTGGCGCACAACAGCAGCGCGGCGAGCAGGAATGCAGTCTTGAAATTCAGCAAAACACCGGACTCCTTGCAGATGGGTCTGTAAGGAACTGACGGGATTGAGGCTTGATCGTTCCCCCGCGCGGCCATGTTTATGCCATCCGTAGGACGCTGGAAACTTTCCGCGGCCCCTTAGAGTCAGCCTTAAACGAGGGTAAGCCCCCCACTCTTTTTCAGGAGCAACCATGGCTGCGATCCCCGACTGGATGCCCATCACGCCCAACGTCGCCATCACTCGGTTCACGGTGCTGACGGTCAATATCCATAAGGGTTTTACCGCCCTGAACCGGCGATTCATCCTGCCCGAGCTGCGCGAAGCGGTGCGTGCCGTGGGCGCGGACATGGTGTTCCTGCAGGAAATCCATGGCACCCACGAACGCCACCCGCAGCGCTACAGCGACTGGCCCAACATGCCACAGTACGAATTCCTCGCCGACAGCATCTGGCCGCAGTTCGCCTACGGACGCAACGCCGTCTATCCCCACGGCGATCACGGCAATGCGCTGCTGTCGAAATTCCAGATCGTGCGCTATGACAACCTCGACATTTCCCAGAGCGGCCATGAAAACCGCGGCCTCCTGCATTGTGTGCTGCGCCTGCCGGGCAGCGGCCATGAGGTGCACGCGATCTGCATCCACCTGGGCCTGCGCGAGGTCCATCGCCAGCAACAGTTGCGCCTGCTGGAGCAGCGTATTCGCGAGATTCCCGCCGAGGCGCCGCTGGTGGTTGCTGGCGATTTCAACGACTGGCGGCAGAAGGCCGACTTGAGCCAGAGCGGCCTCACCGAAGTATTCGTGCAGGCCCATGGCAAGCCGGCGCGCACGTTCCCGGCGCGGCTGCCGTTGCTGCCTCTGGACCGCATCTACGTGCGCAACCTCAAGGTACACAACCCCCAGGTGTTGACCACGCGGCCCTGGTCGCATTTGTCTGACCATGTGCCGCTGTCGGTGGAGATCGAGCTATGAACATTGCCGTCGAACACATCGCCACCGACCAGCCGCCGGATCAAACCAAGGCCCGTGACCTGGATTACGGCTGGCAGAGCGGTAACCAGGTTGAGTTGCTGGAAAACGGCGAAGCGTACTTCCCCAAGGTGTTCGAGGTATTGCGCCAGGCGCAGCGGGAGATCCTGCTGGAGACCTTTATCCTGTTCGAAGACAAGGTAGGCCTTGAGCTGCAAGGCGTGCTTATTGAGGCGGCCCGACGTGGGGTGAAGGTGGTGGTCAGCCTGGACGGTTTTGGTTGCGGTGAGTTGCGGCCGGCGTTTCTTGGCGAACTGGCCGACGCCGGCGTGACGGTGCAGATGTTCGACCCCGCGTCCAAGACCCTGGGCATTCGCACCAACTGGTTTCGCCGCTTGCACCGCAAGATTGTGGTCGTGGACGCCAACGTGGCGTTTATCGGCGGGATCAATTTTTCGGCGGATCACCTGGGGGATTTCGGCCCTGAGGCCAAGCAGGATTACGCCGTGCAGGTGATGGGCCCGGCGGTGGCGGACTTGCATCACTTCGCCCTGGCGCAGAGCGGTCGCCAGGTGCGTATGCGGCGCGGCTGGCGGCGGCGCCAGCAACCACCGTCAGCGTGGCCCGGTGATCAAGGCGAGGGGCTGGTGCGCCTGATTTACCGTGACAACCTGCAACACCGCGATGACATCGAAGAAGCCTATATCCATGCCCTGGGCAAGGCGCAGACACGTGTGGTGATCGCCAACGCGTACTTCTTCCCCGGCTACCGCCTGCTGCGCGCAATCCGCAATGCGGCGCGCCGGGGCGTACAGGTGCAACTGATCATGCAGGGCCAGCCCGATGTGCTGCTGGCCAAGCTGGCGGCGCGCATGCTCTACGACTACTTGCTCAAGGACGGCGTGGTGATCCACGAATATTGCCAGCGCCCATTGCACGGCAAAGTCGCGCTGGTGGATGAAGAGTGGAGCACCGTGGGCTCAAGCAACCTCGACCCGCTGAGCCTGTCGCTGAACCTGGAGGCCAACGTGTTGATTCATGACCGCCGGTTCAACCAACAGCTGTACGAGCGCCTGCAAACCCTAGCGAAAGACCACTGTCAGACCATGCCGGAAAACCGCAAGCCGCGTTTATGGCTATGGCGGTTGACCGTGGGGTTCCTGGTGTTTCATGTGATGCGTCACTTCCCCGCGCTGACGGGTTGGTTGCCGGCGCACAAGCCGCGGTTGAAACCCATCGAGAGCCAGGCCCATGACCTCTAAAGCCAGTGCTTCGCGCTTTGCCAACTGGAAGAAACCACTGACCGTGTTGTTCTTCCTGGCGCTGATTGTGCTGTTCACCCTCCTCGCTCGACGCATCGATTGGAGTGAAGTGCTGCAGACCCTGGGCGATTTCAAGCTGCGCACCTTGTTGATCGCGGGCGCGCTGACGCTGTGCAGTTTTCTGGTGTACGCCAGCTTCGATCTGATCGGCCGCACTTACATCCGCCAGAACCTGGGCTGGAAACAGATTCTGCCGGTGGGGATCATCAGTTATGCGTTCAACCTCAACCTCAGCGCATGGGTCGGCGGCATTGCCATGCGCTATCGATTGTATTCGCGGCTGGGGGTAAGCAACGGCAATATCGCCAAGATCCTCGGCCTGAGCCTGGCAACCAATTGGTTTGGCTACATGGCGCTGGCAGGGGTGGTGTTCAGCAGCGGCCTGGTGCGCATGCCGCCGGGCTGGAAAGTCAGCACTGGCGCGTTGCAGGGCATTGGCCTGGTGTTGGTGCTGGCGAGCCTGGGGTATCTGGCAGCGTGCCAGTTTTGCAAAAAGCGCGCGTGGGCGATCCGGGGCATGGAGATCAATCTGCCGTCGGTGCGCATGGCATGCCTGCAACTGGCCTTGGGCGCGTTGAACTGGTCGCTGATGGCGGCGGTGATCTTCACCCTGCTGCCGGCCAAGCTCGATTATCCACTGGTGTTGGGGGTATTGCTGATCAGCGCGATTGCCGGTGTGCTCACCCATGTTCCTGCGGGTTTGGGCGTGCTGGAGGCGGTGTTTATCGCGCTGTTGCAGCATGAGGCGTCGCGGGGCAGTTTATTGGCGGGGTTGATTGCCTACCGGGCGATTTATTTTATTGTGCCGCTGTTGATTGCATTGGTGATGTACCTCGCGGTGGAGGCCAAGGCCAAGGCGTTGCGGGTGAAGAAGGCACCGGCTTGAATCACTGTTGATTGATCTATTGCCTTCGCGGGCAAGCCCGCTCCCACAGTTGGAATGCATTTTCCCTGCTGGAATGCACTTTCCCTGCTGGAATGCACTCCCCTGTGGGAGCGGGCTTGCCCGCGAAGGCGGCGTCAATGACACCCCGCTTATCGGGACTGGATGATGCTCAAGCGCTCCCCCACCACCATCTCGGTAATCCAGTCCACCAGGATCGAGGTGTAGGCCTGCTGTGACACAGGATCGCTCAACGAATGGTCGGCACCATCGATGATGCGGTGGGTCAACGAGTGAGTCTGCTGGCACGCCGCGCGGTAGCTCATGATGGTGGCGTGGGGCACGTGCTCGTCCGTCTCGGATTCGACGATCAGCACATCGCCGGTAAATTGCGCACAGGCATGCAAGGCTCGATTGGTCTCGGCGTGTACCAGGGTGCTGCGGTAGTCCATCAGGTCGACCTTATCCAGGTCACGCTTGGGTTTGAGCCATTGCTGGTCGCGGTACAGTGCTGGCACCCGCAGCGCCAGCCAGCGTACCGGGCGCAAGGAAGTGAGGATGGCGGCCAGGTAACCGCCGTAGCTGGTGCCCACCACCGCCACCGCCGAGGTGTCGATGGCCGGGTGGGCGAGCAACCGGTCGTAAGCCGCCAGTAGATCGCGCAGGTTGTCTTCACGCGTCACGCGAGACAGCGCAATGCCTGTGTCGGCGTGACCGCGCAGGTCGAAGGTGAGACACACGCAGCCCAGCCCGGCGATGCCCTTGGCGCGCTCGAGGTCACGCTCCTGGCTACCGCCCCAGCCGTGCACGAACAGCACCCCTGGCACCTTGGATTTCGGGCTCAGGAAGGTGCCGCTCATTTGCTCGTCGTCAATGTCGATTGCAATGCTTTCGCTTCTAGCCGTCATAGGATTTGACCGTCACATACTTGAGAAGAAAGTCACTGTTTTGCGCCGGGCCCCGATACACCTCGATCGCATCCGCCGGCAGTGCCCGGTCCACGTAGGTCTCCACCGAAGACACACGAATGGCGCGCAGGCCGGGGTGGTTGATAAAGCTTTGCAGCGCCGCCACTTCGGCACTGCTGGCGCCGCCCATGCGCCAGGATTGTTCGAGCACACCACTGCGGCGCTGGCCGTTGCCGTCCAGGCCCTGGGCAATGTCGTAATTGCGCCGGGACGCATAGAAGCCGGGATAGGCCTCGTCGGCGGCGTTATCGAAAACCCGGGCTTGCTCGATAGCCAGGCGTACATCCCCAGGCAATGGGAGCTTGAGCAAGTCTTCATAGTCGCCCGGCACCACCAGCAGGTCGGAGCCGCCGTAGACACCTTCACCCTGCCCGTCCTGGGTCAGGTATTGCTCGCCGCAGTAGCTGAATACGTGATCGCCGATAAAGCTCTGACCGACACTGTGGGTCATCACGTCCTGCAAATCCTGCTCCAGCACCAGGCCTTCATCAATCAGTGCCGCAGCGCCGGGACGCGCCAGCACTGCCTCGAATTCATCCAGGTTGTGGATAACTTCCTGGCCTCGTCCGGCGCAAGCATGCACGGGCTTCAGGCGGATCGGCCCACACTTGAGCAGGTGCGCGGCGGCGGGCCTGGCGTCCTCCAACGCGAAGACGCTCACGCCATCCAACACGACTTTTCGTACGCGCTCAGCGAAGAGGGATGACCAGCCTTCCGGGGCCTTGGCCTGCGGGTTCAACAGGCCGTGGCTGATCGCCTTGGTGCAGATGAAGTCGTGATCGACATAACCGCCCCACAGGTCTTGCGGGCCTTTGACTTGAAGCGCTCGCGCTTGCGCGGCGCCGACCAGGGTCTGGGTGGGCAGCACGTAGAGTTCCCGGCCGGCATGCTGCTGCGCGTCGTAACTGCCGCCGAACTTGAGGCCTAGAATCTGCGCCAGCCAGCGCGCCAGCGCGTGGTTGGTGTCGACTTCATGCTGCGCAGCCCCCTCTCGGGTGGAGTGGGCGACTACGAGTTTCTTGCGTTGTGTCGGGGTCATGCGTTCCCCTCGGCTGTGCAGCCCTGTGTGTAAGGGAAGGAATGCAGGGATCACGCCAAGGCCCGCAGAGTACAGAAGGCTGTCAAATCAAGCCCTTACGCAAAAAGCGATGGCATAACGCCTGTTTTATTCTGCACGAGGCGGCCGTGATTCGGTGGTGTTCTGCACGATCAGACACCAAACCGACTGCGGTAATCACTGGGGGCCAGGCCGGTGATTTTCTTGAAGGTGGCACGAAAGGCGCTGGGGTCTTGGTAACCCACGGTCCAGGCGATGTGGTCGATGGTGCCGTTGGTGAATTCAAGCATTTGCCGCGCCTTGCCCACACGCAGGTGCTGACAGTATTCGGTGGGTTTCAACCCCGTGGCACTGCGAAAGCGCCGTAGGAAAGTGCGCTCTTCCAGGCCCGCCTCTTGCGCCATGGCCGCGACGCTGACATCCACTGCGCCGCTGGCTTGCAGCCAATGCTGAACCTTGAGGATCGCGCCGTCGCCATGCCCGAGAATCGGCGCGAAGTTGCTGCCGCATTGGCTGGCGCTGTCACTGTGTTCGATCACCAGAAAACGCGCAGTATCCGCTGCAACACTCGGGCCCATCAGCCGGTCGACCAGGCGCAGGCCCAGTTCGGACCAGGCCATCAGCCCGGCGGTGGTGATCAGGTCGCCGTCATCGACGATGGGTTTGTCCGCTTCCAGGCGCACAGCGGGAAAGCGCCTGGCGAAGGACTGGGCGGAGGACCAGTGGGTGGTGGCGCTACGCCCGTCCAACAGACCGCTGCGCGCCAGCATGATCGAACCGATACACACGCCGCCGAGCACCGTACCCATCGCGTGCTGCTGGCGGATCCATTCCAGCAGCGCCGGCGGCGCTTGTTCTTCGGTAAAGTCGCCAATGGCGGGTGGCACCAAGACGGCCATCATCGGTTGATCAGGGCCAGGATGGCTGTCGAATACCCGCGCAGGTGTGCCGGTGACATCCACCTGCCAATGACTGACCCGCAGCAACGGCAACTGCGCAGATTGATGCTCGGCGGCGATCCGGTTGGCCACGCCAAACAGGTCGGTCAAACCGTGCACGGCGGCCAGTTGCGCGCCTTGGTAGATCAACACACCCAATTCAACAACAGCCATTGTCAGTTTTCCCCCTGTTTTTGTCGGTGCAGCCAATCCCGGGTGCACACGCCAGCTAAGATACTGGGCCTATCAACCCATCACGAGGCAATACACATGGCCAAGAGAGCACTCATCCTAATCGATATACAGAACGACTACTTCCCGCAGGGCAAGTGGCCGCTCGACGGCGTGGACGCCGCTGCGGACAAGGCGGCGCAGGTGCTGCAAGCGTTTCGGCAGGCCGGGGATGCGGTGATTCACGTGCGCCATGAGTTCACCTCCGAGGACGCGCCGTTCTTCACACCGGGCTCCGAAGGCGCGCATTTGCATGCAAAGGTGCTGAACCAAGGCAACGAGCCGGTGGTGCTGAAGCATTTCGTCAACGCGTTTCGCGAAACCAACCTGCGTGCATTGCTGGAGCAACGCAGCATCACCGAACTGGTGGTGGTCGGCAGCATGAGCCATATGTGCATCGATGCCGTGGTGCGGGCGGCGGCGGATCTGGGCTACAAGGTCACGCTGATTCACGATGCCTGTGCGACGCGGGACTTGGAGTTCAATGGCCGAGTGATTCCGGCCGCGCAAGTGCACGATGCGTATATGGCATCGTTGGCGTTCGGTTACGCAGGCGTGGTTTCGGCGGACGAATACCTGAAGGCGCAAGCGACGGCGGCATGACCGTCACTTGCTCGGCCGGTGTCAGCGGGAAGCGATGATAAACAGGCGCGGGAATGGCAGCAGGACAGTACCATCGGCCAGGGCTGGGTAAGCTTGGGTAATCCGTGCCTGGTATTGCTGTAGGAACGCAGCCTTTTCGCTATCGGTAAGCGCTGCAAGGAATGGGCGTAATGCCGAGCCCTTGAACCACTCCACCACGGCCGCGTGATTCGCCAACGGGTGTAGGTAGGTGGTGCGCCATATATCGACGGTGCTGCAATGTTGGCTCAGCAGCTCGTAGTAGTAACTCGCGGTGTGGCGTTCGTTGTGTCTGACCGCACCGATCTTGGCGGCCCAGGGTCCATCAGTTGCGACTTCGCGGGCGAGCCGGTGGGCGGGTTCGTCGAGGTTGTCCGGGGTTTGCACGGCCAGGGTGCCGCCGGGTGCCAGTTGACTGACCAGGTGCGGATAGAGTGTGGCGTGGTCCGGCAGCCATTGCAGCGAGGCGTTGGCCAGGATCACGTCGAGTGGTTTCGCCGGGCTCCAGGCGCCAATATCCGCCAGTTCGAAATTCAGCGCCGGCAGGCGTTTACGCGCGTCGGCCAGCATGTCGACGGAGCTGTCCATGCCAGTGACGTGGGCGTCTGGGAAACGCTCGGCCAATACTTCAGTGGAATTGCCGGGGCCGCAGCCCAGGTCGACGGCGCTGTGGATTTCGGTGTTAGGAATGGCCGCGACCAAATCCCGGACTGGGCGGGTACGCTGTTGTTCGAACATCGTGTACTGCTTGGCAGACCAGGTCATGGCGACTCTCCTTCGCTTGGGGTGGGCCACAGCCTAAATCTTGTGAGGCGTGACGACAAACCCGCCGAAACACCACGCCGACTATTTCATGCGCGTCAAAATGCCCAGATAGGGATCGCCAAACAGGGTGAAGTTTTGGCGCAAGATGCCGTCGGACATTGGCGTCAGGCTGGTCGGAATCCGCTGCTTGTGTTTGGGTGAGGGAAACGACGAAGAATTATCCGAGTAGGTGTAACTCTGAAAGTGCAGTTCGTCGCCGACCCAATGCACATCGTTATAGAGGTAATGCCAGGTTCCGTCGCCGGGCATGCTCAGGTAAAAACCGTCGGCGGCGTCTCGCAGGATTTCAACCACAGCGACGTTGTTGGACCCCCATGTCCCAAGGTATCGCTCCATGCCCGGGTGTTCGGGAATGGCCGGCGCGGCGACAAAGTCACTGCTCGCATAGGGGGTATTGCGCGCCTTCTCCGCCTTGAGTTCCGGGTATCGCTCACACACTGAGTCGACGTCGTCGACTTTCTCGAAGTCGTACCTGATTTCCATCCCCCCGGTACGGGAGGTGAGCTGCATGAACTGCGGCGAGAAGGTCAGCACTTTCAGCTCGATGGTTTTGGTCGGCAAGATCATGTTGATCACCTTGCCGTCATCGGCCACGGAATAACGCATCACATCGGTCGGTTCCTGACTGGATGCCACACAGTTGAACGCGTGCAGCAACAGTTGGCCGTCAGGCCTGAATTCGGCCACATTGGTTCTGCCTTCGTTCAACGCCTGCATGGCCCAGATGCCTACGACCAGTTTTTTGTCGCCCGCAAGGGACGCCGAGGCGTTTGGGGCCGCTTGCGGCGTAGTGCAGACGCCAACAAAAATCGCACTGAACAGGAAGACCAGAAGAGTGTTTGGCACGGTGTTCATCCTTGAGGGTGTTTTTCGCAGGCAAACAAAAAGCCCCGAGAGCAGGGCTCAGGGGGCTTTTTGGAAAGACGCTGCACGGCAGGTCCGGGCGGTATCCTAGAACGGGATATCGTCATCAAAGCTGTCGAAATCCGGAGCCGGTTGCGGAGCAGCCTGCTGTGGCGCTGGACGCGACTCACGCTGTGGCTGCTGGCTTGGCTGCGGACGCGACTGCTGTGGGCGCGGTGCCGAGTTGGACATGCCGCCCTGGCCCTGTTGGTCGCCCTGTGGACGGCCGCCCAGCAGTTGCATGGTGCCTTGCATGTCGACCACGATTTCGGTGGTGTAACGCTTGATACCGTCTTTTTCCCACTCGCGGGTTTGCAGTTTGCCTTCGATGTAGACCTGCGAACCTTTGCGCAGGTATTCACCGGCGATCTCTGCCACCTTGCCGAACATCGACACACGGTGCCATTCGGTTTTCTCGACCTTCTGGCCGGTTTGCTTGTCGGTCCACTGTTCGCTGGTCGCCAGACTCAGGTTGGTCACGGCGTTACCGTTAGGCAAGTAGCGAACTTCGGGATCCTGGCCGCATGTACCGACCAATATGACTTTGTTAACCCCACGGGCCATAACGTTCTCCTAGGCTGGGCGCGCTGTCGGCACTGGATTGACCAGTTGCTCGAGCGTCGCGCGATCCAATAATTCGGTGTCCAATTTGATGTAGATGGCGGCTTCTTCGGCGATCACTACCGCATCTGTTACCCCAACAACGGCCTTCAGGCGCTCTACCAGGCCGGCTTCACGAATGGCTTCGGGCGACAACGGCAGGCGCAGGCTTGTGACGTATGGGGGTTCGCGCATGGTAACAGCAAAGGCTAGCCAAAGTGCAGCCAGCCCAGCGCATCCGAGGAACACAACCGACAAACCGCCATGCTGGAACATCCAGCCACCCATGATGCCGCCCAATGCAGAACCAAGGAACTGGCTGGTGGAGTACACCCCCATCGCCGTGCCCTTGCCACCGGCCGGTGAAACTTTACTGATCAGCGAAGGCAACGAAGCCTCCAGCAGGTTGAACGCGGTGAAGAACACCACCGTACCGATGACCAGCGCTCGCAGGCTATCGCCGAACTGCCAGAAGAATAGCTCAGTGAGCATCAGCGTCGCGACGGCGCCGAGCAGCACTTGTTTCATTTTGCGTTTCTTCTCGCCATAGATGATGAACGGGATCATGGCGAAGAACGAAATCAACAGCGCCGTGAGGTAGACCCACCAGTGCTGCTCCTTGGGCAGGCCGGCTTTTTCCACCAGGGCCAGGGGCAAGGCGACGAAGCTGCACATCAGCATCGCGTGTAATACGAAGATACCTAAATCCAGGCGCAGCAGGTCGGGGTGCTTGAGTGTCGGCAACAACGCCTTGCGCGCAACCCCGGACTCACGGTGCTGCAATGTGCCAGTGGAGCGCGGCACCATGAAGGCGACGATCACGATGCCGAACAACGCCATGCCGCCCGTGGCGAGGAACAGCCCGTGCAAGCCGAACGCGCGGGTCAGCAAGGGGCCGACCACCATGGCCACGGCAAACGACAGGCCAATGGTCATGCCGATCATGGCCATGGCCTTGGTGCGATGCTGTTCGCGGGTCAGGTCCGACAGCAGCGCCATGACGGCGGCAGAGATCGCACCGGCGCCCTGTAGGACGCGACCGGCGATCACGCCCCAGATCGAATCGGACTGCGCCGCGAGCACACTGCCGAGGGCGAACACGATCAGCCCCAGGTAAATCACCGGACGACGGCCAACGCGGTCGGAAATGATCCCGAACGGAATCTGGAAAATTGCCTGGGTCAGGCCGTAGGCGCCAATCGCCAGGCCGATGAGGGCGGGGGTCGCGCCTGCGAGATCCATTCCATAGGTCGCGAGTACCGGCAACACCATAAACATGCCAAGCATACGGAAGGCGAACACCAGGGCCAGACCGCTTGCCGCTCGGGTCTCGCCGCTACTCATGCGTTCGCTGTGGGGATCGTGCATGGAAAAACCTCGTGTGAACCGGCGGCGATTCTACCAGTCCCATCGATTGAGAGGGTATATGCGGCGCTTTGCCGCGCAGCTTTCATGTAAGGCTGCAAGCGGCCACTTGACAGTGTATATTCATCCAGTCTTTAGCCGTATACTCCTGCATTATTTACGCCCGCCGTGCGAGGCCATCTTGGACAAGATCCTGATTCGTGGGGCTAGAACCCACAACCTGAAGAACATCGACCTGACCCTGCCCCGGGACAAACTGATCGTCATCACCGGCTTGTCCGGGTCCGGCAAATCGTCCCTGGCGTTCGACACGCTGTATGCCGAAGGCCAGCGGCGCTATGTGGAATCGTTGTCGGCCTATGCCCGGCAGTTCCTGTCGATGATGGAAAAACCCGACGTCGACACGATTGAAGGCCTGTCGCCGGCGATCTCCATCGAACAGAAGTCGACCTCCCATAACCCGCGCTCCACCGTGGGCACCATCACCGAAATCTACGACTACCTGCGTCTTCTCTATGCGCGCGTGGGTATCCCGCGCTGCCCGGACCACGACATTCCCCTGGAAGCCCAGACCGTCAGCCAGATGGTTGACCTGGTACTGGCACAGCCGGAAGGCGCCAAGCTGATGCTGCTGGCGCCGGTGATTCGTGAACGCAAGGGCGAACACCTTTCCGTCTTCGAGGAGCTTCGCGCACAAGGTTTCGTACGCGCGCGGATCAACGGCAAGCTCTATGAGCTGGATGAAGCGCCGAAACTCGACAAGCAGAAGAAGCACTCCATCGATGTCGTGGTGGACCGCTTCAAGGTGCGGGCCGACCTGCAACAGCGCCTGGCGGAATCGTTCGAGACAGCACTGAAGCTGGCAGACGGCATTGCCCTGGTGGCGCCGATGGACGACGAGCCGGGTGAAGAAATCATCTTTTCCGCGCGCTTTGCCTGCCCGATCTGTGGCCACGCCATCAGTGAGCTGGAACCCAAGCTGTTTTCCTTCAACAACCCGGCCGGCGCGTGCCCGACTTGCGATGGCCTCGGTGTGAAGCAGTTCTTCGACATCAAGCGCCTGGTCAACGGCGAGCTGACCCTGGCGGAGGGCGCGATACGCGGCTGGGACCGGCGCAACGTCTACTACTTCCAGATGCTGGGCTCGTTGGCGTCACACTACAAATTCAGCCTCGAAGTGCCGTTCAACCAACTGCCGGCGGATCAGCAGAAGGTCATCCTCCACGGCAGCGGCACGCAGAATGTCGACTTCAAGTACCTGAACGACCGTGGCGACATCGTTAAACGCTCCCACCCGTTCGAAGGCATCGTGCCGAACCTGGAGCGCCGCTACCGCGAAACCGAATCGGCGAGCGTGCGCGAAGAACTGGCGAAGTTCCTAAGCACCCAACCGTGCCCGGATTGCCGGGGCACTCGTTTACGTCGCGAGGCGCGGCATGTGTGGGTAGGCGAGAAGACGTTGCCGGCGGTAACCAACCTGCCTATCGGTGATGCCTGCGAGTACTTTGGCGTGCTTAAACTGACAGGCCGTCGCGGGGAAATTGCCGACAAGATCCTCAAGGAAATTCGCGAGCG
This sequence comes from Pseudomonas sp. FP2335, assembly GCF_030687535.1. Taxonomy (NCBI): domain Bacteria; kingdom Pseudomonadati; phylum Pseudomonadota; class Gammaproteobacteria; order Pseudomonadales; family Pseudomonadaceae; genus Pseudomonas; species Pseudomonas sp. FP2335. The sequence goes on from NZ_CP117437.1 coordinate 5,352,701, forward strand.
ACTGCAGTTCCTGGTCAATGTGGGCCTGGACTACCTGTCGCTGGATCGCAGCGCGGATACCTTGTCGGGCGGTGAAGCCCAGCGGATTCGCCTGGCCAGCCAGATTGGTGCCGGTCTTGTCGGGGTGCTGTACATCCTTGATGAGCCGTCCATTGGCTTGCACCAACGGGACAACGATCGCCTGCTCGGCACGCTGAAACACCTGCGGGACATTGGCAACACCGTGATCGTGGTCGAACACGACGAAGATGCGATTCGCCTGGCGGACTACGTCGTCGACATTGGCCCGGGCGCCGGTGTGCATGGTGGGCATATTGTCGCTGAAGGTACGCCTGCCGAAGTCATGGCGCACCCGGACTCACTGACCGGCAAGTACCTGTCTGGTCGCGTCAAGATTGAAGTGCCGGCCAAACGGACACCGCGCAACAAGAAGCTGGCGTTGCACCTCAAGGGTGCGCGCGGGAATAACTTGCGCAATGTCGACCTGGAAATCCCGCTTGGCCTGCTGACCTGCGTGACAGGCGTTTCCGGCTCAGGCAAGTCGACGCTGATCAACAACACCCTGTTCCCGCTGAGCGCTACCGCCTTGAATGGCGCGACCACCCTGGAAGCAGCGGCGCACGACAGCATCAAGGGCCTGGAACACCTGGACAAAGTAGTCGACATCGACCAGAGCCCGATCGGTCGCACGCCACGCTCAAACCCAGCGACCTATACCGGGCTGTTCACGCCGATCCGCGAATTGTTTGCCGGCGTTCCGGAGTCCCGTTCGCGGGGCTACGGGCCAGGCCGGTTCTCGTTCAACGTCAAGGGTGGACGCTGCGAAGCCTGTCAGGGCGATGGCTTGATCAAGGTGGAAATGCACTTCCTTCCGGACATCTACGTGCCGTGTGATGTGTGCAAGAGCAAGCGCTACAACCGCGAAACCCTGGAGATCAAATACAAGGGCAAGAGCATCCATGAAACCCTGGAGATGACCATCGAGGAAGCGCGGGTGTTCTTCGATGCAGTCCCGGCGTTGGCGCGCAAGCTGCAAACACTGATGGATGTGGGCCTGTCGTATATCAAGCTGGGGCAATCGGCGACCACGTTGTCCGGTGGTGAGGCGCAACGGGTCAAGCTGTCGCGCGAGCTGTCCAAGCGCGATACCGGCAAGACCCTCTACATCCTCGATGAACCGACAACCGGCCTGCACTTTGCGGACATCCAGCAACTGCTGGACGTGTTGCACCGCTTGCGCGACCACGGAAACACGGTGGTCGTGATCGAGCACAACCTGGATGTGATCAAAACCGCCGACTGGCTGGTGGACCTTGGGCCGGAAGGCGGCTCCAAAGGTGGCCAGATCATCGCGGTAGGTACGCCGGAGCAGGTATCCGAGATGCCTCAGTCGCACACCGGTTACTACTTGAAACCGTTGTTGGCCCGCGACCGGGCCTGACTTTATCGGGCCCAATGAAAAGCCCCGGTCACCGCTAAGGTGACCGGGGCTTTTTTATAGCCGGGAATCAGAACTGCGATTGCAGGTAATTTTCCAGGCCAATGAGCTTGATCAGGCCCAACTGCTTCTCCAGCCAGTAGGTGTGATCTTCTTCGGTATCGTTCAGCTGCACGCGGAGGATTTCACGAGTGACATAGTCGTTGTGCTGTTCGCAGAGTTCGATGCCTTTGCAGAGTGCAGCACGGACTTTGTATTCCAATCGCAGGTCGGCAGCGAGCATGTCAGGCACTGTCGTACCTACATCCAGGTCATCGGGACGCATACGTGGCGTGCCTTCGAGCATCAGGATACGGCGCATCAGCGCGTCGGCGTGCTGTGCCTCTTCTTCCATTTCGTGGTTGATACGCTCGTAGAGCTCAGTAAAGCCCCAGTCTTCGTACATACGCGAATGGATGAAATATTGGTCACGAGCTGCCAGTTCGCCCGTCAGCAATGTGTTGAGGTAATCGATTACGTCGGGGTGACCTTGCATCGCCCTACATCTCCCTGCTTGAAAGTCTGTAGTTTGAACCATGATGACTTGGAGGTCACGGGATCAACGGCAGAAAAGTGAAGATTTTCGCAGAAAAGTAGCTGAAATAACGCAAAAACCGCCCAAATGAGGGCGGTTCTGCTTATCGTTTAGAGTCAGTTAAGCGATACACCCAACGCCTTTGCGATTGCTTCTCCATAAGCCGGGTCGGCCTTTTGGAAGTGCGCCAGTTGACGCTGAACCACATCACTGGAAACCCCAGCCATTGCGCCGGCGATGTTGTTGACGAGCAAGTCTTTCTGCTCGGCGCTCATCAAGCGAAACAGTGCACCCGCGTGGCTGTAGTAATCCGTGTCTTCGCGGTGATCGTAACGGTCTGCGGCACCGCTCAGGGCCAGCGCGGGCTCTGCGTACTGAGGCGCTTGTTTAGGCGCATCGGCGTAGCTGTTCGGCTCGTAGTTAGGTGTACCACCGCCATTGCTGCCGAACGCCATCGAACCGTCGCGCTGGTAGCTGTTCACCGGGCTACGTGGGGCGTTCACCGGCAGCTGCTGGTGGTTGGTGCCGACACGGTAGCGATGGGCATCTGCGTAGGCGAATACACGGCCCTGCAGCATGCGGTCCGGCGACAGGCCTACACCCGGAACCATATTGCTCGGTCCAAACGCAGCTTGTTCGACTTCAGCGAAGTAGTTCTGCGGATTACGGTTGAGTTCCAGTTCACCCACTTCGATCAGCGGGAATTCCTTCTGCGACCAGGTCTTGGTCACGTCAAAAGGGTTCTCGTAGTGCGCATTGGCCTGGGCCTCCGTCATGATCTGGATGCACACGCGCCATTTCGGGAAGTCACCACGCTCGATCGCACCGAACAGATCGCGCTGCGCGTAATCGGGGTCTGTACCGGCCAGGCGAGCGGCTTCAGCTGGAGCCAGATTCTTGATCCCCTGCTTGGTTTTGTAGTGCCACTTCACCCAGTGACGCTCACCCTTGGCGTTGATCAGGCTGTAGGTGTGGCTACCGAAGCCGTGCATGTGACGATAGCCATCCGGGATACCACGGTCCGAAAACAGGATGGTGACCTGATGCAGCGCTTCTGGAGAATGCGACCAGAAATCCCACATCATCTGCGCGCTTTTCAGATTGCTCTGGGGCAGACGCTTCTGGGTGTGGATGAAGTCAGGAAATTTCAGCGGGTCACGGATGAAGAACACAGGGGTGTTGTTACCCACGATGTCCCAGTTGCCTTCTTCGGTGTAGAACTTCAGAGCAAAGCCACGAGGGTCACGCTCTGTATCCGCCGAGCCACGCTCGCCGCCTACCGTGGAAAACCGCAGGAAGGTGGGGGTTTGCTTACCTACGCTCTCGAACAGCTTGGCGCTGGTGTATTGGGTAATATCTTTGCTTACCGTGAAAGTACCGTAGGCGCCTGAACCCTTGGCGTGCACACGTCGCTCAGGGATGTTTTCACGGTTGAAGTGAGCGAGCTTCTCGATCAGGTGGAAGTCGTCGAGCAGCAACGGACCACGCGGGCCGGCGGAACGGGAATTCTGATTGTCCGCGACGGGAGCGCCGCTGGCGGTGGTAAGAACTTTATTCTGGCTCATGCTCAATTTTCCTCAGGTCGGACTTGGAACTGCCGGCTAATCGGCTTGGATAGAGTATTGGTCATCCATATGACGCCTACAAATTCATTAAATTGTAAGCATCGATAGATAATAACTACCAAACCCCTAAACACCATAGTGCCGAGCACCACCTGTGGAAGCTTGTACCTATCGCGCTATTTCTTACGCGCACAAAAAACCGGGCACTAGGCCCGGTTCTTCGTTACAGACTGACGTCTTACTCGGCGCTTACAGCTTCGCCGGCAGTAGCACGATCAACCAACTCGACGTACGCCATAGGCGCGTTGTCGCCAGCGCGGAAACCGCACTTGAGGATGCGCAGGTAGCCACCCTCACGGGTAGCGTAACGCTTGCCCAGGTCGTTGAAGAGCTTACCAACGATAGCTTTCGAACGGGTACGGTCGAAAGCCAGACGGCGGTTAGCCAGGCTGTCTGTCTTGGCCAAAGTGATCAGCGGCTCAGCAACGCGACGCAGTTCTTTAGCTTTCGGCAGTGTAGTTTTGATCAGCTCGTGCTCGAACAGCGACACCGCCATGTTTTGGAACATGGCCTTGCGGTGCGAGCTGGTACGGCTCAGGTGACGACCACTTTTACGATGACGCATGGTTCATTCCTTACCAAACTCACGTTCGGTGATTACGACGATCAGGCAGTCGCCTTGTCGTCCTTCTTAAGACTTGCAGGCGGCCAGTTGTCGAGGCGCATGCCGAGGGACAGACCGCGGGAGGCCAGAACGTCCTTGATTTCAGTCAAGGATTTCTTGCCCAGGTTCGGAGTCTTCAACAGTTCTACTTCGGTACGCTGAATCAGGTCGCCGATGTAGTAAATGTTTTCCGCCTTAAGGCAGTTAGCCGAACGTACAGTCAGTTCCAGATCGTCAACCGGGCGAAGCAGGATCGGATCGATCTCGTCTTCCTGCTCGATTACCACTGGTTCGCTGTCACCTTTGAGGTCGACGAACGCAGCCAACTGCTGTTGCAGGATGGTTGCAGCGCGGCGGATAGCCTCTTCAGGATCCAGAGTACCGTTGGTTTCCAGATCAATAACCAGCTTGTCCAGGTTAGTACGCTGCTCGACACGGGCGTTTTCCACCACGTATGCGATACGGCGAACCGGGCTGAACGAAGAGTCAAGCTGCAAGCGACCAATGCTGCGGCTTTCGTCTTCATCGCTCTGACGCGAGTCGGCCGGTTCATAACCACGACCACGAGCTACGGTGAGCTTCATGTTCAGGGCGCCGTTAGACGCCAGGTTAGCGATTACGTGATCGGGGTTAACGATCTCGACATCATGATCCAGCTGAATATCGGCAGCGGTAACCACCCCCGAACCCTTCTTCGACAAGGTCAGCGTAACTTCGTCACGGCCGTGCAGCTTGATAGCCAGACCTTTAAGGTTCAACAGGATTTCAATTACGTCTTCCTGTACACCTTCGATGGCGCTGTACTCGTGGAGCACACCGTCAATCTCGGCCTCGACTACTGCACAGCCGGGCATTGAGGACAACAGGATGCGGCGCAGCGCGTTGCCCAGGGTGTGGCCAAAACCACGCTCGAGAGGCTCGAGAGTGATCTTGGCGCGGGTTGGACTGACAACCTGCACATCAATGTGGCGGGGTGTCAGGAACTCATTTACCGAAATCTGCATGGATGCACCTATTTTCTAGCCCTTACTTGGAGTAGAGCTCGACAATCAGGCTTTCGTTGATGTCGGCGGACAGATCACTGCGAGCTGGAACGTTCTTGAAAACGCCCGACTTCTTCTCAGTGTCTACTTCTACCCATTCTACGCGGCCACGTTGGGCACACAGATCGAGAGCTTGGACAATGCGAAGTTGGTTTTTTGCTTTCTCGCGAATCGCGACCACGTCACCAGCACGAACCTGGTAGGACGGGACGTTAACGGTTTGGCCGTTTACGCTGACGGATTTGTGCGATACCAGCTGACGGGATTCGGCACGAGTAGAACCAAAGCCCATACGGTATACAACGTTGTCCAGACGGCATTCGAGCAGTTGCAGCAGGTTTTCACCGGTTGCACCTTTCTTGCCAGCAGCTTCTTTGTAGTAGCCGCTGAACTGACGCTCGAGAACGCCGTAGATACGACGGACCTTCTGCTTTTCACGCAGTTGGGTGCCGTAGTCGGACTGGCGACCGCGGCGTTGGCCGTGGATACCAGGTGCTGCTTCAATGTTGCACTTCGATTCGATCGCGCGCACGCCGCTCTTCAGGAAGAGATCGGTGCCTTCGCGACGAGCGAGTTTGCATTTTGGACCAATGTAACGAGCCATTCTTTACAATCTCCTGGATTACACGCGGCGCTTCTTCGGCGGACGGCACCCGTTGTGCGGGATTGGCGTCACGTCGGTGATGCTGGCGATCTTATAGCCACAGCCGTTCAAAGCACGGACAGCAGACTCACGACCTGGACCTGGACCTTTGACGTTAACGTCGAGGTTTTTCAGGCCATATTCCAGCGCAGCTTGACCAGCACGTTCAGCAGCTACTTGAGCAGCAAACGGGGTGGACTTGCGGGAACCGCGGAAACCCGAACCACCAGAGGTAGCCCAAGAAAGCGCGTTACCTTGACGGTCGGTGATGGTCACGATGGTGTTGTTAAAAGAAGCATGGATGTGGGCGATGCCATCAACCACTGTCTTTTTAACTTTTTTACGAGGACGAGCAGCAGGTTTTGCCATGATAATTTTCCTGTCGATTCGCTGGGGCGATTACTTGCGGATCGGCTTACGCGGACCTTTACGGGTACGCGCGTTAGTCTTGGTACGCTGACCGCGTACTGGAAGACCACGACGATGACGCAGACCGCGATAGCAACCGAGGTCCATCAAACGCTTGATTTTCATGTTGATTTCGCGACGCAGATCACCTTCAGTGGTGAACTTCGCCACTTCGCCACGCAGCTGTTCAATCTGCTCGTCGCTCAGATCCTTGATCTTAGCGGCTGGGTTTACCCCAGCAACTGCGCAAATTTTCTGCGCAGTAGTGCGACCAACACCATAGATGTAGGTCAGCGAGATAACAGTGTGCTTGTTATCTGGAATGTTAACGCCTGCAATACGGGCCATTCAGTGGGACTCCAATTGACAGCTACCTACGCCCCGGAAGCCAAGAAATAGGGCGCGAGATAATATCGCTGTAATAACAAATAATCAACCCGGCAGCGCACTAGCTGCCGGGCTTCAAGCGGATCACACTCAGCCTTGGCGCTGTTTGTGACGCGGTTCCGCGCTGCAAATTACTCGAACAACACCTTCGCGGCGAATAATCTTGCAGTTACGGCACAGCTTTTTCACCGATGCACGAACTTTCATCACCAACTCCTCGAACCTTATGGGTACTCAGCGCAACATGCCGCTGCCGTAGCCCTTCAGGTTGGCTTTCTTCATCAGGGATTCGTACTGGTGCGAAACGAGGTGCGATTGTACTTGGGACATGAAGTCCATCACAACCACGACGACGATCAGCAACGAGGTCCCGCCAAGGTAGAACGGAACGTTTGCTGCAACCACCAGGAACTGGGGCAGCAAGCACACGGCCGTCATATATAGAGCACCGAACAGGGTCAAACGAGTCAGAACGCCATCAATGTAGCGTGCCGACTGCTCACCTGGACGGATGCCCGGAATAAAGGCACCGGACTTCTTCAGGTTTTCCGCTACGTCTTTCGGATTGAACATCAACGCCGTATAGAAGAAGCAGAAGAAAATAATCCCTGCACTAAACAGCAGAATATTCAACGGCTGACCAGGAGCGATCGACTGAGAGAGGTCCTGCAGCCAGCCCATATTTTCAGACTGACCAAACCAGGTACCCAACGAAGCCGGAAACAGCAAAATGCTGCTCGCGAAAATTGCCGGGATAACACCGGCCATATTCACTTTCAGCGGCAAGTGGCTGGTCTGCGCAGCAAAAACCTTACGGCCCTGCTGACGCTTGGCGTAGTGAACAGCAATACGACGCTGGCCACGCTCAATGAACACCACAAAACCGATAATCGCTACTGCCAGCAAACCGATGGCAACCAGGGCAAAAATATTGATATCACCCTGACGCGCAGACTCGAAAGACTGCCCGATTGCTCTCGGAAGACCGGCGACGATACCTGCGAAAATCAACATCGAGATACCGTTACCAACACCACGCTCAGTAATCTGCTCACCCAGCCACATCATGAACATCGCACCAGCCACAAAAGTGGATACCGCGACGAAATGGAAGCCAAAGTCACCAGTGAACGCAACGCCCTGCCCCGCCAGGCCAACGGACATGCCGATAGCTTGAACCAGGGCGAGAGCGACAGTGCCGTAGCGGGTGTACTGGCTAATCTTGCGACGGCCAGCTTCACCTTCCTTCTTCAACTGCTCCAGCTGCGGGCTGACGGCGGTCATCAGTTGCATGATGATCGATGCCGAAATGTACGGCATGATCCCCAGTGCAAAGATGCTCATCCGTTCCAGCGCGCCGCCGGAAAACATGTTGAACAAGCTAAGAATGGTCCCCTCATTCTGTCGAAACAGGTCTGCGAGTCGGTCCGGGTTGATACCTGGAACCGGGATGTGTGCGCCTATTCGGTAGACGATAATCGCCAGGAACAGAAAACGCAGACGAGCCCAAAGTTCAGACATACCGCCTTTGCCGAGCGCTGAGAGAGCACCTTGCTTAGCCATTTATTCCTCGAACTTGCCGCCAGCTGCTTCGATAGCCGAACGCGCACCTTTGGTGGCGCCGATTCCCTTGCCGATAGTGACAGCGCGAGTCACTTCACCGGACAGCATGATTTTCACACGCTGTACGTTGACGTTGATCACGTTGGCATCTTTCAGGGTCTGCACAGTAACGATGTCGCCTTCCACTTTAGCCAGCTCGGACAGACGCACTTCTGCGCGATCCATGGCTTTCAGGGATACGAAACCGAACTTAGGCAGGCGACGATGCAGCGGCTGTTGACCGCCTTCAAAGCCTGGAGCGATGGTGCCACCGGAGCGGGAGGTTTGACCTTTGTGGCCACGGCCACCAGTCTTACCCAAACCGCTACCGATACCACGGCCCGGACGATGCTTTTCGCGACGGGAACCCGGCGCTGGACTCAGATCATTGAGTTTCATCGATTAACCCTCGACACGCAGCATGTAGTAAGCCTTGTTGATCATCCCGCGATTCTCGGGAGTATCAAGTACTTCTACAGTGTGACCGATGCGACGCAGACCCAGACCCTTAACGCACAATTTGTGGTTAGGGATGCGGCCGGTCATGCTTTTGATCAGCGTTACTTTAACGGTAGCCATGATCAGAAGATCTCCTTGACAGTCAGGCCACGCTTAGCAGCGATGGACTCAGGAGATTGCATAGCTTTCAAACCTTTGAAAGTGGCGTGAACCACGTTTACCGGGTTAGTCGAGCCGTAGCACTTGGCCAGAACGTTCTGAACGCCAGCAACTTCGAGGACAGCACGCATAGCGCCGCCAGCGATGATACCGGTACCTTCAGAAGCAGGCTGCATGTACACCTTCGAAGCGCCATGGGCGGACTTCATTGCGTACTGCAGAGTGGTGCCGTTCAGGTCGACTTGGATCATGTTGCGACGAGCAGCTTCCATTGCCTTCTGGATCGCAGCAGGCACTTCACGCGACTTGCCACGGCCGAAGCCAACACGGCCTTTACCATCACCAACCACGGTCAACGCGGTGAAGGTGAAGATACGGCCGCCTTTAACGGTTTTGGCTACGCGGTTAACTTGAACCAGCTTCTCAATGTAGCCTTCGTCGCGCTTTTGGTCGTTATTTGACATAACTTAGAACTCCAGCCCAGCTTCACGAGCGCCATCAGCAAGCGCTTTCACGCGGCCATGGTACTTGAAGCCAGAGCGGTCGAAAGCCACTTGCGAGACGCCAGCGGCCTTAGCACGCGTAGCGACCAGCTGGCCAACCTTAGTGGCCGCGTCGATGTTGCCAGTGGCACCATCACGCAGTTCTTTATCCAAAGTCGAGGCGCTTGCCAGGACTTTGTTGCCGTCGGCCGAGATGACCTGGGCGTAGATGTGCTGCGACGAGCGGAACACGCAGAGACGCACGACTTCGAGTTCGTGCATTTTCAGGCGTGCTTTGCGAGCGCGACGCAGTCGAGTAACTTTTTTGTCGGTCATTTGCTATGCCCTACTTCTTCTTGGCTTCTTTACGACGGACGACTTCGTCCGCGTAGCGCACACCTTTGCCTTTGTACGGCTCTGGTGGACGGAAGTCGCGGATCTCAGCAGCCACTTGACCTACCAGTTGCTTGTCGATGCCCTTGATCAGGATATCGGTCTGGCTAGGAGTCTCAGCGGTGATGCCTTCCGGCAGTTCGTAATCCACTGGGTGCGAGAAGCCAAGGGCCAGGTTCAAAACCGTGCCTTTTGCTTGCGCTTTGTAACCAACACCGACCAGCTGGAGCTTGCGCTCGAAGCCTTGGCTTACGCCTTGGACCATGTTGTTTACCAACGCACGCGTGGTACCGGCCATTGCGCGAGTTTGTTGATCGCCATTGCGAGCAGCGAAACGCAGCTCACCAGCTTCTTCAACGATCTCAACGGACGAATGGATGTTCAGTTCAAGAGTACCCTTGGCACCCTTCACCGAAAGCTGTTGGCCTGCGAATTTTACTTCGACACCGGCTGGCAGCTTAACGGGGTTCTTAGCGACGCGAGACATGCTTATCCCCCCTTAGAACACAGTGCAAAGAACTTCGCCGCCGACACCGGCAGCGCGCGCAGCACGATCCGTCATCACACCTTTGTTGGTGGAGACGATAGACACGCCCAGACCGCCACGAACTTTCGGCAGATCTTCAGCGGACTTGTACTGACGCAGGCCTGGACGGCTAACGCGCTTCACTTCCTCGATGACCGAACGGCCTTCGAAGTACTTCAGCTCGATGGACAGCAGTGCTTTAACATCGCTGCTGATCTGATAATCCGCAATGTAGCCTTCGTCTTTCAGGACTTTGGCAACAGCTACCTTCAACTTGGAAGATGGCATGCTTACGACGGACTTTTCAGCCATCTGGGCATTACGGATACGAGTTAGCATGTCCGCTAACGGGTCCTGCATACTCATGGGCTAGACGCTCCTAATACAAAAAAATTAGCCTTGCGGCTACATATATCGCCGAGAATCTCCGGGTAAAAAACACGGGCTCAGGCGAGCCGCGTATTTTAGACACACTCCGGAAATGAAACAAGCCCCAAAAGGGGCTTGTTCCAGATTCAAGGTCACCGGCGGTCAGTATCTTTCGATTCAGACCACCCGGACGTTGAAAGTACTTACCAGCTGGCTTTAACCAGACCTGGTACGTCACCACGCATTGCCGCTTCACGCAGTTTGTTACGGCCGAGGCCGAACTTGCGGTAAACGCCGTGTGGACGACCGGTCAGGCGGCAGCGGTTACGCATGCGCGAAGCGCTTGCGTCACGTGGCTGCTTCTGCAGAGCTACTGTAGCTTCCCAACGTGCTTCTGGACTTGCGTTCAGATCAACGATGATTGCTTTCAGTGCTGCACGCTTCTTGGCGTACTTGGCAACCGTGAGCTGACGCTTCAGCTCGCGGTTTTTCATGCTCATCTTGGCCATGGTCCTACTCCAATCAGTTGCGGAACGGGAATTTGAAAGCACGCAACAGGGCGCGACCTTCATCATCGTTCTTGGCAGTGGTGGTCAGGGTGATGTCCAGACCGCGGAGAGCATCGATCTTGTCGTAGTCGATTTCCGGGAAGATGATCTGCTCTTTCACGCCCATGCTGTAGTTACCACGACCATCGAAGGACTTGGCATTCAGGCCGCGGAAGTCGCGAACCCGAGGCAGGGAGATCGACAGCAGACGATCCAGGAATTCGTACATACGCTCACGGCGCAGGGTCACTTTGACGCCGATCGGCCAACCTTCACGGACTTTAAAGCCAGCGATGGATTTCCGAGCGTAGGTCACAACGACTTTCTGGCCGGTGATCTTTTCCAGGTCAGCAACAGCGTGCTCGATGACTTTTTTGTCGCCGATCGCTTCGCCCAGACCCATGTTCAGGGTGATTTTGGTAACGCGCGGAACTTCCATCACGTTCCCAAGCTTAAGTTCTTCCTTAAGCTTAGGGGCGATTTCCTTCCGGTAAATCTCTTGTAGTCGTGCCATGGTCTAATCTACCTAGCAGTGTTCAAGCATCAACCGCTTTTTGGGTCGACTTGAAGACACGAATTTTCTTACCGTCTTCTACTTTGAAACCAACGCGGTCAGCCTTGTTGGTTTCGCCGTTGAAGATGGCGACGTTAGAAGCATCCAGCGGAGCTTCTTTCTCGACGATACCGCCCTGCACGCCCGACATCGGGTTAGGCTTGGTATGACGCTTAACCAGGTTCAGACCACCGATAACCAGACGGTTATTAGCGAGAACCTTAAGCACCTTACCGCGCTTACCTTTGTCTTTGCCGGCGATCACGATGATCTCGTCGTCACGACGAATCTTTTGCATGTCGGATCTCCTTACAGCACTTCTGGGGCGAGCGAGACGATCTTCATGAACTTCTCAGTACGAAGTTCACGGGTCACTGGCCCAAAGATACGGGTGCCGATCGGCTCTTGCTTGTTGTTCAGAAGAACAGCAGCGTTGCCATCAAAGCGGATAATGGAGCCATCAGCACGACGTACGCCGTGACGAGTGCGGACTACAACAGCAGTCATCACTTGGCCTTTTTTCACTTTACCGCGAGGAATTGCTTCCTTCACGGTAACTTTGATGATGTCACCGATACCAGCGTAACGACGATGGGAGCCACCCAGCACCTTGATGCACATAACACGGCGAGCGCCGCTGTTATCGGCCACATCGAGCATGGATTGAGTCTGAATCATATAATTTCTCCGACCCCTAGTCCTTAGACTTCCACAGCGCGTTCGAGAACATCAACCAGTGCCCAAGACTTGGTCTTGGCCAGCGGACGAGTTTCACGAATAGTGACTTTGTCGCCGATGTGGCACTGATTGGTTTCGTCGTGCGCGTGCAGCTTAGTCGAACGCTTAACATATTTACCGTAGATCGGGTGCTTAACGCGACGCTCGATCAAAACGGTGATGGTTTTGTCCATCTTGTCGCTGACAACACGGCCAGTCAGCGTACGGACAGTCTTTTCGGCTTCAGCCATGATCACTTACCTGCCTGCTGGTTGAGCACAGTCTTCACGCGAGCGATGTCACGCTTAACTTGCGAGAGCAGATGAGACTGCCCCAACTGGCCAGTTGCTTTCTGCATACGCAGATTGAACTGGTCGCGCAGCAAGCCGAGCAGTTGCTCGTTCAGCTGCTGTGCGGATTTTTCACGAAGTTCATTCGCTTTCATCACATCACCGTCCGTTTAACAAAGGAGGTGGCGAGCGGCAGCTTTGCAGCAGCCAGGGCGAAAGCCTCACGCGCCAGCTCTTCAGAAACACCCTCGATCTCATACAGGACCTTGCCTGGCTGAATCTGGGCTACCCAGTATTCCACGTTACCCTTACCTTTACCCATCCGCACTTCGAGAGGCTTCTTGGAGATCGGCTTGTCCGGGAATACACGGATCCAGATCTTGCCGCCACGTTTTACGTGACGGGTCAGAGCACGACGCGCTGACTCGATCTGACGAGCGGTGAGACGACCACGAGCTACAGACTTCAGCGCGAACTCGCCGAAGCTGACTTTGCTACCGCGCTGAGCCAGACCACGGTTGTGGCCTGTCATCTGCTTGCGGAACTTCGTACGCTTAGGTTGCAACATTTGGCGTACCCCTTACTTAGCAGCTTTTTTACGAGGCGCTGGTGCTTGTGGTTTCAGTTCTTCTTGGCGACCACCAATTACTTCGCCTTTGAAGATCCAAACCTTTACACCGATCACACCGTAAGTGGTGTGAGCTTCGTAGTTGGCATAGTCGATGTCGGCACGCAGGGTGTGCAGTGGCACACGACCTTCGCGATACCATTCAGTACGTGCGATTTCAGCACCGCCGAGACGACCGCTCACTTGGATTTTGATGCCTTTGGCACCAATGCGCATGGCGTTCTGTACTGCGCGCTTCATAGCGCGACGGAACATTACGCGACGCTCCAGCTGCTGAGCTACGCTCTGCGCAACCAGCATACCGTCGAGCTCCGGCTTGCGGATCTCTTCGATATTGATGTGCACAGGCACACCCATTTGCTTGGTCAGGTCCTGACGCAGTTTCTCAACATCTTCACCTTTCTTCCCGATAACAATACCTGGACGAGCGGTGTGGATGGTGATACGTGCAGTTTGGGCCGGACGATGGATATCGATACGGCTTACGGACGCGCTTTTTAGTTTGTCTTGGAGATACTCACGCACCTTCAGATCAGCGAACAAGTAGTCCGCATAAGTCCGACCGTCTGCGTACCAGACGGAGGTGTGCTCCTTGACGATTCCCAGGCGAATGCCAATGGGATGTACTTTCTGACCCATCTCTTCGACTCCGTTACTTGTCAGCAACCTTGACAGTGATATGGCAAGACCGCTTGACGATGCGATCAGCACGGCCTTTGGCACGTGGCATGATGCGCTTCAGCGAACGCCCTTCGTTGACGAAAACGGTGCTGACCTTCAGGTCATCAACGTCTGCGCCTTCGTTATGCTCGGCGTTGGCTACGGCCGACTCCAGCACTTTCTTCATGATCTCGGCGGCTTTCTTACTGCTGAAAGCCAACAGGTTGAGCGCTTCGCCCACCTTCTTCCCGCGGATCTGGTCGGCGACCAAGCGGGCTTTCTGGGCGGAGATTCGAGCGCCCGACAACTTAGCGGCTACTTCCATTTCCTAACCCCTTAACGCTTGGCTTTCTTGTCTGCCACGTGCCCACGATAAGTGCGGGTACCGGCAAACTCGCCCAGTTTGTGGCCGACCATGTCTTCGTTAACGAGAACTGGGACGTGTTGACGACCGTTGTGTACTGCGATGGTCAGACCGACCATTTGTGGCAGGATCATCGAACGACGCGACCAGGTCTTAACTGGTTTGCGATCGTTCTTTTCCGCCGCCACTTCGATCTTCTTCAGTAGGTGAAGATCAATAAAAGGACCTTTTTTCAGAGAACGTGGCACTGTCGTATCCCTCTATTTACTTGCGACGACGGACGATCATTTTGTCGGTACGCTTATTACCACGAGTCTTCGCGCCCTTAGTCGGGAAGCCCCATGGCGATACCGGATGACGACCACCAGAGGTACGACCTTCACCACCACCGTGTGGGTGGTCAACCGGGTTCATGGCAACACCACGAACGGTTGGGCGAACGCCACGCCAGCGTTTGGCACCAGCTTTACCCAGCGAACGCAGGCTGTGCTCGGAGTTCGAGACTTCGCCCAGGGTCGCACGGCATTCAGCCAGCACTTTACGCATCTCACCAGAACGCAGACGCAGGGTCACGTAGACACCTTCACGAGCGATCAGCTGAGCCGAAGCACCAGCGGAACGAGCGATCTGTGCGCCTTTACCTGGCTTCAATTCGATGCCGTGTACGGTGCTACCAACTGGAATGTTACGCAGTTGCAGAGCGTTGCCCGGCTTGATCGGTGCCAGGGCACCTGCGATCAGCTGGTCGCCAGCGCTCACGCCTTTAGGGGCGATGATGTAGCGACGCTCGCCATCTGCGTACAGCAGCAGAGCGATGTGAGCAGTACGGTTTGGATCGTATTCGATACGCTCGACAGTGGCAGAGATGCCATCTTTGTCGTTGCGACGGAAGTCGACCAGACGATAATGCTGCTTATGGCCACCACCGATGTGACGAGTGGTAATACGACCATTGTTGTTACGACCACCAGACTTCGATTTTTTCTCGAGCAGCGGTGCGTGAGGAGCGCCTTTATGCAGCTCCTGGTTGACCACCTTGACCACAAAACGGCGGCCAGGGGAAGTCGGTTTGCATTTAACGATTGCCATGATGCACCCCTTCCTTACTCAGCACTGCTGCTGAAATCGAGATCTTGGCCTGGCTGAAGGGAGATAACTGCCTTCTTCCAGTCATTACGCTTGCCCAGACCGCGAGCAGTGCGCTTGCTCTTACCCAGAACATTCAGGGTAGTAACACGCTCTACTTTCACGCTGAACAGGCTTTCGACGGCCTTCTTGATTTCCAGCTTGGTTGCGTCAGTTGCAACCTTGAAAACGAACTGGCCTTTCTTGTCAGCCAGAACCGTAGCCTTTTCGGAAACGTGCGGGCCAAGCAGAACTTTAAATACGCGTTCCTGGTTCATCCCAGCAGCTCCTCGAATTTCTTCACGGCCGACACGGTGATCAACACCTTGTCGTATGCGATCAGACTAACTGGATCGGAACCTTGCACGTCACGTACATCAACGTGTGGCAGGTTGCGAGCAGCCAGGTACAGGTTCTGATCAACAGCTTCAGACACGATCAAAACGTCGGTCAGGCTCATGTTGTTCAGTTTGCCCAGCAGATCTTTGGTTTTTGGACTTTCAACAGCGAAGTCCTGAACCACGACCAGACGATCAGTACGCACGAGTTCAGCAAGGATGGAGCGCAGTGCTGCGCGATACATCTTCTTGTTGAGCTTCTGAGAGTGATCCTGTGGACGAGCTGCGAAAGTGGTACCGCCGCCACGCCAGATTGGGCTACGGATAGTACCAGCACGAGCACGGCCAGTGCCTTTCTGACGCCAAGGGCGCTTACCGCCACCACGTACGTCGGAACGGGTCTTTTGCTGCTTGCTACCTTGACGGCCGCCGGCCATGTAGGCCACGACTGCTTGGTGAACCAGCGTCTCGTTGAATTCGCCGCCAAATGTCAGTTCGGAAACTTCGATCGCTTGAGCGTCATTTACATTTAATTGCATGTCAGCTTCCCCTTAACCGCGAGCCTTGGCCGCTGGACGTACAACCAGGTTGCCGCCAGTAGCGCCAGGAACAGCACCCTTGACCAACAACAGATTGCGTTCAGCGTCGACGCGCACTACTTCGAGGGACTGCACGGTCACGCGCTCAGCGCCCATATGACCGGACATTTTTTTGCCCTTGAATACACGACCAGGAGTCTGGCACTGGCCAATAGAGCCCGGGACGCGGTGGGAAACGGAGTTACCGTGAGTGTTGTCTTGGCCACGGAAATTCCAACGCTTGATCGTACCCTGGAAGCCTTTACCCTTGGACTGACCGGTTACATCAACCAGTTGACCAGCGGCGAAGATTTCAGCGTTGATCAGATCGCCAGCCTGGTAGTCGCCATCTTCAAGACGGAACTCCATAACAGTACGACCAGCTGCAACGTTTGCTTTTGCGAAGTGACCTGCTTGAGCAGCAGTCACGCGCGAAGCACGACGCTCGCCGACAGTGACTTGCACTGCACGATAGCCATCGGTTTCTTCAGTTTTGAACTGGGTGACGCGATTCGGTTCGATCTCAATGACCGTGACCGGAATGGAGACACCTTCTTCGGTGAAAATACGGGTCATACCGCATTTACGACCGACTACACCAATAGTCATGTTGTAAACCTCATGAGTGTACGGGGCTTTCACCCGCTATGGCCGCCCATTTCAGAGCGTTACACGACTAAGACCCAAGTCTTAGCCGAGGCTGATCTGTACTTCCACACCGGCCGCCAGATCAAGCTTCATAAGTGCATCAACGGTTTTATCCGTTGGCTGGACGATGTCCAGTACGCGCTTATGAGTACGGATCTCGTACTGGTCACGCGCGTCTTTGTTGACGTGCGGGGAGACCAGAACGGTGAACCGCTCTTTACGGGTAGGCAGTGGAATTGGACCACGCACTTGTGCACCAGTACGTTTCGCGGTTTCCACGATTTCCTGGGTGGATTGGTCGATCAGGCGATGGTCAAAAGCCTTCAACCTGATACGGATTTGCTGATTTTGCATTGGATTTCAGACTCCGGCTGCTATTCCCAGCGAGCGCAATACGCCCGTTAAAAGGAGGCGCAATTCTATAGACGCCCCAGATAGGTGTCAACCCAATAAAAAAAGCCCCCGCTGAGCGGGGGCCTTTTTCAAAGCATCAAGCTAACTCAAAAAAGAGCTTACTCGATGATTTTAGCTACAACACCAGCACCAACGGTACGGCCGCCTTCACGAATAGCGAAGCGCAGACCGTCTTCCATTGCGATGGTTTTGATCAGGGTAACTTCCATTTGGATGTTATCACCTGGCATTACCATTTCAACGCCTTCTGGCAGCTGGCAGTTACCAGTCACGTCAGTAGTACGGAAGTAGAACTGAGGACGGTAGCCTTTGAAGAACGGAGTGTGACGACCGCCTTCTTCCTTGCTCAGAACGTAGACTTCTGCGGTGAACTTGGTGTGCGGCTTAACGGTGCCTGGCTTAACCAGAACCTGGCCACGCTCAACGTCGTCACGCTTGGTACCACGCAGCAGAACGCCGCAGTTCTCGCCAGCACGACCTTCGTCGAGCAGCTTGCGGAACATTTCAACACCGGTGCAGGTGGTGACGGTGGTGTCACGCAGACCAACGATTTCCAGCGGATCTTGAACGCGAACGATACCGCGCTCGATACGACCAGTCACAACAGTACCGCGACCGGAGATCGAGAACACGTCTTCGATTGGCATCAGGAACGGCTTGTCGGTCAGACGAACTGGTTCTGGGATGTAGGTATCCAGAGTTTCAACCAGTTTACGAACGGCAGTGGTGCCCATTTCGTTGTCGTCTTTACCTTCCAGAGCCATACGAGCAGAACCGATGATGATCGGAGTGTCGTCGCCTGGGAAGTCGTAAGTGCTCAGCAGATCGCGCACTTCCATCTCAACCAGTTCCAGCAGCTCAGCGTCGTCTACCAGGTCAGCCTTGTTCAGGAAAACCACGATGTACGGAACGCCTACCTGACGGGACAGCAGGATGTGCTCACGGGTTTGTGGCATCGGACCATCAGCGGCCGAGCAAACCAGGATCGCGCCGTCCATCTGGGCAGCACCGGTGATCATGTTCTTCACATAGTCAGCGTGACCTGGGCAGTCAACGTGAGCGTAGTGACGAATTTTCGAGTTGTACTCGACGTGCGCGGTGTTGATGGTGATACCACGAGCTTTTTCTTCTGGAGCGCTGTCGATTTTATCGAAATCAACGATTGCAGAACCGAATACTTCGGAGCAAACGCGAGTCAGAGCTGCGGTCAGAGTGGTTTTACCGTGGTCAACGTGGCCGATGGTGCCAACGTTTACGTGCGGTAGGGAACGATCAAATTTTTCTTTAGCCACGACAATTAACTCCTTGCCTAAAGGACTGAATCAGCCTTGTTTTTTGGATACAGTTTCAGCGATGTGCGCCGGAGCTGTGTTGTATTTTTTGAATTCCATAGAGTAGCTTGCGCGACCCTGGGACATGGAGCGAACGTCGGTCGCATAACCGAACATCTCACCCAACGGAACCTCGGCGCGAATCACTTTGCCGGAAACCGTGTCTTCCATACCCAAGATCATGCCGCGACGACGGTTAAGGTCGCCCATGACATCACCCATATAGTCTTCAGGTGTAACAACTTCTACCGCCATGATCGGCTCAAGCAACTCACCACCGCCCTTCTGGGCCAGTTGCTTGGTAGCCATGGAGGCAGCCACCTTAAACGCCATCTCGTTGGAGTCGACGTCGTGGTAAGAACCGTCAAAAACGGTTGCTTTCAGGCCGATCAGCGGATAGCCGGCAACAACGCCGTTCTTCATCTGCTCTTCGATGCCTTTCTGGATAGCCGGGATGTATTCCTTAGGAACAACACCACCAACCACTTCGTTCACGAATTGCAGACCTTCCTGACCTTCGTCAGCAGGAGCAAAACGGATCCAGCAGTGACCGAACTGACCACGACCGCCGGACTGACGAACGAACTTGCCTTCGATTTCGCAATTCTTCGTGATGCGCTCACGATAGGAAACCTGAGGCTTACCGATGTTGGCTTCGACGTTGAACTCACGGCGCATCCGGTCAACCAGGATGTCCAGGTGCAGCTCGCCCATGCCGGAGATGATCGTTTGACCAGTCTCTTCATCAGTTTTAACGCGGAAAGATGGATCTTCCTGAGCAAGCTTGCCCAGAGCGATACCCATTTTTTCCTGGTCATCCTTGGTCTTAGGCTCTACGGCAACCGAAATAACCGGCTCCGGGAAGTCCATACGAACCAGGATGATTGGCTTGGCAGCGTCGCACAAGGTCTCACCAGTGGTGACGTCCTTCATGCCGATCAGGGCCGCGATGTCACCAGCGCGAACTTCCTTGATCTCTTCACGGGCGTTTGCGTGCATTTGCACCATACGACCCACGCGCTCTTTCTTGCCTTTAACCGAGTTGATCACGCCGTCGCCGGATGCCAACACGCCCGAGTAAACACGGACGAAGGTCAAAGTACCCACGAATGGGTCGGTAGCGATCTTGAACGCCAGAGCCGAGAACGGCTCGCTGTCATCAGCATGACGCTCCATCTCTTCTTCCTCGTTATCAGGATTGGAACCCTTGATAGCAGGAATGTCGGTTGGAGCAGGCAGGAAGTCGATAACAGCGTCGAGAACCAGGGGAACACCCTTGTTCTTGAACGAAGAACCGCAAACAGCCAAGACGATCTCACCAGCAATAGTACGCTGACGCAGAGCAGCCTTGATTTCCACGTTGGTGAGCTCTTCACCTTCGAGGTACTTGTTCATCAGCTCTTCGCTGGCTTCGGCAGCAGCCTCAACCATATTGTTGCGCCACTCGTCAGCCAGTTCCTGCAACTCTGCAGGGATAGGCTTACGAACAGGAACCATACCTTTGTCGGAATCATTCCAGTAAACAGCTTCCATATTGATCAGATCGATCTGACCCTGGAAGTTGTCTTCGGAACCGATAGCCAATTGGATTGGCACCGGAGTGTGACCCAGACGCTGCTTGATCTGACCGATCACGCGCAGGAAGTTGGCACCGGCACGGTCCATCTTGTTTACGTAAACAAGACGTGGAACGCCGTACTTGTTGGCTTGACGCCATACGGTTTCCGACTGAGGCTCAACACCCGAGGTACCGCAGAACACAACGACAGCGCCGTCGAGTACGCGCAGGGAACGCTCAACTTCAATAGTGAAGTCTACGTGGCCCGGGGTATCGATTACGTTGAAGCGATGCTCGTCTTTGTACTGCTTCTCGGAACCTTTCCAGAAGGCGGTAATAGCAGCAGAAGTAATGGTAATACCACGCTCCTGCTCCTGAACCATCCAGTCTGTGGTCGCGGCGCCGTCATGCACCTCGCCCATTTTGTGACTTTTGCCGGTGTAAAACAGTACGCGCTCGGTGGTGGTGGTTTTACCAGCATCCACGTGAGCAACGATACCGATGTTACGGTAGCGGCTAATCGGAGTAGTACGAGCCATAAAGCCCTCGCAAAATTAGTGAAGCTAAGATTAGAAGCGGTAGTGCGAGAAAGCTTTGTTGGCTTCAGCCATACGGTGCACGTCTTCACGCTTCTTAACAGCAGCACCTTTACCTTCGGCAGCGTCCAACAGTTCGCCGGCCAAACGCAGAGCCATAGACTTCTCGCCACGCTTACGGGCGAAGTCTACCAACCAGCGCATTGCCAGAGCGTTACGACGGGACGGACGAACTTCAACCGGAACCTGGTAAGTAGCACCGCCTACACGGCGCGACTTCACTTCGACCAGCGGAGCGATGGCGTCGAGAGCTTTCTCGAAGATTTCCAGGGGGTCGCTGTTCTTGCGTTCTTTAACCTTTTCCAGCGCGCCATAAACGATACGCTCGGCAACGGCTTTCTTGCCGCTTTCCATCACGTGGTTCATGAACTTGGCCAGGATTTGGCTTCCGTATTTTGGATCGTCAAGCACTTCGCGCTTGGCTGCTACGCGTCTTCTTGGCATGGATAAGCCCTCAAACGGTCTTCAGGTTCGCTCGGAATCGGTGCCCTTTCGGGACGCCTCCGACCTTACTCTTATCGACTCAGAAAATAAGATGATTCAGTTTTACAAAAAGCCGCTACTACTTAGGCTTCTTGGTACCGTACTTCGAACGACCCTGGTTACGACCTTTAACGCCGGAAGTATCCAAGGAGCCGCGTACGGTGTGGTAACGAACACCTGGCAAGTCTTTTACACGACCGCCGCGGATCAGTACCACGCTGTGCTCTTGCAGGTTGTGACCTTCACCACCGATGTACGAGGAAACCTCGAAACCGTTGGTCAGGCGCACACGGCATACTTTACGCAGTGCCGAGTTAGGTTTTTTCGGCGTGGTGGTATACACACGGGTGCATACGCCACGACGTTGCGGGCAGTTCTGCAGCGCAGGCACGTCGGATTTCTCGACGATACGCTTACGCGGCTGACGTACCAGCTGGTTGATAGTTGCCATCTACTAGCTCCACTGTTGTCTTGCGACGCTATTGTCTTGCAAGAAAAGCAAAATGGCAGGAACGAATTCCCGCCAAATTTAGGGGTACAAGAGTCTAAAGAGGATCTTGCCCCCAGTCAAGGCAAGGCCCCGACCTTCCCACTCATCGAACCGGGGCAAAATTGCCTCGTTCCGACGAATGGGACTGCCAGGGCCCAGACTTATTTATCGCAGAACTCAGTTACCGCTTGAGTTCAGCGCTTCGGTCAGTGCAGCTTCCACTTCACTGGCGCTTACGCGCAACGGCTTGTCAGCATCACGGCGGCGCTTACGCTCGCTGTGGTAAGCCAAACCGGTACCAGCCGGGATCAAACGACCCACGACCACGTTTTCTTTCAGGCCGCGCAGGTAATCGCGCTTGCCGGTTACCGCTGCTTCGGTCAGTACGCGAGTGGTCTCCTGGAAGGAGGCCGCCGAGATGAACGACTCAGTGGACAACGACGCCTTGGTGATACCCAGCAACACACGAGTGAACTTGGAAACAAATTTCTCCTCGTTCGCCAGACGTTCGTTCTCTACCAGTACGTGAGTCAGTTCCATCTGGTCGCCCTTGATGAAACTGGAATCGCCGGATTCAGCGATTTCAACTTTACGCAGCATCTGACGCAGGATGGTCTCGATGTGCTTATCGTTGATCTTCACGCCTTGCAGACGGTAAACGTCCTGGATCTCGTTAACGATGTACTTGGCCAGCGCACTCACACCCAGCAGACGCAGGATGTCGTGTGGATCGCTCGGGCCGTCGGAGATAACTTCGCCGCGGTTTACCTGTTCGCCTTCGAACACGTTCAGGTGACGCCACTTTGGAATCAGCTCTTCATACGGATCGCTACCGTCGTTCGGGGTAATAACCAGACGGCGCTTGCCTTTGGTTTCTTTACCGAACGCGATGGTGCCGCTGACTTCAGCCAGAATCGACGCTTCTTTCGGACGACGAGCTTCGAACAAGTCGGCAACACGCGGCAGACCACCGGTGATGTCACGGGTCTTCGAAGTTTCTTGCGGGATACGCGCGATA
The DNA here is from genome assembly GCF_030687535.1 of Pseudomonas sp. FP2335. Lineage (NCBI taxonomy): Bacteria > Pseudomonadati > Pseudomonadota > Gammaproteobacteria > Pseudomonadales > Pseudomonadaceae > Pseudomonas > Pseudomonas sp. FP2335. The sequence continues at coordinate 5,375,752 of NZ_CP117437.1, forward strand.
ACATCACCGATCGCGATCTTCGCACCATCCGCTACACCGACCAGGGCGTTGGCTGGCAGGAAGTACTGAGCGATTACGTCAGTGCCTGGCAGCAACAGATCCTTGCCGTTGTCATCGACCATCTTCACGGCAGGACGGATGTCTTTACCGGCAGCTGGACGATCTTTCGCGTCGAGTACTTCAATGTTGGTCATACCGGTCAATTCGTCAGTCTGACGCTTGATCGTGATGCCTTCTTCCATGCCCACGTAGGTCACGGTACCTTTCATTTCGGTAACGATTGGGTGAGTGTGCGGATCCCACTTGGCCACGATTGCGCCAGCGTCGACCTTGTCACCTTCTTTAACCGAAATCACAGCACCGTACGGCAGCTTGTAGCGCTCACGCTCACGACCGTAGTCATCAGCGATTGCCAGCTCACCGGAACGGGACACAGCAACCAGGTGGCCATCTACTCGCTCAACGTGCTTCAGGTTGTGCAGACGGACGGTACCGCCATTTTTCACCTGAACGCTGTCAGCTGCGGAGGTCCGGCTTGCCGCACCACCGATGTGGAACGTACGCATGGTCAGCTGGGTACCCGGCTCACCGATGGACTGGGCAGCGATAACGCCGACCGCTTCACCAATGTTCACCTGGTGACCACGAGCCAAGTCACGGCCGTAGCACTTGGCGCAAATGCCGTAGCGAGTTTCGCAGCTGATCGGCGAGCGAACAATCACTTCGTCGATGCTGTTGAGTTCGATGAACTCGACCCACTTCTCGTCTACCAAGGTGCCGGCAGGAACGATAATTTCTTCGGTGCCAGGCTTGAATACGTCACGGGCGATCACTCGACCCAGAACGCGCTCACCCAACGGCTCTACAACGTCACCGCCTTCAATGTGCGGAGTCATCAGCAGGCCGTGCTCGGTGCCGCAGTCGATCTCGGTTACTACCAGATCTTGTGCAACGTCTACCAGACGACGAGTCAGGTAACCGGAGTTGGCGGTTTTCAACGCGGTATCCGCAAGACCCTTACGAGCACCGTGAGTGGAGATGAAGTACTGAAGTACGCTCAAACCTTCACGGAAGTTCGCAGTGATCGGCGTTTCGATGATGGAACCGTCCGGCTTGGCCATCAGGCCACGCATGCCGGCGAGCTGACGGATCTGCGCAGCAGAACCCCGTGCGCCCGAGTCGGCCATCATGTACATCGAGTTGAAGGACTCTTGATCGACTTCCACGCCGTGACGGTCGATAACCTTCTCTTTCGAGAGGTTGGCCATCATTGCCTTGGAAACTTCGTCGTTCGCCTTCGACCAAAGGTCGATCACTTTGTTGTACTTCTCGCCCTGGGTTACCAGGCCGGAGGCGTACTGGCTCTCGATCTCTTTCACTTCATCGGTAGCAGCACCGATGATCTGGGCTTTTTCATCCGGGATAACGAAGTCGTTAACACCGATAGAAACGCCGGAAATGGTCGAATAAGCAAAGCCGGTGTACATCAACTGGTCAGCGAAGATCACGGTCTCTTTCAAACCAACCACGCGGTAGCACTGGTTGATCAGCTTGGAGATTGCCTTTTTCTTCATCGGCAGGTTGACGACGTCGTAGGACAGACCTTTTGGCACAACTTGATACAGCAACGCACGGCCGACAGTGGTGTCGACGATACGGGTGCCGCTCACGCTGCCACCATCACGGTCGTTGACGGTTTCGTTGATCCGCACTTTGACCTTGGCGTGCAGTGCGGCTTCGCCGGCACGGAACACACGGTCAACTTCTTGCAGGTCAGCGAACACACGACCTTCGCCCTTGGCGTTGATCGCTTCACGGGTCATGTAGTACAGACCCAATACAACGTCCTGCGACGGAACGATGATTGGCTCACCGTTGGCTGGCGACAGAATGTTGTTGGTCGACATCATCAACGCACGCGCTTCCAACTGGGCTTCCAGTGTCAGCGGTACGTGCACAGCCATTTGGTCGCCGTCGAAGTCGGCGTTGTACGCAGCACAGACCAGAGGGTGCAGCTGGATAGCCTTACCTTCGATCAGTACCGGTTCAAACGCCTGGATACCCAGACGGTGAAGGGTCGGTGCACGGTTGAGGAGAACCGGGTGTTCGCGGATCACTTCGGCGAGAACGTCCCAAACCTCTGGCAGTTCGCGCTCGACCATTTTCTTGGCCGCTTTGATGGTGGTCGCGAGACCGCGCATTTCCAGCTTGCCGAAGATGAATGGCTTGAACAGCTCAAGTGCCATCTTCTTAGGCAGACCGCACTGGTGCAGACGCAGGGTCGGGCCTACGGTAATTACCGATCGACCGGAGTAGTCAACACGCTTACCGAGCAAGTTCTGACGGAAACGACCTTGCTTACCCTTGATCATGTCAGCCAGGGATTTCAGAGGACGCTTGTTGGAACCGGTGATAGCGCGGCCACGACGACCGTTGTCGAGCAAGGCATCGACAGCTTCTTGCAACATACGCTTTTCGTTGCGCACGATGATGTCCGGAGCGGACAGATCGAGCAGGCGCTTCAAGCGGTTGTTGCGGTTGATCACGCGGCGGTACAGGTCGTTGAGGTCGGACGTCGCGAAACGACCACCGTCCAACGGTACCAGCGGACGCAGATCTGGCGGCAGAACCGGCAGAACGGTCAGCACCATCCACTCTGGCAAGTTGCCGGAACCCTGGAAGGCTTCCATCAACTTCAGACGCTTGGACAGCTTCTTGATCTTGGTTTCGGAGTTGGTTTGCGGAATTTCTTCGCGCAGACGGCCAATCTCGTGCTCCAGGTCGATAGCGTGCAGCAGCTCGCGGACAGCTTCGGCACCCATGCGGGCATCGAAATCGTCGCCGAACTCTTCCAGCGCTTCGAAGTACTGCTCGTCGTTCAGCAGCTGACCTTTTTCAAGGGTGGTCATGCCTGGGTCGATAACGACATAGCTCTCGAAGTAGAGAACGCGTTCGATATCACGCAGGGTCATGTCCATCAGCAAGCCGATACGGGACGGCAGCGATTTCAGGAACCAGATGTGGGCAACCGGCGAAGCCAGTTCGATGTGCGCCATGCGCTCACGACGAACCTTGGCCAGTGCAACTTCAACGCCGCACTTCTCGCAGATCACACCGCGATGCTTCAAGCGCTTGTACTTACCGCACAAGCACTCGTAATCCTTTACCGGGCCAAAGATCTTGGCGCAGAACAGGCCGTCACGCTCAGGTTTGAACGTACGGTAGTTGATGGTTTCCGGCTTTTTAACTTCACCGAACGACCACGAACGGATCATCTCAGGCGATGCCAATCCAATACGGATGGCGTCGAACTCTTCGACTTGACCCTGGTTTTTCAGCAAATTCAGTAGGTCTTTCAAGGCCTTTCCTCCTGGCGGAGCAGAGAGCGGGCTAAACAGCCCCGCTCTCGATTCGCGTCACGTGTTATTCGGTTTCCAGATCGATATCGATGCCGAGGGAACGAATTTCTTTGATCAACACGTTGAAGGACTCGGGCATGCCCGGCTCCATACGGTGATCGCCGTCCACGATGTTTTTGTACATCTTGGTCCGGCCGTTCACATCGTCCGACTTCACTGTGAGCATTTCTTGCAGAGTGTATGCAGCACCGTATGCTTCCAGTGCCCAGACCTCCATCTCCCCGAAACGCTGACCACCGAACTGAGCCTTACCACCCAGCGGCTGCTGGGTAACCAGGCTGTACGAACCGGTAGAACGAGCGTGCATCTTGTCGTCTACCAAGTGGTTCAGCTTCAGCATGTACATGTAGCCAACAGTAACCGGGCGCTCGAACTTGTTGCCGGTACGGCCGTCGAACAGCTGCATCTGGCCGCTTTCTGGCAGGTCTGCCAGTTTCAGCATGGCCTTGATTTCGCTTTCCTTGGCACCGTCGAATACCGGGGTAGCCATTGGAACACCGCCGCGCAGGTTCTTCGCCAGATCCAGGATTTCCTGGTCGGTGAAGGAGTCCAGCTCTTCGTTGCGACCGCCGATCTCGTTGTAGATCTCGTGCAGGAACTTGCGCAGGTCAGCAACCTTGCGCTGCTCTTCGATCATACGGTTGATCTTCTCGCCCAGGCCTTTGGCCGCGAGGCCCAGGTGGGTTTCAAGGATCTGACCAACGTTCATACGCGAAGGTACGCCCAGCGGGTTGAGGACGACGTCGACCGGGGTGCCATTGGCATCGTGCGGCATGTCTTCAACCGGCATGATCACGGAGACCACACCTTTGTTACCGTGACGACCGGCCATCTTGTCGCCCGGCTGGATGCGGCGACGGATTGCCAGGTAAACCTTGACGATTTTCAGCACGCCTGGAGCCAGGTCATCGCCCTGCTGCAGTTTGCGCTTCTTGTCTTCGAACTTGTCGTCCAGCAGACGGCGGCGATCAACGATATAAGCCTGAGCCTTCTCGAGCTGCTCGTTCAGAGCATCTTCAGCCATGCGCAGTTTGAACCACTGGCCGTGCTCAAGACCGTCGAGGATTTCGTCGGTGATGTCCTGACCTTTCTTCAGGCCTGCGCCGCCTTCAGCCTTGCGGCCTACAAGAGCGGAGCGCAGACGTTCGAAGGTCGCACCTTCAACGATACGGAACTCTTCGTTCAGGTCCTTGCGGATCTCGTCGAGCTGGGTCTTCTCGATGGACAGTGCACGAGCATCACGCTCAACGCCGTCACGGGTGAAGACCTGTACGTCGATGACAGTACCCTTGGTACCGGTAGGTACACGCAGGGAAGTGTCTTTCACGTCGCTGGCTTTTTCACCGAAGATTGCACGCAGCAGTTTCTCTTCCGGAGTCAGCTGGGTCTCGCCTTTCGGAGTGACCTTACCTACCAGAATGTCGCCTGCGCCAACTTCAGCACCTACGTAAACGATACCGGCTTCGTCCAGCTTGTTCAGTGCAGCCTCACCCACGTTCGGGATGTCTGCAGTGATTTCCTCTGGCCCAAGCTTGGTGTCACGTGCCACACAGGTCAGTTCCTGGATGTGGATCGTGGTGAAACGGTCTTCTTGAACCACACGCTCGGACAGGCAGATGGAGTCTTCGAAGTTGAAGCCGTTCCATGCCATGAACGCGATGCGCATGTTCTGACCCAGAGCCAGCTCACCCATATCGGTGGACGGACCGTCGGCCATGATGTCGCTACGCTGAACGCGATCACCCTTGCTCACCAGCGGACGCTGGTTGATGCAGGTGTTCTGGTTCGAGCGGGTGTATTTGGTCAGGTTGTAGATGTCGACACCGGCTTCACCAGTTTCAACTTCGTCATCGGCAACACGAACCACGATACGGCTGGCATCAACGGAGTCGATCACGCCGCCACGACGAGCCACGACGCAAACGCCGGAGTCACGGGCTACGTTACGCTCCATGCCGGTACCTACCAGCGGCTTGTCGGCACGCAGGGTCGGTACAGCTTGACGCTGCATGTTGGAACCCATCAACGCACGGTTGGCGTCATCGTGCTCCAGGAACGGGATCAGCGACGCTGCAACCGAAACTACCTGCTTCGGCGATACGTCCATCAAGGTGACGTCTTCCGGCGCCTTGACGGTGAACTCGTTCAAGTGACGAACAGCTACCAGCTCGTCGATCAGGACTTTCTTGTCGTTCATCGTGGCCGAAGCCTGAGCGATCACGTGATCAGCTTCTTCGATGGCGGACAGGAACACGATCTCGTCGGTGACCAGAGCGTCTTTCACCACACGGTACGGGCTCTCGAGGAAGCCGTACTGGTTGGTGCGCGCATAGGCAGCCAGGGAGTTGATCAGACCGATGTTCGGACCTTCCGGCGTTTCGATCGGGCAAACACGACCGTAGTGCGTCGGGTGTACGTCACGAACTTCAAAGCCAGCACGCTCACGGGTCAGACCGCCCGGGCCCAGTGCGGAAACACGGCGCTTGTGGGTGATCTCGGAGAGCGGGTTGTTCTGGTCCATGAACTGCGAGAGCTGGCTGGAACCGAAGAACTCTTTCACCGCCGCAGCCACTGGCTTGGCGTTGATCAGGTCTTGCGGCATCAGGCCTTCGCTTTCAGCCATCGACAGACGCTCTTTGACCGCACGCTCAACACGTACCAGGCCAACGCGGAACTGGTTCTCGGCCATTTCGCCTACGCAGCGAACACGACGGTTACCCAGGTGGTCGATGTCATCGACGATGCCTTTACCGTTACGGATGTCGACCAGGGTCTTCAGTACCGCAACGATGTCTTCCTTGCACAGCACGCCCGAACCTTCGATCTCGGTACGACCGATACGACGGTTGAACTTCATCCGGCCGACCGCAGACAGGTCGTAGCGCTCAGGGCTGAAGAACAAGTTGTTGAACAGGGTCTCGGCAGCGTCTTTGGTTGGCGGCTCGCCAGGACGCATCATGCGATAGATCTCGACCAGCGCTTCCAATTGGTTGCTGGTGGAGTCGATCTTCAGAGTGTCAGAGACGAACGGACCGCAGTCGATATCGTTGGTGTACAGAGTCTCGATGCGAACAACCTGGGCCTTGGCGATTTTTGCCAGGATCTCGGTGTTCAGCTCGGTGTTGCACTCAGCCAGGATTTCGCCTGTAGCCGGGTGAACGATGACCTTGGCGGTAGTACGACCCAGGACATAATCCAGAGGTACTTCCAGCTCCTTGATACCGGCTTTTTCGATCTGGTTGATGTGGCGCGCAGTAATACGACGGCCAGCCTCAACAATGACCTTGCCCTTTTCATCCTGAATATCCAGGACGGCAATTTCACCACGCAGACGCGAAGCGATCAGCTCAAGCTTGAGGGTTTCGCCACTCAGGCTGAATACGTTGGTGGTGTAGAAAGCGTCCAGCACCTGCTCAGTGGTATAGCCGAGCGCGCGCAGCAGTACCGAGGCCGGCAGCTTACGACGACGGTCGATACGCACGAACACGCAGTCTTTCGGGTCGAACTCGAAGTCCAACCACGAACCGCGGTACGGAATGATCCGCGCGGAGTACAGGAGTTTACCGGAGCTGTGCGTCTTGCCGCGGTCGTGGTCGAAGAACACGCCCGGGGAACGGTGCAGCTGGGAAACGATTACACGCTCGGTACCGTTGATTACGAAGGTACCGTTTTCAGTCATCAGTGGGATTTCGCCCATGTAGACTTCTTGCTCTTTGATGTCCTTGATCGCTTTGTTCGACGATTCTTTGTCGAAAATGATCAGACGGACTTTTACCCGCAAAGGTACGGCGTACGTAACACCGCGCAACACGCATTCTTTGACATCAAATGCCGGTTCGCCCAGGCGATAACCCACGTACTCCAGCGCAGCATTGCCGGAGTAGCTGATGATCGGGAAAACGGATTTGAAGGCCGCATGCAGGCCCACGTCGCGGAACTGATCTTTGGTCGCTCCCGCCTGCAAGAATTCACGATACGAATCCAGCTGGATAGCCAGAAGGTACGGGACATCCATGACGTCCGGCAACTTGCTAAAGTCCTTGCGGATACGTTTTTTCTCAGTATATGAGTAAGCCATCAGCGTTCCCCAGCTTGGTCACCTGCTTGTTTGGCCCCTCCGACGGGAGCAGCCAGAAAATCTCGCAAACCCCATGGTTTGCACCACCGCATCGGGTGGCTACAGCGCGTTAATGGCGGCGACCGAGTCGACAGCCAAGAACGGAAAAAGGCCGGTGGCAAGAGCCACCAGCCATCAGCCTTCAGCTTAACGCTTGGGCTGGAGACGCAAGGTCGATGCTTACTTCAGCTCGACTTTAGCGCCTGCTTCTTCCAGAGTAGCTTTGGCTTTGTCAGCAGCGTCTTTGGACACAGCTTCCAGAACCACGGCAGGAGCGCCGTCAACTACAGCCTTGGCTTCTTTCAGGCCCAGACCGGTCAGTTCACGTACTGCCTTGATCACGTTTACTTTCTTCTCGCCAGCTTCGGTCAGCATGACGTTGAATTCGGTTTGCTCTTCAACAACGGCAGCAGCAGCAGCTGGGCCAGCGGAAGCAGCGGCAGCGGAAACGCCGAATTTTTCTTCGAAAGCTTTGATCAGCTCAACAACCTGCAGAACCGACATTTCAGCTACGGCGTTGAGGATATCGTCTTGGGAGATAGACATTGCTGTATTTCCTGAATTGGGGGACGGCCTACACGGCCATCGAAATAAACAAAAATACGCGAGAGAAATTGCTCAGCCTTAGGCTGCGGCAGCTTCTTTTTGCTCGCGAACTGCGGCCAGAGTACGAGCCAGCTTGCTGGTAGCGCCTTGAATCACGCTCATCAGCTGCGAAATGGCTTCGTCGCGGGTCGGCAGTGTTGCCAGTACGTCGATTTGGTTAGCTGCGAGGAACTTGCCCTCGAACGCAGCTGCCTTGATCTCGAACTTATCCTGACTCTTGGCGAATTCTTTGAACAAACGGGCAGCAGCGCCTGGATGTTCTTTGGAGAACGCGATCAGAGTCGGGCCGGTGAACACGTCGTTGAGGACACTGTATTCAGTGTCAGCAACAGCGCGCTTGAGCAGAGTGTTACGTACAACACGTACGTATACGCCAGCTTCACGAGCCTCTTTACGGAGTCCGGTCATAGCGCCTACTGTCACACCACGGGCATCAGCCACGACAGCGGACAGAGCAGCTTTGGCAGCCTCGTTGACTTCAGCGACGATGGCCTTCTTGTCTTCGAGATTAATTGCCACGGGTTTAACTCCTGCTTGTTACCGTTTCATCTGGCCGAAGCCGGATGTCGTTTTGGTGTCTGATTCGGTAAGGAACCGGGAGCACCATCTGCGTAGGCTGGAGGTTTAAGACTTGCGTCGCCTACGGTCTTGGATAGCCCCCGCCAGGCAGGGACCCCAATTTTTTCAATTGACGCGATCTCGCGCGCCAATCTGTGTCTTATACGTCCAGCGAGCCTTGGTCGATGACCAGACCTGGGCCCATAGTGGTGCTCAGGGTAACGCGCTTGACGTAGATACCTTTCGAGGAAGCAGGCTTGATACGCTTCAGGTCAGCGATCAGGGCTTCAACGTTTTCCTTCAGCTTGACGGCATCGAAACCGACTTTGCCAACGGAGGTGTGAATGATGCCGTTTTTGTCGGTGCGATAACGAACCTGACCAGCCTTGGCGTTTTTAACCGCGGTAGCTACGTCTGGAGTTACGGTGCCGACTTTAGGGTTAGGCATCAGGCCACGCGGACCGAGGATCTGACCCAACTGACCTACAACGCGCATTGCATCCGGGGAGGCAATAACTACGTCATAGTTCAGGTCGCCGCCTTTCATTTCGGCAGCCAGGTCGTCCATACCAACGCGATCAGCGCCGGCGGCCAGAGCAGCTTCAGCTGCCGGGCCTTGGGTGAAGACAGCTACACGTACAGTCTTGCCAGTACCGTGAGGCAGCACAGTAGCGCTACGTACGACCTGGTCGGATTTACGTGGGTCAACACCCAGGTTTACAGCAACGTCAACGGACTCGCTGAACTTGACAGTCGACAGCTCGGTCAGCAGGGCAGCAGCGTCTACAAAGTTGTAGGCCTTGCCTGCTTCGATTTTGCCGGCGATAGCCTTTTGGCGCTTGGTCAGCTTAGCCATTACACACCCTCCACGTTAAGGCCCATGCTACGAGCAGAACCGGCGATGGTACGCACGGCTGCATCCATATCAGCTGCAGTCAGATCCGCGTTTTTGGTTTTCGCGATTTCTTCCAGCTGAGCACGAGTTACAGTGCCGACTTTAACGGTGTTAGGACGAGCGGAACCGCTAGTCAGACCGGCAGCCTTCTTCAGCAAAACCGAAGCCGGGGTCGACTTGGTTTCGAAAGTGAAGCTACGGTCGCTATAAACAGTGATGATCACTGGAGTCGGCAGACCTGGTTCAATACCCTGAGTACGGGCGTTGAAGGCCTTGCAGAACTCCATGATGTTCACGCCGTGCTGACCCAGAGCTGGACCGACGGGTGGACTTGGGTTGGCCTGAGCGGCCTTCACTTGCAGCTTGATGTAAGCGGTAATCTTCTTGGCCATGAGGCACTCCAATTACGGGTTCAGACGCCTCGAAAGGCTCCCCGGTTACTTGCGCGTTTATCCCAGTGACGACAAAACCCCACAGCCTAAGGCTGTGGGGTTGGGATGCTTATTCAGCTAGACCTTCTCGACCTGGCTGAACTCCAACTCTACCGGAGTAGAGCGACCGAAAATGAGCACAGCCACTTGGATCCGGCTCTTTTCGTAGTTAACTTCTTCGACGGTGCCGTTGAAATCAGCAAACGGACCATCAGTAACACGAACAACCTCACCCGGCTCGAACAACGTCTTCGGCTTAGGCTTGTCGCTGCCATCAGCAACACGACGCAGAATTGCTTCCGCCTCTTTGTCAGTGATAGGAGCAGGCTTATCAGCGGTTCCGCCAATGAAACCCATGACACGAGGGGTATCCTTGACCAAGTGCCAAGTACCTTCATTCATGTCCATCTGAACCAGCACATAGCCAGGGAAGAACTTGCGTTCGCTTTTACGCTTCTGACCATTCCGCATTTCAACCACTTCTTCAGTGGGAACCAGAATTTCGCCGAAGCCATCTTCCATGCCTGCCAGCTTTACGCGCTCCAGCAAAGAGCGCATAACATGCTTCTCGTAACCCGAGTAAGCATGCACAACGTACCAACGCTTAGCCACGGGACACCCTTAGCCAACAATCAAGGAAACAAGCCAGCCGAGCAGGGAATCAAGACCCCACAACAGCAACGCCATAACCAGGACAACAGCCACAACAATCAACGTGGTCTGCGTGGTTTCTTGGCGAGTCGGCCAAACGACTTTACGAATTTCGGTGCGAGCTTCCTTTACCAGGACCGCAAACGACTTGCCCTTGGCAGTCTGCAGGCCTACAAAGGCAGCCACAGCAGCAAGGACCAGCAAAGCGAGTACACGGTACAGGATCGGCGAAGCAGAATAATACTGATTGCCAACAACGCCTACGACCACCAAGGCGACTACAGCGAGCCACTTGACCAGATCGAAACGAGAGCTTTGAGCTTCAGCCTTAGGAGTCATCTATGAAGATCCTGTGAAAAGAAAGCCAGATACACCACGTGAATCTGGCAGGTCAGGAGGGAATCGAACCCCCAACCTACGGTTTTGGAGACCGTCGCTCTGCCAATTGAGCTACTGACCTAAAACAAAATCAGGCCGACCATTATGCAGACCTGAAAAAGACTTTACAACAACCAACCCCAACAGACTTGAAACCACCTGGCAAAAGCGCCAGAAAAAAACAGTATCAAGCCGAGGCAGCTGTTAAAACAAAGGCAGATATTTTCATATCTGCCTTGTTATATGGAGCTCTTGAGCGGATTTGAACCGCTGACCTCACCCTTACCAAGGGTGTGCTCTACCAACTGAGCTACAAGAGCGAAACATCTTGCACAACCTGCAAACTTGGAGCGGGTAGCGGGAATCGAACCCGCATCATCAGCTTGGAAGGCTGAGGTTCTACCACTAAACTATACCCGCGGAGCTTGCAGCTCACGCTAAAAATGGTGGAGGGGGAAGGATTCGAACCTTCGAAGTCGTAGACGTCAGATTTACAGTCTGATCCCTTTGGCCGCTCGGGAACCCCTCCTAAGCGAGCCGGCATTCTACATCACGCCGGCCTTCTGTCAAGCATTTTCTCATTTAAATTATGAGGTTAGCTGCGTTGACGATTGCTTTGCAGCTAAGGCCTTAAAGGTCTTCACTGCGAAGCGGGCGCCATTCTATGCAAACTATTCGAGAGTTGCAACGCCTTCGCACAACATTATTTTATGTTTTAACTCATTGAATTCATTAGCAAGGTTTTCAAAGGGCAGATCATCAGCCAATCGCCGACTTTCAGGCGCCACGCGAAGCCAATAACCAGAAGCGTCAGGAGTGCTCAGCAGTTGCACCTTGGCCTTTATATCCAGGCTAATCAGACGCTGCTCAAGCGCCTGCGCCTGGCGCTGATCCGTAAATCCACCTATGTACAAACACGTATTTTGCGCATCGGCGGTTTTTGCTCGATCTCTACGACCGACCGCATCAGAAGACTCACTCAGCAGACGAATATCCTGCTGAGTTCCCCGATAAAGACTCAAAGGCGTGACATCCTTGGCCCGTAGCGGCGCCTCTTGTTGATGCCAGACGTAATAAAACGCGTTGAGGACAAGTAAAAGTAGAAACAACCAACGCATAAACACCTCAGGATAAAGGGCACGCCATCGCAAGACCCACGAATACCAGGTCAGGAACGAGTCGAGCGTGCGGCACGGCCCCCGAAACCAGGTCCGCATCCCCGCCGGTCAGGAATACGGTGAAGTTATCACCCCAATAGCTACGAGCCAGCTCCAACTGAGTCAATACAAACCCCCTGAGCATCAGTGTACAACCACGCTCGACCGCCTCCACCGTGGTACGCCCTGGAGAGAGGCGCTCCAGAGCTCTCTCGGCAGCAGCATCGTCGTAACGGATCTTGCGGGTATGAGTACGCAATTGGTTACGCATGAGAGGCATACCAGGACAAATGAAGCCGCCCAGGTGCTCACCATCTGCGCCAATAAAATCCGCAGTCGCCGCTGTGCCGAAATCGAGGACCAGGCAAGCGCCTGAAGCCAGCTTGAATCCGCCCAACATCGCCAACCAACGATCAAGCCCCAGACGTTCAAAGTCTTCGTAGCCGTTGCGCACCCCGGCCATTTCACGCGCAGAGGAGGCACAAGACACAATGACGCCAAAAGCCGACTCCAAGGCCGCGACCAGCTTGTTGGTCTCCTCCTGCGCCCTGACGCTCACCAAGCGGCAACGCGTCAGCAACAAGCCTGGGAGCAACTCCAAGCAATCAATCAAAGCACTGTCCGAACCAACGATACCTTCCGCCGAAACATCCGCCCGATCCGTGTCAAGTACACGCCATTTGATAAAGCTATTCCCACAGTCGAGCTCAAGAATCATCACGCAACCTCAGGCTTAACTCACCACCGCTGTATATTTTCTCAACACCATCAACATTCAAACGCAACGCCCCTTGATGGTCGACGCCCAGCACCACACCATCAACCTGATTAACTCCAGCAATGAGAGAGACTTGCCGCCCCTGCCACGCATGCCCCTGCTCCCACTCCCCCTGAAGAGCCGCAAAACCTTCAGCTTTGTGCCGCGCCAGGTAGCCTTGCAACTGCAGCCCCAGCCGCGCGACCAACACGTTCCGATCAACTGGTACGCCCGTTTCAAGCTGCATCGAGGTCCACTGTTGGTCGACAGCATCGGCTTTGTGCATATTCACATTGATGCCTATTCCGACAACAACATGGCAAATATCAGCAGGATCTCCTACCAACTCCAGCAAAATCCCGGCAATTTTTTTCTGCCCCACAAGGACATCATTTGGCCACTTCAGCGCAGCCTCCTGCACACCTGACTCACGCAAAGTCTGCATAACCGCCAAGCCAACAACGAGACTCAAGCCTTCCAGCTGCCGCAGGCCATCTTCGATACGCAGCACGAGGCTGTAATAAACATTCTGTGCAAATGGACTGACCCATTTTCGGCCGCGCCTCCCCCTTCCCGCTGTTTGCTGCTCCGCAAGCACCAGGATGGGCGCCGCACGTCCCGCATCAACAAGACGTAGAGCCTCTGCATTTGTGGAATCAATAGAGTTGTAAATTTGAATAGGCCACGCCAGAGAAGGCGCGCTCAGTGCAATTTTTTCAGCGCTCAGGAACACCAGTGGGGAGGCCAACTGATAGCCCTTTCCACGAACCCTATGAATGGGCAGATTTAATTCCGCCTCAAGGTGCTGGAGCTGCTTCCAGACAGCACTGCGACTGACACCCAGGGCCACGCCAAGTGCTTCTCCGGAGTGGAATCGGCCATCTTTCAGAAGTTCTAACAACGTCAGCATGCAAGTATCGCCTCACAATGAGGCCCGCATGATAGCCATGCGCAGGGTCATTGCATAGAAAGCCGAGAATTTAGCGCCTGAAAAGCGAGACGTGGCCACGTCAACTTTTCGACCGTCCAAAACAAAACCCCATCTGCTTTCGCAAATGGGGTTTCGGAATTTAATCTTGACGATGACCTACTCTCACATGGGGAAACCCCACACTACCATCGGCGATGCATCGTTTCACTGCTGAGTTCGGGATGGGATCAGGTGGTTCCAATGCTCTATGGTCGTCAAGAAATTCGGGTACTGAGTCGTGGCGTATGCCTCGCTTCAGCAAATTGGGTATGTGATAGCTTTCGGTGTTTTGTGAACGTCGAACTTTCGGTTCATTTCGTCTTCACACACCGCAATCTGGCCTTTCGACGCAAATTGCTTGGGTGTTATATGGTCAAGCCTCACGGGCAATTAGTATTGGTTAGCTCAACGCCTCACAGCGCTTACACACCCAACCTATCAACGTCGTAGTCTTCGACGGCCCTTCAGGGAACTCAAGGTTCCAGTGAGATCTCATCTTGAGGCTAGTTTCCCGCTTAGATGCTTTCAGCGGTTATCTATTCCGAACATAGCTACCCGGCAATGCCACTGGCGTGACAACCGGAACACCAGAGGTTCGTCCACTCCGGTCCTCTCGTACTAGGAGCAGCCCCTCTCAAATCTCAAACGTCCACGGCAGATAGGGACCGAACTGTCTCACGACGTTCTAAACCCAGCTCGCGTACCACTTTAAATGGCGAACAGCCATACCCTTGGGACCGGCTTCAGCCCCAGGATGTGATGAGCCGACATCGAGGTGCCAAACACCGCCGTCGATATGAACTCTTGGGCGGTATCAGCCTGTTATCCCCGGAGTACCTTTTATCCGTTGAGCGATGGCCCTTCCATACAGAACCACCGGATCACTAAGACCTACTTTCGTACCTGCTCGACGTGTCTGTCTCGCAGTCAAGCGCGCTTTTGCCTTTATACTCTACGACCGATTTCCGACCGGTCTGAGCGCACCTTCGTACTCCTCCGTTACTCTTTAGGAGGAGACCGCCCCAGTCAAACTACCCACCATACACTGTCCTCGATCCGGATAACGGACCTGAGTTAGAACCTCAAAGTTGCCAGGGTGGTATTTCAAGGATGGCTCCACGCGAACTGGCGTCCACGCTTCAAAGCCTCCCACCTATCCTACACAAGCAAATTCAAAGTCCAGTGCAAAGCTATAGTAAAGGTTCACGGGGTCTTTCCGTCTAGCCGCGGATACACTGCATCTTCACAGCGATTTCAATTTCACTGAGTCTCGGGTGGAGACAGCGCCGCCATCGTTACGCCATTCGTGCAGGTCGGAACTTACCCGACAAGGAATTTCGCTACCTTAGGACCGTTATAGTTACGGCCGCCGTTTACCGGGGCTTCGATCAAGAGCTTCGCGTTAGCTAACCCCATCAATTAACCTTCCGGCACCGGGCAGGCGTCACACCCTATACGTCCACTTTCGTGTTTGCAGAGTGCTGTGTTTTTAATAAACAGTCGCAGCGGCCTGGTATCTTCGACCGGCATGAGCTTACGGAGCAAGTCCTTCACCCTCACCGGCGCACCTTCTCCCGAAGTTACGGTGCCATTTTGCCTAGTTCCTTCACCCGAGTTCTCTCAAGCGCCTTGGTATTCTCTACCCAACCACCTGTGTCGGTTTGGGGTACGGTTCCTGGTTACCTGAAGCTTAGAAGCTTTTCTTGGAAGCATGGCATCAACCACTTCGTTACCTAAAAGGTAACTCGTCATCAGCTCTCGGCCTTAAGATCCCGGATTTACCTAAGATCTCAGCCTACCACCTTAAACTTGGACAACCAACGCCAAGCTGGCCTAGCCTTCTCCGTCCCTCCATCGCAATAACCAGAAGTACAGGAATATTAACCTGTTTTCCATCGACTACGCTTTTCAGCCTCGCCTTAGGGACCGACTAACCCTGCGTCGATTAACGTTGCGCAGGAAACCTTGGTCTTTCGGCGTGGGTGTTTTTCACACCCATTGTCGTTACTCATGTCAGCATTCGCACTTCTGATACCTCCAGCAAGCTTCTCAACTCACCTTCACAGGCTTACAGAACGCTCCTCTACCGCATCACTTACGTGATACCCGTAGCTTCGGTGTATGGTTTGAGCCCCGTTACATCTTCCGCGCAGGCCGACTCGACTAGTGAGCTATTACGCTTTCTTTAAAGGGTGGCTGCTTCTAAGCCAACCTCCTAGCTGTCTAAGCCTTCCCACATCGTTTCCCACTTAACCATAACTTTGGGACCTTAGCTGACGGTCTGGGTTGTTTCCCTTTTCACGACGGACGTTAGCACCCGCCGTGTGTCTCCCATGCTCGGCACTTGTAGGTATTCGGAGTTTGCATCGGTTTGGTAAGTCGGGATGACCCCCTAGCCGAAACAGTGCTCTACCCCCTACAGTGATACATGAGGCGCTACCTAAATAGCTTTCGAGGAGAACCAGCTATCTCCGAGCTTGATTAGCCTTTCACTCCGATCCACAGGTCATCCGCTAACTTTTCAACGGTAGTCGGTTCGGTCCTCCAGTTAGTGTTACCCAACCTTCAACCTGCCCATGGATAGATCGCCCGGTTTCGGGTCTATTCCCAGCGACTAGACGCCCTATTAAGACTCGCTTTCGCTACGCCTCCCCTATTCGGTTAAGCTCGCCACTGAAAATAAGTCGCTGACCCATTATACAAAAGGTACGCAGTCACAGAACAAAGTCTGCTCCCACTGCTTGTACGCATACGGTTTCAGGATCTATTTCACTCCCCTCTCCGGGGTTCTTTTCGCCTTTCCCTCACGGTACTAGTTCACTATCGGTCAGTCAGTAGTATTTAGCCTTGGAGGATGGTCCCCCCATATTCAGACAAAGTTTCTCGTGCTCCGTCCTACTCGATTTCATGACTAAGAGATTTTCGCGTACAGGGCTATCACCCACTATGGCCGCACTTTCCAGAGCGTTCCGCTAATCTCAAAGCCACTTAAGGGCTAGTCCCCGTTCGCTCGCCACTACTAAGGGAATCTCGGTTGATTTCTTTTCCTCAGGGTACTTAGATGTTTCAGTTCCCCTGGTTCGCTTCTTGCACCTATGTATTCAGTACAAGATAACCATCTTATGATGGCTGGGTTCCCCCATTCAGACATCTCCGGATCAAAGTCTGTTTGCCGACTCCCCGAAGCTTTTCGCAGGCTACCACGTCTTTCATCGCCTCTGACTGCCAAGGCATCCACCGTATGCGCTTCTTCACTTGACCATATAACCCCAAGCAATCTGGTTATACTGTGAAGACAACATTCGCCGAAAATTCGAATTTCTCAACTAAGAGAACTCACAAATTTTACCTTAGCCTGATCCGTTACCAGTGAAAGTAACGTTCAGTCTATCTTTCTATCACATACCCAAATTTTTAAAGAACGATCTAATCAAAGACTAGAAATCAACATTCACCATCGTCACGATGGAATGCTCATTTCTAAGCTTTCAACAAACAGAAGCAGTAGTGGTGGAGCCAAACGGGATCGAACCGTTGACCTCCTGCGTGCAAGGCAGGCGCTCTCCCAGCTGAGCTATGGCCCCGTATTTCTACAGGCGTTTCCCACACAAAATTGGTGGGTCTGGGCAGATTCGAACTGCCGACCTCACCCTTATCAGGGGTGCGCTCTAACCAACTGAGCTACAGACCCAATTTCGGGCTGCTTCTTTATCGTCTTCTTCAATGAATCAAGCAATTCGTGTGGGAACTTATGGAGCAGCTGATGTCGTCGATTAAGGAGGTGATCCAGCCGCAGGTTCCCCTACGGCTACCTTGTTACGACTTCACCCCAGTCATGAATCACACCGTGGTAACCGTCCTCCCGAAGGTTAGACTAGCTACTTCTGGTGCAACCCACTCCCATGGTGTGACGGGCGGTGTGTACAAGGCCCGGGAACGTATTCACCGCGACATTCTGATTCGCGATTACTAGCGATTCCGACTTCACGCAGTCGAGTTGCAGACTGCGATCCGGACTACGATCGGTTTTATGGGATTAGCTCCACCTCGCGGCTTGGCAACCCTCTGTACCGACCATTGTAGCACGTGTGTAGCCCAGGCCGTAAGGGCCATGATGACTTGACGTCATCCCCACCTTCCTCCGGTTTGTCACCGGCAGTCTCCTTAGAGTGCCCACCATTACGTGCTGGTAACTAAGGACAAGGGTTGCGCTCGTTACGGGACTTAACCCAACATCTCACGACACGAGCTGACGACAGCCATGCAGCACCTGTCTCAATGTTCCCGAAGGCACCAATCCATCTCTGGAAAGTTCATTGGATGTCAAGGCCTGGTAAGGTTCTTCGCGTTGCTTCGAATTAAACCACATGCTCCACCGCTTGTGCGGGCCCCCGTCAATTCATTTGAGTTTTAACCTTGCGGCCGTACTCCCCAGGCGGTCAACTTAATGCGTTAGCTGCGCCACTAAAAGCTCAAGGCTTCCAACGGCTAGTTGACATCGTTTACGGCGTGGACTACCAGGGTATCTAATCCTGTTTGCTCCCCACGCTTTCGCACCTCAGTGTCAGTATTAGTCCAGGTGGTCGCCTTCGCCACTGGTGTTCCTTCCTATATCTACGCATTTCACCGCTACACAGGAAATTCCACCACCCTCTACCATACTCTAGTCAGTCAGTTTTGAATGCAGTTCCCAGGTTGAGCCCGGGGATTTCACATCCAACTTAACAAACCACCTACGCGCGCTTTACGCCCAGTAATTCCGATTAACGCTTGCACCCTCTGTATTACCGCGGCTGCTGGCACAGAGTTAGCCGGTGCTTATTCTGTCGGTAACGTCAAAACAGATACGTATTAGGTAACTGCCCTTCCTCCCAACTTAAAGTGCTTTACAATCCGAAGACCTTCTTCACACACGCGGCATGGCTGGATCAGGCTTTCGCCCATTGTCCAATATTCCCCACTGCTGCCTCCCGTAGGAGTCTGGACCGTGTCTCAGTTCCAGTGTGACTGATCATCCTCTCAGACCAGTTACGGATCGTCGCCTTGGTGAGCCATTACCCCACCAACTAGCTAATCCGACCTAGGCTCATCTGATAGCGCAAGGCCCGAAGGTCCCCTGCTTTCTCCCGTAGGACGTATGCGGTATTAGCGTCCGTTTCCGAACGTTATCCCCCACTACCAGGCAGATTCCTAGGCATTACTCACCCGTCCGCCGCTCTCAAGAGAAGCAAGCTTCTCTCTACCGCTCGACTTGCATGTGTTAGGCCTGCCGCCAGCGTTCAATCTGAGCCATGATCAAACTCTTCAGTTCAAACATCTTTGGGTTTTTAAGAAACCCTAAACTTGGCTCAGCAATCGTTGGTTACATCTTTGATTTCTCGCGGAGTAACTTGTGATGCTGATAATCTTGTTGACTATCAGTCTGACTCCACAAGCACCCACACGAATTGCTTGATTCAGTTGTTAAAGAGCGGTTGGTTAAGATCTTTCGTCTCAACCGAGGCGCGCATTCTACAGCAGCCTCATTTGCTGTCAAGTGATTATTTTCAGAAGCTTTCGAAGATTTCTTCAACAACTTCAACCACTTGCGCTTACGATCTCTCGTTAGCGGGAGGCGAATTCTACAGCGTTACACGCTGCTGTCAACACCTCTTTTTCAACTCCCTGAGCGCTTCGATGAACTGAAGCAACCTGCTGCCGAAAACTGCGTAACTCATTGTTTACCAAGGAGTTTTCCGTTTCGACTGCGCCGGAAGTGGGGCGAATTATAGACAGTTACAATTCGCCGTCAACACTTAATTACAGGTTTATTCGGATTTGAGCGTAATGCGCGCAAATGCCTTCTTCCCAGCCTGGCAGACATGGGTAGCACCCAGCTCGTATATAAAGGTGCGATCAACAACTTCACCATCTATACGCACGCCGCCCGAACCCAGCAGATCACGCGCAACCGCCGAGTTCTTCACCAAGCCCGCCTTATTAAGCACAGCTGCAATCGGCATGGCCTCCGCAGCAGACAGCTCAACTTCCGGCAGATCATCCGGCAGCTCGCCATCCTTCATGCGGTTGCCAGCGCCACGATGAGCGCTGGCCGCAGCCTCCTCACCATGGAAGCGCGCAACAATCTCTTCCGCCAGCTTGATCTTCACATCACGCGGGTTGGCACCTGCCTCGACATCAGCACGCAACGCATTGATCTCATCCATCGAACGGAAGCTCAACAGCTCGAAGTAACGCCACATCAGGGCATCCGGAATCGAAACAAGCTTGCCGTACATCACGCCCGGCGCTTCCTGGATACCGACATAGTTACCCAGCGACTTGGACATCTTCTTGACGCCATCCAAGCCTTCCAGCAACGGCATGGTCAGAATGCACTGAGCTTCCTGCCCATAGGCACGCTGCAGCTCACGCCCCATCAGCAGGTTGAACTTCTGATCCGTGCCGCCCAACTCAACGTCCGCACGCAACGCCACCGAGTCATAGCCCTGAACCAGCGGATAGAGGAACTCATGAATAGCGATTGGCTGATTGGTTGAATAGCGCTTATCGAAGTCGTCACGCTCAAGCATGCGTGCCACGGTGTACTGGGAAGTCAGGCGAATAAAATCCGCCGGCCCCATTTGATCCATCCACGTGGAGTTGAACGCCACTTCGGTCTTGGCCGGATCAAGAATCTTGAACACCTGAGTCTTGTAGGTCTCGGCATTGTCGAGCACTTGCTCGCGAGTCAACGGTGGACGCGTCGCGCTCTTGCCGCTCGGATCACCGATCATCCCGGTGAAGTCACCTATAAGGAAGATCACCTGGTGCCCCAGCTCCTGGAACTGGCGCAGCTTATTAATAAGCACGGTGTGACCCAGGTGCAGATCCGGCGCAGTCGGATCAAAGCCGGCTTTAATACGCAGGGGCTGGCCACGCTTGAGCTTTTCAATCAGCTCAGCCTCAACCAACAGTTCTTCCGCACCACGTTTTATCAGCGCTAGCTGCTCTTCAACCGACTTCATAACAGACCCGCAAGGCTCAGATTCAAAAGGGAACCAACCATACAAGATCAGGGACTAATTACAAGTTTTGCCCTGCGCACGGACACCGTTCAGCAAGCCCAGCGTTCGCGAGCTTGCGCCACAGATGATTTGGTTATATTTTATACAGTTATTTCATCTTCATCATGTCATTCATCTTTTCCATTTCATCTTCAAAGTCAAAATTACTTATGACCACTGAACCGTCTAAAGCGCCTCCGCTTTACCCGAAGACCCACCTGCTCGCAGCAAGTGGTATCGCCGCCCTTCTCAGCCTGGCACTCCTGGTATTCCCTTCCAGTGACGTAGAAGCCAAACGAACATCCCTGAGCCTTGACCTGGAAAGCCCAGTTGAACAACTGACACAAGATCAAGACGCTTCCGACGCACAACAAGCCACAAATGCGCCAAGCGAATCGCCGTTCGCCCAGATAGAAAGCGC
This sequence comes from Pseudomonas sp. FP2335, assembly GCF_030687535.1. Classification (NCBI taxonomy): domain Bacteria; kingdom Pseudomonadati; phylum Pseudomonadota; class Gammaproteobacteria; order Pseudomonadales; family Pseudomonadaceae; genus Pseudomonas; species Pseudomonas sp. FP2335. The sequence continues at coordinate 5,397,158 of NZ_CP117437.1, forward strand.
TCCAGAAGACACCCAGCAAGCCGCCCAGGGTCAACCAACGCCTGCTGCAGCCACCGCCAAGAACCCTCAGCACCGCGAAGTGATCGTGGCCAAGGGCGACACGCTATCTACGCTGTTCGAAAAGGTCGGCCTGCCTGCTGCCACGGTAAATGACGTGCTCGCCAGCGATAAGCAAGCCAAGCAGTTCACCCAGCTCAAACACGGACAAAAGCTGGAGTTCGAACTCACGCCCGACGGCCAGTTGAACAACCTGCACAGCAGCGTCAGCGACCTCGAAAGCATTACCCTGACCAAGGGCGCCAAAGGCTTCGCCTTCAACCGCATCACGACCAAACCGGTAATGCGTTCCGCCTACGCACACGGCGTGATCAACAGTTCCTTGTCGCAATCGGCCGCCCGCGCCGGTCTGTCCCACAGCATGACCATGGACATGGCCAGCGTGTTTGGCTATGACATTGACTTCGCACAGGACATCCGCCAAGGCGACGAATTCGACGTCATTTACGAACAAAAGGTCGCCAACGGCAAAGTGGTAGGCACCGGCAGCATCCTCTCCGCACGCTTCACCAACCGCGGCAAGACTTACACCGCGGTGCGCTACACCAACAAACAAGGCAACAGCAGCTACTACACTGCCGACGGCAACAGCATGCGCAAGGCCTTCATCCGCACCCCCGTGGACTTCGCTCGCATTAGCTCGCGTTTCTCCATGGGCCGCAAGCATCCAATTCTGAACAAAATCCGCGCCCACAAAGGCGTCGACTACGCCGCCCCTCGCGGCACACCGATCAAGGCAGCGGGTGACGGCAAAGTGCTGCTGGCCGGGCGTCGTGGCGGTTATGGCAACACCGTGATCATTCAGCACGGCAACACCTACCGTACGCTCTACGGCCACATGCAGGGCTTTGCCAAAGGCGTGCAGACCGGCGGCACCGTGAAACAAGGCCAGGTCATTGGCTACATCGGCACCACCGGCCTGTCTACCGGCCCGCACTTGCACTATGAATTCCAGGTCAACGGCGTACACGTCGACCCGCTGGGCCAGAAGCTGCCGATGGCCGATCCGATCGCCAAGGCTGAGCGCGCGCGCTTCATGCAGCAAAGCCAACCGCTGATGGCGCGCATGGACCAGGAGCGCTCCACGCTGCTGGCTTCGGCGAAGCGCTAAGGTATGTCGCTCTATATAGGTGTGATGTCCGGAACCAGCCTCGACGGCCTGGACATAGCTCTCATCAGACAAGACTCGGCGATCGCACTGGTCGCCAGCCACTACATCCCCATGCCCGACGCCCTGCGTACCGAGCTGCTCGGCCTGTGCGCCAGCGGCCCGGACGAGATCGCACGCTCGGCCATTGCCCAGCAACACTGGGTAACGCTCGCCGCCCAAGGCATTCACGCCTTGCTCGACCAGCAAAACCTCAAGCCCCAGGATATTCGCGCGATTGGCAGCCACGGCCAGACCATCCGCCACGAGCCTGCACGGGGCTTTACGGTGCAGATCGGCAACCCTGCCCTGCTCACCGAGCTGACAGGTATTACCGTGGTCAGCGACTTCCGTAGCCGCGACGTCGCCGCTGGCGGCCAAGGCGCACCGCTGGTTCCAGCCTTTCACGAAGCACTGTTTGGTGAACGCACCGGCAATAACGCGGTGTTGAATGTGGGAGGTTTCAGCAACCTCAGCCTGATCGAGACCGGCAAGCCGGTAGCCGGATTCGACTGCGGCCCAGGCAATGTGCTGCTCGATGCGTGGATTCATCAACAACGCGGCGAACACTTCGACCTTGATGGCCAATGGGCAGCCAGCGGCAGTATCGTGCCCCAGCTCCTCAACGCCTTGCTCAGCGACCCCTTCTTCTTGACCAAGGGCCCTAAAAGCACCGGCCGCGAAGTGTTCAACCTGGGATGGTTGCAACAACACCTCTCCCGCTTGCCTGTATTCGAGCAGCAGGACGTTCAGGCCACCCTGCTGGAACTGACCGCCCTGACCATCGTGGAGTCTCTGCAAACCGCCCAAGCCCAGACCGAAACCTTGCTGGTCTGTGGTGGTGGCGCACATAACTCGACATTGATGAATCGTCTGGCGACGCTACTGCCCTCCACTCAGGTCAGCAGTACAGCCACCCACGGCGTAGACCCTGACTGGGTAGAAGCGATGGCCTTCGCCTGGCTGGCCCACTGCTGCCTGGAAGGAATCGCCGCCAACCGCCCCAGCGTTACTGGAGCACGCGGGCTTCGCGTATTGGGCGCAATCTACCCAGCCTGAACCCCACACAGCAAAACGCCGCTTGGCCGATTAAAGCCAAGCGGCGTTTTTGTATCCGCTATCGATCAGATCGAGAACGAAGACCCGCAACCACAGGTAGTCGTGGCGTTAGGGTTCTTGATCACAAAACGCGAACCCTCCAGACCTTCCTGATAATCCACCTCGGCGCCTGCCAGGTACTGGAAGCTCATCGGGTCCACGACCAGGCTCACGCCCTCGCGTTCGACGATGGTGTCGTCATCGGCTACATCTTCATCGAAGGTAAAACCGTACTGAAACCCTGAACAACCGCCGCCCGTAACAAATACGCGCAGCTTCAAGCGATCATTACCCTCTTCATCGACCAGGCTCTTCACCTTGTGCGCAGCACCGTGGGTGAATTGCAAAGCCGTGGGGGTGAAGGATTCAACGCTCATGCTGATAATCTCCCGGCGTACCGCCGCCATATGCGTAATGGCGGGCATTATCCGCTTCTCCTAGAAAAGCGGTCAACTATTGTTACGGTATATCAATCTGCGCTGGCGCCATTAAAAACACAAAAGGCCCGATCAACGGGCCTTTTGCACATCCAGTCAGCGGCCTTAAGGCAGCATGCCAGCGTGGGACAAGCCCAACTTCTCATCCAGGCCGAACAGGATGTTCATGTTCTGCACCGCCTGGCCCGACGCGCCCTTGACCAGGTTATCGATCACCGACAGCACCACGACCAGGTCGCCATCCTGTGGACGATGCACCGCGATACGGCACACGTTGGCGCCACGCACACTGCGGGTTTCCGGGTGGCTGCCGGCAGGCATCACATCGACGAACGGTTCGTTGGCATAACGTTTTTCAAACAGTGCCTGCAGGTCTACCGAACGATCGACCACGGTCGCGTACAACGTGGAGTGAATGCCACGGATCATCGGCGTCAGGTGCGGCACAAACGTCAGGCCCACCTCCTTGCCGGCGGCGCGACGCAGCCCCTGGCGGATTTCCGGCAAGTGACGATGCCCTTTTACTGCATAGGCCTTCATGCTTTCCGACGTCTCGGAGTACAGCGAGCCTACGGCAGCACCACGACCGGCACCGCTGACGCCCGACTTGCAGTCCGCGATCAAACGCGACGCATCCGCCAGCCCGGCTTCCAGCAATGGCAGGAAACCCAGTTGTGTCGCAGTCGGATAGCAACCCGGCACGGCAATCAGTCGGGCTTGCTTGATCTGCTCACGATTGACTTCCGGCAGACCGTAGACAGCCTCCTCAAGCAACTCCGGCGCACCGTGCGGCTGGCCGTACCACTTGGCCCACTCATCGGCATCTTGCAGGCGGAAGTCCGCAGACAGGTCGATCACCTTGGTGCCGGCCGCCAGCAGCTCACCGGCCAGCGCATGGGCAACACCGTGCGGGGTCGCGAAGAACACCACGTCGCAGGCGCCCAGGGTCTTGATGTCCGGCACGCTGAACGCCAGGCCATCGTAGTGGCCTCGCAGGTTCGGGTACATATCGGCCACGGCCAGCCCAGCCTCGGATCGGGAAGTGATGACCACCACCTCTGCTTGCGGATGCTGAGCCAACAGACGCAGCAATTCGACACCGGTGTAACCCGTGCCGCCGACGATACCGACCTTGACCATAAACCTGCCCTCAACGAACCCACTGGAAAGCCGACGATAATAGGGGCCGTATCGTCCTGCGACAACCGCCAACGTGACGTACGGGCGCATCAGCCACTACTATCTTCGCTACCGTGAACCTGGGAATAACTAAAAATGCTCTATCTATGGGTCAAAGCCTTCCACATCATCAGCATCGTCTGCTGGTTTGCCGGGCTGTTCTACCTGCCACGCCTGTTCGTGTACCACGCCCAAAGCAAAGACACCGTCAGCCAGGAACGCTTCAGCCTCATGGAGCGCAAGCTGTATCGCGGCATCATGGGCCCGGCGATGCTTGCCGCGCTGATTTTCGGCGGCTGGCTGATCTACCTGAACCCGAGCATCTTTCACTCGGGCGGCTGGATCCACGCCAAGCTGACCCTTGTCGTGCTGCTCATCGGCTACCACCACATGTGCGGCGCGCAGGTGAAACGCTTTGCCCGTGGCGAAAACACCCGCAGCCATGTCTTTTATCGCTGGTTCAATGAAGTCCCGGTTCTGCTATTGCTGGCTATCGTAATTTTGGTCGTGGTCAAACCGTTCTAACTTCAATCACACGGGATCAATCCAATGTCGCTGCCTGCTCTGCTTGAACAACATCTGCGCCTGCCGGTGGTGGTCGCGCCGATGTTTCTGATTTCCAACCCACAACTGGTGCTCGCCTGCTGCCGTAATGGTGTCGTCGGGAGTTTCCCGGCACTCAACCAGCGCGAAAGCAGTGGTTTCAAAGCCTGGCTGGAAGAAATCGAAGCGGGCCTGGCGCAGTTGGACAACCCCGCGCCATATGCCGTGAACCTGATCGTGCACAACAGCAACCCGCGACTGGAGGCAGACCTGGCGATCTGCGTCGAGCACAAGGTGCCAATCGTCATCACCAGCCTTGGCGCGGTGAAGGAAGTGGTCGACGCCGTGCACAGCTATGGCGGCCTGGTGTTCCACGACGTCACCACCCGGCGCCATGCCGAGAAAGCCGCTGAAGCCGGTGTGGATGGCCTGATCGCCGTGGCCGCAGGCGCTGGCGGCCATGCCGGCACCTGGAGCCCGTTCGCGCTGATCGCCGAGATTCGTCAGTTCTTCGACAAGACCCTGCTGCTGGCCGGCTGCCTCAACCACGGGCACGAGATCCTCGCGGCCCAGTTGCTGGGGGCTGACCTGGCGTATTTCGGCACCCGCTTTATCGGCACCACCGAAAGCCACGCCCCGGATGCCTATAAAGAGATGCTGCTCACATCGCGCGCCGCCGACATCGTGCACACTCCTGCAGTCTCCGGCGTGCCCGCCAGCTTTATGCGCCAGAGCCTGGAAAACGCCGGTTTCGACCTCGCTGCGCTGCAAGGCAAGGGTGAAGTCAACTTCGGCTCCAAGCTCAAGCCGTTGAGCGACGAAGCCAAGGCCTGGAAGACCGTCTGGTCGGCCGGCCAAGGCGTTGGTGAGATCAAAGATTTACCCAGCGTCGATGAACTGGTTGCGCGCCTGGATGCCGAATACCGCAAGGCGCACGAACAGGCGGTACAATTGCGCTGGCCACGCTGAACCAACCGCAAGGCCTGCCGCTTGGGCAGGCCTGCATTACCTCACAGATAGAGTGACAAGGAAGCCCGCATGAGCGACAACCGTTTCAAGATTGTGTTTGATGGAGCCTTGCTCCCGGGGGTCGAAAGCGCCACTGCCAAACTCAACCTGGCCGAGCTGTTCAAGAGTGAAGTCGACGCCATCGAAAAACTCTTCACCGGCCGCCCGGTCGCGCTGAAACGCGACCTGTCCCGCCCCGATGCCGAAACCTACCTCAATGCGCTGAAAAACGCCGGGGTCGACGCACGCATCGAAACCGAGCAACCCGTAGCGTTCAACCTTGCCGAAACACACGAGACCGGTTCCGGCCCCTCCGCCGCCGCATCCCCTTACGCGCCACCGCGCGCCGCTGTGGGTGACGACTTGCCGGAATTCTCCACCCTGAAGGTGTTCACCATCCACGGGCGCATCGGCCGCCTGCGCTACCTCGCCTGGACGCTGGTGTTGACCGTCGCGATGCTGGTCGCCTCGGGAATCATCGCCACTGCCGGCTTCGCCGTGGCAACCGCCTCGCCGACGGCAGGCATGATTCTCGGCATCCTGCTGGGTTTTGCGTTGTTCGTCGCACTGCTGTGGGTCAGCGTGCAAATCGCCGTGCAGCGCCTGCATGACCTGGGCTGGTCCGGTTGGTTGTGGTTCCTCAACCTGGTGCCGCTGGTGAACAGCGTCTTCCCGATCCTGCTGCTGGTATTGCCAGGCAATGCCGGCGCCAACCAATACGGCGCGCCACCACCGCGCAACTCCACCGCGGTAAAGGTCCTGGCCACCCTATGGCTGGCGTTTATCCCGGTGATGCTGGCGATTGTGGTGACCCTGGGTATGAACGGTTACCTGAACCAACTTGAAGCCAACGTCGACAGCAGCTACGAAAACAGCTCCATCACCTCCGATGCCGACACCGACCAGAGCGTGATCGTTGATGAAGACGAAGCGCAAAGTGCTGACGAAGCGGCCGAACCTGTAGACTCTCCAGAACAGTGAAGAAACGCCCGCCGCCTGTGATGCCTCTGTCACAGGCTCGGCGGCGTTGCGATGGAGAAAGGCATGACCCGTTACGCTCTGATCACCGGTGCCTCCAGCGGCATCGGCCTGGCTTTGGCCGAAGCCTTGGCCCGTCGCGGCCGCAGCTTGATTCTGGTGGCCCGCCAGCGTGATCAGTTGGAAAGCATTGCACTGGAATTGACCCAACGTTTCGGCGTGGAGGTGCTGTTTCGAGCCTGCGACCTGGGCGAACCACTGCGTTTGTCCGGGTTCCTGCTGGAGCTGGAAGAAGGCGAACGGCAGATCGACCTGCTGGTCAACTGCGCCGGCATCGGTACCAGCGGCCCATTCCTGGCCCAGGACTGGATGACCGAACAGGACCTGATCGAAGTCAACATCCTCGCCCTTACCCGTATGTGTCACGCCCTTGGCAACGCCATGGCGCTGCACGGCGGCGGGCAGATTCTCAACGTTGCCTCGGTGGCCGCGTTTCAGCCCGGCCCATGGATGAGCAGCTACTACGCCAGCAAGGCCTACGTGCTGCACTTCTCAGAAGGTTTGCGTGAAGAGTTGAAGACCTGCGGCATCAAGGTCTCGGTACTCTGCCCCGGCCCGACGCGCACCGCGTTCTTCGACACTGCGCAAATGGATACCGCCAAGCTCGACCGCAGCGAAAAACTGATGAGCCCGGAAGAAGTGGCGCTCTTCACCGTACGCGCCCTCGACAAGAACAAAGCCATCATCATTCCCGGCCGACGCAACCGCTGGCTCGCCTTCAGCCCGCGTTTCAGCCCACGCTGGCTGACTCGCAAGATTGCCGGCGCGATCAACAAGGCCTATTGCCCGCGTTGATTGCCTGAGTACACTCACCCTGCCTACTCATAATGGAGAAACAGCTGTGGATACTCTGTTCACCAAGATCATCAACAGAGAAATACCGGCCGACATCATCTACGAAGATGACCAGGTCCTGGCCTTCAAGGACATACACCCGGCAGCGCCCGTGCACTTCCTGGTCATCCCGAAGAAGCACATCGCGACCCTCAACGACCTGACCGAAGAAGACAAGGCCCTGGCCGGCCATATCTTGTTCACCGCCCAGCGCCTGGCACTGGAGCAGGGCTGCGAGGAAGGTTTCCGCGTGGTGATGAACTGCAACCCGAAAGGCGGGCAGACCGTTTATCACATCCATATGCATGTGCTCGGTCAACGCCAGATGAACTGGCCGCCGGGCTGATCAGCCCCTCAGCAACGGTCGTGCGCCCCAGGCCGCGACCCCATGGGCTTGACGCAGCGCAAACGCTTCCCCCTCTCTTGCGGTAAACTGGCCGCCGAGATTCTTCCCGGAGGTCAGCATGACTACCCAACGTCACTACTCGCCGATTGACCGTCTGTTGTTGCAAGCCGACATGGCCATGCGCACGCTGTTGCCGTTCAGCGGCCAGCCGTATCGCCCCTCGCCTGCCATCGTGCAGCCCGACGCACAGATGAGCGAGACCGACACCCGCCACGTTGCGGGCCTGATGCGCATCAATCATACCGGCGAAGTCTGTGCCCAAGCGCTGTACCAGGGCCAGGCGCTGACCGCCAAGCTGCCGCAAGTACGCGCGGCCATGGAACATGCGGCCGAGGAAGAAATCGACCACCTGGCCTGGTGCGAGCAGCGCATTCGGCAGTTGGGCAGCCACCCGAGTGTGCTCAACCCGCTGTTCTACGGTTTGTCATTCGGCATCGGCGCCGCCGCCGGCCTGATCAGCGACAAGGTCAGCCTGGGTTTTGTCGCCGCCACCGAACATCAAGTGTGCAAACACCTGGACGAGCACCTTGAGCAATTGCCGGCCGAGGACGAAAAGTCCCGGGCGATTCTCGAGCAAATGCGCCTCGACGAGGAACACCACGCAGAAAGCGCACTGGACGCCGGCGGTTTCCGCTTCCCGGCGCCGGTACGGTTTGGCATGAGCCTACTGGCCAAGGTCATGACCAAAAGCACGTACAGAATCTGAATACATCAAATCCAAAGCCACAAAAAAGGGCGCTTTCTAAGCGCCCTTTCTTTTAGCCGACGGAACCGGCGATCAACCCAGCTCGATAATCTCGTAGTCATGGGTGATGGCCACACCGGCCGCGCCGAGCATGATCGACGCCGAGCAGTACTTCTCGGCCGACAGCTCGATGGCACGCTTGACCTGGGCTTCCTTCAACGCCCGCCCCTTCACCACAAAATGCATGTGGATCTTGGTAAACACCTTGGGATCTTCAGTGGCGCGCTCGGCTTCCAGGAAGGCTTCACAGCTTTCCACGGCCTGGCGGGACTTCTTCAGGATGCTGACCACGTCGAAATTACTGCAACCGCCTACACCAAGCAGGAGCATTTCCATCGGGCGTACGCCCAGGTTACGGCCACCGGCTTCCGGCGGGCCGTCCATGACCACGACATGGCCACTGCCCGACTCACCGAGGAACATGGCTTCGCCCGCCCATTGGATGCGTGCCTTCATCGCCCAGACTCCACTGCTAAAAAAGGGTCGCCAGCTTAGCACAGGGCCCGCCGCCGACTGCGTTTCGCATCAAAGCGATCAATAGCAGGGTTTGCCGAGAAAATTGGTTAATCGAGTCAGAATGTGTCTGGTAAGCTGGCGCCAAATCGATGGCGTATTGCTAGTATTTATACAACGTGTATCAATGCCGATACCCACACAAATACAAAAACTCCGACCCTTTGCACTGTCTTTTCGGGATACAAACATGGTTGCTCTTACGCCCATACCCAAGATCAAGAATCTCGATAAGCTGCTGATGCACTGCCAACGTCGGCGTTATCCGGCCAAACACAACATTATCTGCGCCGGCGAACGTTCCGAGACACTGTTCTTCATCATCAAGGGCTCGGTCACCATCCTGATCGAGGACGAAGACGGCCGCGAGATGATCATCGCCTACCTCAACACCGGCGATTTCTTTGGTGAGCTGGGGCTGTTCGAGCAAGCAGGCAAGGAACAGGAACGCAGTGCGTGGGTGCGCGCCAAGGTCGAGTGCGAAGTGGCCGAGATCAGCTACGCCAAGTTTCGCGAGTTGGCCCAGCAAGACCCGGACATTCTCTACGCCCTGAGTGGCCAGATCGCCCAGCGCCTGCGGGACACGACGCGCAAGGTCGGCGACCTCGCCTTCTTTGATGTGACCGGCCGCGTAGCCCGCTGCCTGCTGGAGTTGTGCAAGCAGCCCGACGCCATGACCCACCCCGATGGCATGCAGATCAAGATCACACGCCAGGAAATCGGGCGCATTGTCGGTTGTTCACGGGAGATGGTCGGCCGCGTGCTCAAGGATCTCGAAGAACGCAACCTGGTGCACGTCAAAGGCAAGACGATGGTGGTGTTCGGTACACGTTAAAGCGCCAGGAAGCCTGCCAGCATCTGACGATACAACGTGTCCAGGCGGCTGATTGCATCCGGCGCAGGGAAAGCTTCGTGCAAGGCGATATGACTCTCGGCGCGAACCCGCTGTTCCAGCCCGCATGCCGCATTGAAGCGGTTGACCGCCGCGATCAGCTCTTCGCGATCGCCGTCCAGCAACAACGCACCGTGCACCAACCCCACCGGGCGCCCACCGCTTTGGCGCCAGCGTTGGGCCGTGCCGACCATTTTGCGGCCGTTGAGATTGACGTTGTAGCGACCGTCGCAGAACGCGCCATCGATTTCGCCGACGGACGCATCGCCACCCAGCTCGATCAGCAAATCGCAGATTGGCTGGCACAACCGCAAATAGCCGGTTTCGATGCGATTCTGATCGCCTTCACTGCGCGGTGGCGCATAGACCAGGGCGATGTTGACCGTGGCGCTCGACTGCGGCACCGGCTCGCCACCGGTTTCGCGCAGCAACACCGGCCAATCGGCGGCGGCCGAGACCTGGCTGGCGGTTTCGAATGCAGGCAAACGACTCAGCCGACGCGGCATTACCAAGGCTTGATCGCTGGGTTGCCAGAACAGCAGGCCGTATTCCTGGTCGCCTGCGCAAACAGCCGCCAAAAGGTCCTGCTCGGCGGCAAGGCCAGCCTCAACAGTCATCGAAACTGGCTTAACCATCAAACACCTATCTTTCTGAACAAACACAAAACCCAATGTGGGAGCGGGCTTGCCCGCGAAGACGGTGTGTCAGTCACCTATCCATCGACTGACCGATCGCTATCGCAGGCAAGCCCGCTCCCACACAAGCCCGCTGCCACAGTTTGATCGCATTTCAAATCAGTCGAGGGTCGAACCGCTGACCGCCACGCCACGCTCCGGGAAGAACAGGCGCTGCAACTCCGCGCCCGGATTCTCGGCACGCATGAACGTCTCGCCGACCAGGAACGAATACACCCCACTGATTTCCATCAGTTCCACATCGGCACGGTTGACGATGCCACTCTCGGTAATCACCAGGCGGTCACGCGGGATCCGCGGCAACAGGTCGAGGGTGTTTTCCAGGCTCACTTCGAAAGTGTGCAGGTTGCGGTTGTTGACGCCAACCAGCGGTGTATCCAGGGTTTTCAGTGCGCGCTCCAGCTCATCGCCGTCGTGCACTTCCACCAGCACATCCAGGCCGACACTTTTGGCCACGGCCGCCAGCTCGGCCATCTTCACGTCATCCAGGGCTGAGACGATCAGCAGCACACAGTCGGCGCCCAGGGCACGGGCTTCAACGATCTGGTACGGGTCGACCATGAAATCCTTGCGGATCACCGGCAACTTGCACGCGGCGCGGGCTTGTTGCAAGAACAGGTCGGAGCCCTGGAAATAGTCGATATCAGTCAGGACGGACAGGCACGTCGCGCCGCCCTTCTCATAACTGACGGCAATTTCCGACGGCACAAAGTTCTCGCGGATCACGCCTTTGCTTGGCGAGGCTTTCTTGACCTCGGCGATCACCGCCGGCTGCTTGAGCTTGGCCTGGGCGATCAAGGCGTTGGCGAAACCACGCGGGGCATCGGCAAGCTTGGCCTGGCTTTCAAGCTCGGCAAGGCTGACGCGGGCGCGGCGCTCGGCGACTTCTTCAGCTTTGCGGGCGAGGATCTTTTCCAGAACGGTTGGCACACTCATCCTTCATTCTCCATCTTGAATACCGCGGTGAATGCTCCCAGCTCTTCGAGCTTCTCGCGAGCCAGACCGGTGTGCAGCGCATCGTGGGCCAAGGCGACACCTTCCTTAAGACTATAGGCGTGGTCGGCTGCATAAAGTGCCGCGCCAGCATTCAGAACAATCATCTCCGCAGCTTTTTGCCCGTTCTCGGTCTTGCGCCGCCCCAGGGCATCACGAATCAATTCCAGGGACGCCGCCGGGCTTTCCACCGCCAGGCCGTGCAGGCTCTGGCTCTTCATGCCCAGGTCTTCAGGTTCGACCCAATACTCCGTGATCTGGTCGTTCTTCAGCTCCGCGACAAAGGTCGGTGCCGCCAGGCTGAATTCGTCCAGGCCATCCTTGGAGTGCACCACCAGCACATGTTTGCTGCCCAGGCGCTGCAACACTTCGGCCAAAGGCCGGCACAGCGCCTGGCTGAACACGCCAACCACCTGGTGTTTCACACCGGCCGGATTCGTAAGCGGGCCGAGCATGTTGAACAGGGTACGCAGGCCGAGGTCTTTGCGCGGGCCGGCGGCGTGTTTCATTGCGCTGTGGTGGGTCTGGGCAAACATGAAGCCGATGCCGACGTTATCGATGCAACGCGCCACTTGAACCGGCGTCAGGTTCAGGTAGATCCCGGCCGCTTCCAGCAGATCGGCGCTGCCGCTCTTGCCGGACACCGCACGGTTACCGTGCTTGGCCACTGTGCAACCCGCCGCCGCGACCACAAAAGAAGATGCCGTCGACACGTTGAAGATGTTCGCACCGTCACCGCCAGTGCCGACCACATCCACCACGCCGTCCAGGGTCTTGAGCTCAACCTTGTCCGCCAGCTCGCGCATCACCGACACGGCGCCGACGATCTCGTCGATGCTCTCACTCTTCATGCGCATCGCCATCATGAACGCGCCGATCTGCGCGTCGGTGCATTGACCGGTCATGATCTCGCGCATCACATCGCTCATTTCAGCGGTGCTCAGGTCCAAATGGCCGACGATACGGCTCAGGGCAGTCTTGATATCCATGGAAAGTCCTTAGCGCGTGCCGCCGCTCTGCTTGAGAAAATTGGCGAACAGCTCGTAGCCCTGCTCGGTCAGGATCGATTCAGGGTGAAATTGCACCCCTTCGACATTCAGTGTCTTGTGACGCAGGCCCATGATCTCGTCGACCGAGCCGTCTTCCAACTGGGTCCAGGCGGTCAGTTCCAGGCATTCGGGCAAGGTTTCGCGCTTGACCACCAGGGAGTGGTAACGGGTCACCGTCACCGGCAGATTCAGGCCGTGGAACACGCCCACATTGTTGTGGAACACCGGGCTGGTCTTGCCGTGCATGACCTGGCGCGCGCGCACCACGTCACCGCCAAAGGCCTGGCCGATGGACTGGTGGCCCAGGCACACGCCCAGGATCGGCAATTTACCGGCGAAGTACTTGATCGCTTCGAGGGAGATGCCCGCTTCGGTCGGCGTGCACGGCCCTGGCGAGACCACAATGCGCTCTGGGTTCAGCGCGGCGATTTCGGCCACAGTCATTTCATCGTTGCGCACCACCTTGACCTCGGCACCGAGTTCGCCCAGGTACTGCACAACGTTGTAGGTAAAGGAGTCGTAGTTATCAATCATCAGCAACATGGGGGAAACCTCAGGAATTGGGGGTCTGTTCAGCCAGCGCAACGGCGCGGAACATCGCGCGGCGCTTGTTCAGGGTTTCTTCCCATTCGAGGGCCGGCACCGAGTCGGCGACAATCCCGCCACCGGCCTGCACGTGCAACTCCCCGTCCTTGATCACCGCAGTGCGGATTGCAATCGCAGTGTCCATGTTACCGTTCCAGGCGAAATAACCCACGGCACCGCCGTAGACACCACGCTTGACCGGCTCTAGCTCGTCGATGATTTCCATCGCACGGATCTTCGGCGCGCCCGACAAGGTGCCCGCCGGCAGAATCGCACGCAGTGCGTCCATCGCGGTCAGGCCGGCCTTCAGCTCGCCGGTGACGTTGGACACGATGTGCATCACGTTGGAATACCGCTCGATGACCATCTTCTCGGTGAGCTTCACCGAACCGATTTCCGAGACGCGCCCGGTATCGTTGCGGCCCAGGTCGATCAGCATCAGGTGCTCGGCGATTTCCTTGTCGTCGCTGAGCAGGTCTTGTTCCAGCGCCACATCCTCTTCTTCGGTCGCGCCACGTGGGCGGGTGCCGGCAATCGGGCGCACGGTGATCAGGTTGTCTTCGACGCGCACCAGCACTTCCGGCGAGCTGCCCACCACGTGGAAGTCGCCAAAGTTGAAGAAGTACATGTACGGCGTCGGGTTGAAGCAACGCAGGGCGCGGTACAGATCGATCGGCGCGGCCTTGAAGTCGATGGACATGCGCTGCGACGGCACCACTTGCATGCAGTCACCGGCGAGGATGTATTCCTTGATGGTGTCTACTGCGCGCTCGTAGTCATCCTGGGTAAAGCTGGAGCGGAACACCGGGTCGGCCGCCGGCGGACGGCTGAGGTCCAGGCCGCGACGCGGGGTGATCGGCTGGCGCAGTTTTTCCAGCAAGGCTTCGAGGCTGGCCTGGCCTTGTTCGAATGCGTCCGCCTGGGACGGATCGGCGAGCACGATTGCGTGCATCTTGCCGGCCAGGTTGTCGAACACGACGACCGCGTCGGAGACCATCAGCAGAATGTCCGGCACGCCCAGCGGGTCCGGGTTCGGGCATTTGCCCAAGCGCTTTTCCACGTAGCGCACACAGTCGTAACCGAAATAACCCACCAGGCCACCGTTGAAACGCGGCAGCCCCGGGATGGTCGGTACGTTGTAGCGCGCCTTGAAGGTTTCGACGAAGGCCAACGGGTCTTCTACGTCGTGGCTTTCGATCTCGACGCCATCATGGGTGATGCTCACGTGGTGATCGTGAACGCGCATAACGGTGCGGCACGGCAGGCCAATGATCGAATAACGGCCCCATTTCTCGCCGCCCTGCACCGATTCCAGCAGATAGGAATTGGGCTCGTCGGCCAGTTTCAGGTAGATCGACAGCGGCGTGTCGAAGTCGGCCAGGGTTTCGCAGGCCAGGGGGATACGGTTATAGCCGGCAGCGGCCAAACGCAGGAATTCTTCGCGGATCATGTGTGCCTCGTGGCGTGAGGGTCTAACGGTCAGGTATGCAAACGTGCCGCGTAGCGCGGCCGGGATCAGTCAGGCGCGCCAACGCCAGCGGGCCAGGGCCTTGATGACTTTCATCCAGAGTTTGCGAGTGACCACCACGATGGGATTTCCAGAAGGGGACGGATCGGTGTCGGGCAACGTTATCTCAGCGCCCGCTCCCAAGCAACCGGGGATTAGCAGTCGCAGGTCATCAATCACCAGCGACGGCGACTCTTCGGCAATGGGGCGGCCGTGGTTATAGCCGTAGCTCAAGGCCACGCACTGCACGCCAGCGGCCTTTGCGGCCAGCACGTCACTGCGCGAGTCACCGACAAACAGCGACTGCGAGGCAGGAATATTGGCCATTTTCATCACGAAAAACAGCGCCGCCGGGTCGGGTTTCTTCTGCGGCAAGGTATCGCCGCCGATGATCCAGCGGAAATAGCGGCCGATTTTCATCTGGTCCAACAGCGGCGCGACGAACCGCTCCGGTTTGTTGGTGATCAGGGCCATTTCCACGCCCTGCTTGCTCAACCACTTGAGGGTGTCACGTACGCCGGGGTAGACCACGGTCAGTTCGTGGCCGTCTTCATAGGCGGTGTTGAACAGTTCCAGCGCGTGCTCGGCCTCGACCTCATCGACCCCCTCGGCATCGATGTTATTGGCCAAGGCCCGGCGTACCAGCATCTGCACGCCGTTACCGACCCACATGCGTACCGCCTCGATCCCCGCCGGCTTGCGCCCCAGTTTGAGCAGCATGTTGTCCACCGCCGCCGCCAGGTCTGGCACCGAGTCGATCAGGGTGCCGTCCAGATCAAACATCACCAGCCGGGGCAGTTTGCCGGGAAACAGCTGCTCAAAGCCGCTCATGGACGCGCCAGCGCCAGTTCGGCGCGCATCTTGTCGATGACGTCCTGATAGTTCGGCGCGTTGAAGATCGCCGAGCCGGCCACAAAGGTGTCGGCGCCGGCGGCGGCGATTTCGCGGATGTTGTTGGCGTTGACCCCACCGTCGATTTCCAGGCGGATGTCACGGCCGGACGCGTCGATCAGCGCGCGGGCTTCGCGCAGCTTGTCGAGGGTGCCGGGGATGAACTTCTGCCCGCCGAAGCCTGGGTTGACGCTCATCAGCAAGACCATGTCGACCTTGTCCATCACGTACTTGAGCACGTCCAGCGGCGTCGCCGGGTTGAACACCAGGCCCGCCTTGCAGCCGCCCTCGCGGATCAGCTGCAGGCTGCGGTCGACGTGTTGCGTGGCTTCCGGGTGGAAGGTGATGTAGGTCGCACCGGCTTCGATGAAGTCGCCGACGATACGGTCCACCGGGCTGACCATCAGGTGCGCGTCGATCGGCGCAGTGACGCCGTACTTGCGCAGCGCCGCGCAGACCATCGGACCGATGGTCAGGTTGGGCACGTAGTGGTTGTCCATGACATCGAAGTGCACGAAGTCGGCACCGGCGGCCAACACGTTGTCCACTTCCTCACCCAGGCGGGCGAAATCGGCGGAGAGAATCGATGGAGCAATTACGAAGGGCTGCATGACGCACCTTTTCTGAGCTAAATCACGATGGCGCGCATTGTATACCGCATGCTTTGCCACGCGCACCGTGACCTGTCTCAACGGCTAGTAGGCAGCCCGGTAGATTTTCTCGATGTCGGCCGCGCTGAGCTTGCGCGGATTGTTGCGCATCAGCCGCTCAATGCCCGCCGCTTCGGTGGCCATGGCCGGGATGGCGTCCTCGGGCACCCCGAAGCTGCGCAGGCCCGCCGGGATCTCGACTGCGGCACACAGTCGCGTCATCGCCTCGACAGCGCTATCGGCCGCATCGACGGCGCTCATCCCCGTGACATTCACGCCCATGGCCTGGGCAATCTCCTGCATGCGCTCCACGCATGCCAGCTTGTTCCAGTGCATCACATACGGCAGCAACAGCGCATTGCTCACCCCATGGGCAATATTGAACCGCCCGCCCAACGGGTACGCCAGCGCATGCACTGCGCCCACGCCGGCATTACCAAAGGCCATGCCGGCCATCAGGCTGGCGGTGGCCATGTCATCTCGGGCCTGCAAGTTGGCCGGGTTGGCGTAAGCCTTGGGCAACGCGTTGGCGATCAGCTTGATTGCGCCAATCGCCAGCGCATCGGTGATCGGCGAGGCATTTAGCGACAGGTACGACTCGATGGCATGCACCAGCGCATCCACGCCACTGGCGGCAGTCACGCTACGCGGGCAGGTGAGGGTCATTTGCGGGCTGATCAGCGCGACATCCGGCAACAGATAGTCGCTGACGATGCCTTTTTTCAGTTGCGCGACCTTGTCGGAAAGGATCGCCACGTTGGTCACTTCCGAACCAGTGCCGGCCGTGGTCGGGATCGCGATCAGCGGCGGCCCCTTGCGCGGCACCTGGTCGACACCGAACAAATCCGCCAGCGCGCCGTGGTAACCGGCATAGGCGGCTACGCTTTTGGCAATGTCGATGGCACTGCCGCCGCCCAGGCCGATCAGCCCGTCATGCCCGCCTTCGCGGTAGGCGCGCATGCAGTCTTCGACGATGGCGATTTCCGGGTCGGGCAGTACGCGGTCGAATATTTCGTAACTGCGCTCGCCCAGGTGTTCGAGCGCCAGCGCCACGGTGCCGGACTTGACCAACGCAGCGTCGGTGACAATCAGCGGGTTATCCACATCCAGGCGCGTGAGTTCAAACGCCAGTTGTTCGATGGCGCCAGCGCCGGTGAGCAGTTTGTGGGCGATCTTGAATGAGGAAGTACTCATGTGCGCGGCCTCTTATTCGGAAATGGGCTGGCACAAGCGTAGCTGAGGGAAATAGGTTGTCAGCCATTCAGCAACTGAATGCAGAGGTAATTCAAAGTGGGCACGGTCGATGTGGGAGCTGGCTTGCCTGCGCTAGCGGTGTGTCAGCAGCAAATAAGCAAGCTGGCCCACAGCTATCGCAGGCAAGCCAGCTCCCACAGTTGATCCGGTTTCGGTACGTTAGACCTGTGCGGTACGCAGTTTTTCGCTGCGGCCGCGCAGCCATTCCAATGTCAGCAACAGCAGTACCGAGAAGGCAATCAACAACGTCGCGGCAGCAGCAATCGTCGGGCTGAGGTTCTCGCGGATACCGCTGAACATCTGGCGCGGCAACGTCGCTTGCTCAGGCCCGGCCAGAAACAGCGTCACCACCACCTCATCAAACGACGTCGCAAAGGCAAACAACGCCCCGGAAATCACCCCCGGTGCAATCAGCGGCAAAGTCACCCGACGGAACGCGGTCAAAGGCGAAGCACCCAGGCTCGCCGCCGCCCGCACCAGGTTATGGTTGAAGCCCTGCAACGTCGCCGACACGGTGATGATCACAAACGGCACGCCCAGTACCGCATGCACCACGATCAGCGAGAAAAAGCTGTTACCCAGGCCCAGCGGCGCAAAGAACAGGTAACTGGCCACGCCGATGATCACCACTGGCACCACCATCGGCGAAATCACCAGGGCCATCACCAGCGCCTTGCCGGGGAAATTGCCACGGGTCAGGCCAATCGCCGCCAGGGTACCGAACACCATCGCCAACACCGTGGCCGCCGGGGCGACGATGATGCTGTTTTTCAGCGCACGCATCCATTCGGCCGAGCCGAAGAAGTCCTGATACCAATGCAACGAAAACCCCTGCAACGGATACACCAGGAAACTGCCGCTGTTGAACGACAGCGGGATGATCACCAATACCGGCAATATCAGGAACAACAGGATCAAGCCGCAGAGGATCCGCAAGCTGTAGAACCAAACCCGCTCAACGGGCGACATATAAGGGCTCAGCATCGCAAGGTCTCCTTAGCTCAGGCGCAGGCGGCTGGCGCCCACCAGCCGGTTATAGATCAGGTACAGCAACACGGTGGCCAGCAGCAGCAAGCCGCCCAGAGCCGTGGCCATGCCCCAGTTGATGCTGGTGTTGGTGTAGAAGGCCACGAAGTAGCTGACCATCTGGTCGTTCGGGCTGCCCAGCAGTGCCGGGGTGATGTAGTAACCAATCGCCAGGATGAACACCAACAGGCAACCGGCGCCCACACCGGCGTAGGTCTGCGGGAAGTACACGCGCCAGAAGCTGGTGAACGGGTGGCAGCCCAGGGAGATCGCCGCACGCATGTAGGTGGGCGAGATGCCCTTCATCACGCTGTAGATCGGCAGGATCATGAACGGCAGCAGGATGTGCACCATGGAGATGTAGACCCCGGTGCGATTGAACACCAGCTCCAGCGGTTTATCGATCAGGCCCATGCTCATCAGCGCGCTGTTGATCAGGCCACCGGATTGCAGCAACACGATCCACGCCGCCACCCGCACCAGGATCGAGGTCCAGAACGGCAGCAGCACCAGGATCATCAACAGGTTGCTTTTACGCGCCGGCAGGTTCGCCAGCAGGTAGGCCAGGGGATAGGCCAGCAGCAGGCAGATGGCGGTGATCACCAGGCCCATCCAGAAGGTACGGGCGAAGATGTCCAGGTAGATCGCCTGGTCCGGCGTGGCCGGGGCGACTTCACCGAGGTCGTCGATGCGGTGATCGACGGCCGCCAGCAGGTAGAACGGCGTCAGGCTGCTGGTGTTGCGCCGGATCGCCTGCCAGTACGCCGGGTCGCCCCAGCGTTCATCGAGGCTTTCCAGCGCTTGCTTATAAGAGGCCGGCGCTTCGGTAAACGGCAGCGCACGGGCGGTTTTGGTCAGCAGGCTGCGATAGCCGGCCAGTTCCATGTTCAAGCGCTTGGACAGGTCGCCCAAGGTCTGGTTTTTGCGGGCTTCGCCCAGGTCCTCACTGAGGGCCTGATACACCGGCTCGCCCGGCAGGCCACGCCCGTCCCAGGCCGTCACCGCCACCACGGTACGCGGCAAGCCGCCCACCACTTCCGGGTTGCCGACGCTCTTGAACAGCAGCGCAACGATTGGCACCAGGAACACCAGCAGCAAAAACAGCACCAGCGGCGCAATCAAGGCCTGGGCCTTCCAGCGATTGACCCGCTCGGCATGCGCCAGACGCTGCTTGAGGGTGGGGCTGTTGACCTCGTTAGAGGGAACGGCGATGGCCATGGCTAACTCCGGGAAATCTGAAAATGAATGCAATCTACTGAACACAGCAGATCCCATGTGGGAGCGGGCTTGCTCGCGAAGGCGGTGGATCAGCTTGCACATGTGGCGGCTGATCTACCGCCTTCGCGAGCAAGCCCGCTCCCACACAAGCCCACTACACATGGATTTAGCGGTGTTGCTGATTACTTGGCAGCCCACGAGTTGAAACGCTGCTCCAACTGCTCGCCGTTATCCGCCCAGAAGCTCACATCGATCTGCACCTGGTTGGCGATGTTTTCCGGGGTGGTCGGCATGTCCTTGAGGATGTCCTTGGCCAGCAACGGTACGGCTTGGGTGTTGGCGGGGCCGTAGGCGATGTTTTCCGAGTAGGTCTTCTGCTGCTGCGGCTGTACCGAGAAGGCGATGAATTTCTTCGCCGCTTCGGCACGGTCCTTGGCCAGGCCTTTAGGAATGGCCCATGCGTCGAAATCGTAGATACCGCCGTTCCACACCACTTTCAGGTTGCTTTCTTTCTGCACGGCGGCGATGCGGCCGTTGTAGGCCGAGCTCATCACCACGTCACCCGAGGCGAGGTACTGCGGCGGTTGCGCGCCAGCTTCCCACCACTGGATCGACGGCTTGAGTTCGTCGAGTTTCTTGAACGCGCGGTCCTGGCCATCTTTGCCGGCCAGTACTTTGTAGACGTCCTTCGGCGCAACGCCGTCGGCCATCAGCGCGAATTCCAGGGTGTACTTGGCGCCCTTGCGCAGGCCGCGCTTGCCCGGGAATTTCTTCACGTCCCAGAAATCCGCCCAGCTGGTAGGCGCGCTGGCCAGTTTGTCGGCGTTGTAGGCCAACACCGTGGACCACACGAAGAAGCCCACGCCGCACGGCTGGATCGCGCCTTTAACGTAATCGGCGGTGTTGCCGAACAGTTTCGGGTCCAACGGCTCGAACATGTCTTCGTCACAGCCACGGGACAGCTCCGGCGACTCCACTTCCACCAGGTCCCAGGACACGCTCTTGGTGTCGACCATGGCCTTGACCTTGGCCATTTCACCGTTGTACTCGCCAGCGACGATCTTGCCGTTGCCCGCGCTTTCCCACGGGGCATAGAAGGCCTTGACCTGGGCGGCCTTGTTCGCGCCACCGAAGGACACGACAGTCAGGTCCGGGCCGGCCATGGCCTGGGTCGCACCGATCAGGCCCAGGGCCAGGGCGGAAAATTTCAGGGTTCTCAACATTGTTGTTCTCTCCACGTGCAGGGTTGGTGAAGCCATGGGGGCGATTAATTCGCCTCTAGAAGTGGGTCGAGTGCGCGAACGTGCTCGACTTGCCAGCCAATCGGAACCACGTCGCCGACTGCCAGGGCCGGGTCCAGCTCGGCAATCGGTTGTTTCACAAAAAAATCGGCCTTGCCGCAGACTTCCAGGCGCACACGCACGTGGTCGCCCAGGTAGATGAATTCCGCCACCCGCCCCGAGAAGCGGTTGACGCAACTTTCGCTGGAACCATTGAGGCTGACGCGCTCCGGGCGCACCGACAGGGTCACCGGGCCACCGATCTGGCCGACGTTGACCGCCAGTGCCTCGACCTTCTCACCGCGCGCCAGCTCGACCACGCAGCGCTCGCCGGAGTGGCTGTGCAGGCGGCCATTGAGGCGGTTGTTTTCGCCGATGAAGTTGGCGACGAAGGTGTTCTTCGGCTCTTCATAAAGTGTGCGCGGTGGGGCGATCTGCTGGATCTCGCCCTGGTGGAACACCGCCACACGGTCGGACATGGTCAAGGCTTCGCCCTGGTCATGGGTCACGTACACCACGGTCACGCCGAGGCGCTGGTGCAGGTGCTTGATCTCCATCTGCATGTGTTCACGCAGTTGCTTGTCGAGGGCGCCGAGGGGTTCATCCATCAGCACCAATTGCGGTTCGAACACCAAGGCGCGGGCCAGGGCCACACGCTGCTGCTGGCCGCCGGACAATTGCGCCGGGTAGCGCTGGGCGAAGGCGTCGAGCTGGACCATGCTCAGCACACGTTTGACCCGCTCGCTGATGTCGGTCTTGCTCAGGCCGCGCACCGACAGCGGGAACGCCAGGTTCTCGGCGACGGTCATGTGCGGGAACAGCGCGTAGTTCTGGAACACCATGCCGATGTCGCGCTTGTGCGGCGGCACATTGTTGATGGCGCGCCCGGCCAGCTGGATTTCGCCGGCGGTCGGCGTTTCAAAGCCGGCAAGCATCATCAGGCTGGTGGTCTTGCCCGAACCGGAAGGCCCGAGCAGGGTGAGGAACTCGCCCTTGCGAATCTCCAGGTTGAGGTCTTTGACGATCAGGTTCTCGCCGTCGTAGCTCTTCTGCACGCCACGAAAGCTGACCAGGACCTCATTTGAATCCACCTCGCTCATACCCGCACCTTTGTATTTTGGACTGCTGTGGCACAAGCGTAGTCCAGGCGCGAGGCCCCGGAAATCGGGGGCCGGGAGAGAATTGCATCAGCCGGATGGAAGGTTGGGGGTAGGGATTGCCCTACACGGATGGCGCGCACGGGACAGTGCCGGCGCAAGGGGTGAGCCGCAAGCGGCAAGAATAGGTGCGGCGAGATTTTCGGGGTGTCGTTATTGGGTATGTCGTCAGAGGAGCTTGTGTTCCATCGCGTACTTCACCAGTTCGGCCAGGGAGGTGATATTGAGTTTTTGCATCAAGCGCGCCTTGTGGGTGCTGATGGTTTTGCTGCTCAACGCCAGTTGCTGGGCGATGTCGTTGACGTTGGCGCCCTGGGCCAGGCGTTCGAACACCGAGAACTCGCGCTCCGACAGCAACGAATGCAGCGGCCGCGCATCGGTCAGGCCGACCTCGAAGACCATGCGGTCGGCCAGGTCCGGGTCGATATAACGCCCGCCTGCCGCGACCTTGCGAATTGCCGTGAGCAACAGCGCCGGATCGCTGTCCTTGGTGGCGTAACCGGCGGCACCGACCTTCAACGCACGAGCGGCCATTTGCGCCTCATCGTGCATCGACAACACCAGGATCGCCGGCGGGTTGTTCAATGCACGGATCCGCGCAATCGCCTCCAGGCCGTTGACGCCGGGCATCGAGATGTCCAACAGCACCACCTCGCACGCCACATGGCGCAAGGTCTCCAGCAACTGCTCGCCATTGCTCGCCTCGCCGACCACCAGCAGGTCTTTGGCCAGGCCGATCAATTGCTTGATGCCTTCTCGAACGATGGTGTGGTCTTCGGCTACCAGTACGCGGATCACAGGGACTTCCTCTTGGTGTTATGCATCCAACGGCACCGTGACACTCAGGGTGGTGCCCTCCCCCAACTCGCTGTCCAGGCTCAACTGCCCGCCCATGATCAACACGCGCTCCCGCATGCCGACCAGGCCAAACGATACCGGGCGGCCCTGGGCCTGGACAAAACCGACGCCGTCATCGCTGATGGTCAGCCGCAAGTCCGAATCCTCCACAGCCAGGGTCAGTTCGACAGTATGCGCCTGGGCATGGCGCATCACATTGGTCAGCGCCTCCTGCAGGATGCGGAACAGGCCGATGGCCTTGGCATCGCTCAAGGCGGGTAGATTATCCGGGACCTGCACCAGGCAGGGAATCTGCGTACGCGCTTCGAAGCGCCGCGCCTGCCATTCGATGGCCGAGGCGATCCCGGCGTCGAGAATCGGCGGGCGCAACGCGGTGGCCACATCGCGCACCAATTGGAACAGTTGGGCGATCAGGCGCTTCATGCTGTTCAGGCGCTCCTGCAGGCCGGGGTCGAGTTGGGCGTAGGCCAACTCGCACATGGAGGTTTCCAGCTTGAGCACGGTGAGCATCTGTCCCAGTTCGTCGTGCACTTCGCGGGCGATGCGCGCTTTTTCTTCTTCACGCACGGTTTCCAGGTGCGCGGACAGTTCGCGCAGTTGCGCCTCGCTCTGCAGCAACGCGGCCACGTAGCGACGGCGTTCGGTGACGTCATTGAGGTAGACCACCAGGTATTCGCCGTCGGCAAAGCGCAGGAAGCTCAACGACACATCGGCCGGCAGGATGCTGCCATCGGCGCGCAGGCAGTCGGTGGCAAAGTTCTGCGGGGCGTCGTCGCTGGCGCGGGCGCGCTTCCACAGGTTGAGCCAACGATCCATGTCCAGGGTCGGATCAAAATCGATCAGCGGTCGCTCGATCAAGGCTCCGGGCGCGTAGCCAAGCATGCTTTCCGCCGCACGGTTGGCGTAGCGCACATGGCTGTCCCAGTTGACCCACAGAATGCCGACGGTGCTTTGATCGATGGAAAACTGCGTCAACCGCAACGCCTCGGCGCCCGCCGCACGCGCGGCGCTTTCTTCCCGCGCGCCGAGCAAGCTGTGCTCCAGGCCGCGCAACTGGCGCCGCTGCCAGAACAGCGCCGTCAGGCCGGCCAGCAGCAACAGGCCGAGCAGCAGGCTGAGGTTTTGCCACAGCCCTGGCGACTCCGACAACCGCGGGTATTTGGGTTGCAGCCAGCGGGTGTGCAGTTGGTCCAGATCCCGGGCGGGGATCGCGCGCAGCGCACTTTGCATGATCCCGGCCAGTTCCGGCCATTCGCGACGCGTGGCCACCCGCAGCAATTGCGGCAGGCCGATGTCCCCCACCACCGCCAGCCCGGCGAATTCCGCCTCACCCGACAGCCGGCTCAATTGCGCCTCATCCACCACGGCGTAGCGCGCTTGCTGGCTGAGCAGCAATTGCAAGGCCTGGCGCTCCATGGGCACGCCTTGCAGGTTCAGTTTGGGATAGGTACTGCGCAGGTAGTCGGCCACGGCACTGGGCATACGCACGGCGATGCGTGAGAGTTCGTCGAGTTTTTCCAACTCGACGGCGCCGCCACCTTCACGGGTCCCGACGATATGTTGGGGCACCCGCATATACGGATCGGTGAACAACCACAGGCGCAAACCGGCCGGGGTTTGCTGCAAGCCGGGGGCGATGTCGACCTCACCGTCGCGCAACGCCTCTTCCAGTTGCTCCTGGGTGGGAAAGTTGCGCCAGCTCAGTTCGATGTTCAACGCCTTGGCCAGCCACTGCATCAACTCGACATTGGCCCCCGACAAGCGCTGCAAGCGCCGGTCGTACTGCGCGTAGGGCGCCTGCAGCACCAGGCCGACGCGCAGCTGCGGGTGCGCGGCCAACCATTCCCGTTGCCCGGCATCCAGCTGCGCTTGCGGCGCCGCAGAGACAGGCGTGGCTCCCGCCATCAAGGGAAACCACAAACAGCCGATAACCAGCAGACAGCGAAAACCCATGATCCACGTCTCACATCACTGACAAATACTGACCAACCCATTAGGCTGCTGGAATCACTTACGGCCGGAAACCAACGATGCCACCTCGAAACCGCTCGGCACTGCCAGCATTGTGCCTGTCGCTGCTCTTTACCAGCGGCTTTTCTGCGCAGGCCGCCGATGCGCCTGCCCCCGCCGCCGAAACACCTGCCGTGCGCCAACCCCTGCCGGAGCGTAGCCAGGAAGATGCCAGCGCCCTGGAACGCCAGGTTCCGCGCGAGGAACAGCAACAACTGCAGGCCGCCAGCGATACCTTCCTGGCCTTGTGGAAACCAGCCAACAGCGCCGAACCCGAAGGCGTGGTGATTATCGTACCGGGCGCCGGCGAAAGTGCTGACTGGCCGCAAGCAATTGCACCGCTGCGGCGCAAACTGCCCAATGCCAATTGGGGCACCCTCAGCCTCTCGCTGCCCGACATCAACATCGACACCTTGCCACCTCGGGTGATCGAAGCGCCGAAGGCAGCGGTCGACACCAGCAGCAAAGACGGCAGCACCGCCGCCAAGCCCATCGAACAAGCGGCCAGCGCCGAAGCCGAAGGCACCGATCCGGCGGTGGTGCCAGGTGCGGACGAGAGCGACAAAACCGACGCCAAGCGCATCTTCGACCGCATCGACGCCGCCGTCGCCTTCGCCCAGACCCAGGGTGCGCGCAGTGTGGTGCTGCTCGGCCACGGCACCGGCGCCTGGTGGGCGGCGCGTTATCTCAGCGAGAAACAACCGGCCCAGGTGCAGAAACTGGTGATGGTCGCCGGCAAAACGCCCGCAGGTCGCCAGCCGAATTTGCAACAACTGGCTCCGGAGCTGAAGGTGCCCACGGCGGATGTGTTCTATCAAGACGCCGCCCAGGATCGCAAGGCAGCTCTGGAGCGCGTCCAGGCCGCCAAGCGATCGAAAAATGACGGTTATAAGCAGGTGTCACTTAAAACCGTGCCGGGCAACAGCGCGGCGGAGCAGGAGCAGCTGTATCGACGGATTCGTGGCTGGTTGAGCCCGCAGGCAACCGCCGACTGATCGCAGACTCAAAGAACACCGCTGATCCCCTTGTGGGAGCGGGCTTGCTCGCGAAGGCGGAGTATCAGTCACAGATGTTTTGACTGAACCACCGCATTCGCGAGCAAGCCCACCCCCACATTGGAATGGGTTATCAAATCAAGACTGGCGACGACTAGCGGAAATCCCGGCGCTCGCGAATCAATGCAAACGCGCTGTGCAGCTCGCGGGTACGTTCGGTGGCCTCAAGCACTTGCGCGGGGCTTGCGCCAGTGCCAGCAATCTTGTCCGGATGGTGGCGGCTGAGCAGGCGCCGATAGGCACGTTTGATCACCGCAGGTTCAGTGGTGGCCGTCACGGCGAGCAGGCGCAACGCGTCCTGATAGGACATTCCCCGGCTCACTAGCGGTTTGCGTTCCGGCTTGTAGTCAGTCGCCAATGCCTGCAACTGTTGCGGCGTCCAGCCCAGCCATTTACCCCATTGCTCGATCAGATCGCGCTCGGCGTCATCCGCCTTGCCGTCCGCCCAGACCATGCGCCAACAGGCACGCAATACACCTTCCGCGGCATGGGGCTGGGCCTTGAGCACGCGCAAGTAGCTGCGCACGCGGTCGGTGCCGGACTTGCCGCGGTTGAACGCGGCAATCGCCCGGCGCTGGGCAGGCTCGGACATATCCAGCGCGCGCATTTCCTGGCGCGCCTGCTGGATATGCCCGTCGACGATCCGGCCATTGCTTTTGGCCAGGCGACCCAGCAGCACAAACAACAACTCGTCGTTGCGCAACGCTGGCCGCCCGCCGAGGCGCTCGCGCAGTTGCGCCCAGTTTTGCAGGTGCAACCGCCGATCCAGCGCCTGCCCCAACAGCGCACCCAACATGGCCCCCGGAATACTGGCAATGGCAAAGCCAGCCCCGGCGCCGATCAGCGTCCCTGGCCACAGCATGTTACTGCCCCGCTGTCAGCAGGGTTTCGACTTGCGCCAGGCGCTCCAGCGTACCGACATCAATCCAGCGTCCCGCCATGCGCTCCCCCGTTACCAAATCCTTGGCCATCGCCGCCCGCAACAGCGGCGCCAGCTTGAAGGCACCGGCGCTGCAACCCGCGAACAGCTGCGGGTCGAGCACAGAAATGCCACTGAAGGTCAGGTTATCGGCACCGGGCGCAGCATCATGAAGCAAACCTTGATCGAGGTAGAAATCACCGCCCGAGGGGTGATGTGCCGGGTTATCGACCATCACCAGATGGGCCAGGCCCTGGAGCGGCTGGCGCAGTCGGCTGAAATCGTAGTCGGTCCAGATGTCGCCGTTGACCACCAGAAATGGCTCATCCCCCAGCAACGGCAAGGCCTGGAAAATCCCGCCACCAGTCTCCAGCGGTTCGCCCTCCGGCGAGTACTGGATACGCAAGCCGAACTGCGCGCCGTCGCCCAGGTAACTTTCGATCTGCTGGCCGAGCCAGGCATGGTTGATCACGATTTCAGTGAAACCGGCCTTGGCCAGCGCCTCCAGGTGATACTCGATAAGGCGCTTGCCGCCGGCCTGCACCAGCGGTTTAGGCGTGTGCAGGGTGAGCGGACGCATCCGCTCACCTTTGCCGGCGGCCAGGATCATGGCCTTCATACAGTCGCCTCGGCGGGCTGGCGCAGGCTGGTCAGCAGTTCGGCCAATTCGCCCAGCTCAGGGCGATCCGCCAGCACCGCTTCTATATAAGCAAAGAAGCGCGGTACATCGGCCAGGTAGCGGGGTTTGCCGTCGCGATGGCAGATCCGCGCAAAAATGCCGATGACCTTGAGATGACGCTGCACGCCCATCAGGTCGCTGGCGCGCAGGAAGTCATCAAATTGCGCCTGTACCGGAATTCCGGCCTGCACAGCGCGCTCCCAGTAGCCGCGCTGCCATTCACGCACACGAGCCTGGGGCCAGCTGAGAAACGCATCCTTGAACAGGCAGGTGATGTCGTAGGTCACCGGGCCGTAGACCGCGTCCTGGAAGTCCAGTACGCCGGGGTTGGGCGTGCTGATCATCAGGTTGCGCGGCATGTAGTCGCGGTGCACCAGCACTTTCGGCTGGGCCAGGGCGCTGTCGATCAGCAGGTCGCTGGCGCGTTGCCACAGCGCTTGCTGGTGGGTATCCAGTTCACGACCCAGGTGGCGACGCACGTACCACTCGGGAAACAATTCCAGCTCGCGGCGCAGCAAAGCCACGTCATAGCTGGGCAGTGGCGCGTCCATCGGCAATTGCTGGAAGGCCAGCAGGGCGTTGATGGCATCGGCGAACAATGGGTCGGCGTTTTGCTCGTCGATCACGTCCAGATAGGTTTTTGTGCCCAGGTCATTGAGCAAAAGAAAGCCGCGCGGCAAATCTTCTGCATAAATTTTTGGCACATTTATTCCCGATTTCGCCAGCAAATGCGCGATATCGACGAAAGGTTTGCAGTTTTCCTGGGGGGGTGGGGCGTCCATCACGACGAACGTGCGACCACCGCCTTCCCAGCGGAAGTAACGCCTGAAACTCGCGTCGCTGCTGGCTGCGGTCAATGTTGCCGGGGGTACGGCACCCCAGCCTTGAGCGTTGAAAAGGATCGGTAACTGCTCATCCAGCCAGACTTCCAGCTGTTGTAAACGTAGATCTTGCTCGGGCATTACAAGGGTCTCCGACGGCGCTAGCCGTCAAGCGGGGCATGCTTTATTATCACGCATCTTTTTCAGACCATCGAGAGGCGTGCGGCCCAAACCGCGGGCAGATGGCACGCAGGAAGCCCGGACTAATAAGATGGCATTGAAATCCCCCGCGTTTCGTAGAAAATTTCCGTTGCTGGTAACCGGCAGTCTGCTGGCCTTGCAACCCTTCGCCACCTCATTCGTGGTCGCCGCGGAACAGTATGACTGCTCAGTCTCTGCTTCGGGTGCCTGGGATTGCGCGCCGAAAACCGCCGCAGCCCCATTGCCACCGCGTCCGGTGCACGACGGTGCCGCCGCTGGCTCGACCGCCGTTGCGTCGCAAGGCGAAACCGGCGGCAGCGCCGACGCCGCGCCGCAGACCGCACTGGTCACCGAATCCAAGGGCCGTGGCCTGCGTTCGCGCAGCGCCGACTACAGCCACCTGGACTGGGTACCCCGCGAGAAGCTGACCGCTGCCCAACTGGCCGAAACCGGCCCGTATTGCGGCGGTGCGTATATCGAGCCGACTCGTCCTGGCATGAACGACAAGACGAAACAGAGCGATGCGCCGACCTTCATCGGTGCCAAGGCCTCTCGTTACGAGCAGGAACAACAGGTCGCGACCCTGGCCGGTGACGTCGTCATGCGTCAGGGCAGCATGCAGATGGAATCCGATGAGGCCAGCCTGTATCAGGCCGAGAACCGTGGCGAGCTGAACGGCAAGGTCCGTCTGCGCGACAACGGCGCGCTGATCGTCGGCGACCATGCCGAAGTCCAGCTGGATACCGGTGCGGCACAGATCGACAACGCCGAATACGTGATGCACAAGTCGCGTATCCGCGGCAGCGCGCTGTACGCCAAGCGTGCCGAAAACGCGATCATCCGTCTCAAGGACGGTACGTACACCACCTGCGAGCCGGACAGCAACGCCTGGCAGCTCAAGGGCAACAACATCACGTTGAACCCGGCGACCGGTTTCGGTACGGCCACCAACGCGACGTTGCGGATCAAGAACATTCCGATCCTGTACACCCCTTACATCTATTTCCCGATCGACGACCGTCGTCAGTCCGGCTTCCTGCCGCCGAGCTTCAGCACCGGCAGCGAAACCGGCTTTACCCTGGTCACGCCGTACTACTTCAACCTGGCGCCCAACTACGACGCCACGTTGTACCCGCAATACATGACCAAGCGCGGCATGTTGATGGAAGGCGAATTCCGCTACCTCACCAAGTCCAGCGAAGGTCAGTTCGGTGGGGCGTACCTGAATGACGATAGCGACGAGCGCAAGAAGCAGACCGATTACGAAAAAACCCGCTATATGCTCAATTGGCAGCACAGGGGTGGGCTGGATTCACGCCTGACGACTCAGGTCGACTACACCAAGATCAGCGATCCGTACTACTTCCAGGACCTCAAGGCCTATCAGGAAGGTGTGGAAAGTCGCGACTTCCTGAACCAGCAAGGTTCGGTGGCCTACCGTGGCGACTCCTATCAGGCGCGCCTGAATGTGCAGGCTTACCAGCTGGCGACGATTTCCCAGATCACGCCGTATGACCGTTTGCCGCAGATCACCTTTAACGGTGCACTGCCTTACCATCCGGGCGGCCTGGATTTCACTTACGAGACCGAAGCAGTTCGGTTTGAGCGAAATCTTCTAAGTGGCGACTTTGTTTCTCAGGATGGGGTAACAGTCACCCCTCGCCTGGACACCAATGTCAGAGGCCTGACCCGTGCAAACGGTACTCGCCTGAACGCTGCCCCGGCTGTCTCATACCCGATGGAGTCGACCTACGGTTTCATTACGCCGAAGCTCAAGTACGTCTACACCAAGTACGATCTGGACCTGGACAATGTAGGCAAGACCTACATGGCCACAAATGGCCAGAAGTTCAAGAGTTCACAAGACCGTGCCGTGCCAGTCGCCAGTGTCGACAGCGGCCTGTACTTCGACCGCGACACCAACTGGTTCGGCAAAGATTATCGCCAGACTCTTGAACCGCGCGCCTTCTACTTGTACGTACCGAACAAGGACCAGAGCGACATCCCGGTATTCGACACCAGTGAGTACTCGTTCAGCTACGCCTCGCTGTTCCGTGACAACCGCTTCAGCGGCTCCGACCGGATCGGCGACGAGAACAAGCTCTCCCTGGGTGTGACCAGCCGCTGGATCGAAGAAAACGGCTTCGAACGTCAGCGCGTCGCCGTCGGCCAGGCGGTGTATTTCAAGGATCGCGAAGTCCAACTGCCAGGTGTACTCGCTGCCGACCGTGCCGACGCACAGTCCGACGTATCGCCAATCGCCCTGGACTACGAGTTCCGCTTCAACCGCGACTGGCGCGCCACTGCCGACTACAACTGGGACACCGAGAACCACAGTCCTCGTTCCGGCAGCGCGATGTTCCACTACCAGCCGGAAGACAACCCGAACAAGGTCGTCAACCTCGGCTACCGCTATCGCAACGATCAGGTGGTGTACAACCAGCTGACCGGCAAATGGCAGTTCGGTGGTGACTATGGCAAGGAAGGCGACGCGAACTTCGTGAAGGATTACTACAAAATCCAGCAACACGACTTCTCGATGATGTGGCCGATCGTTCCACAGTGGAACCTGATCACCCGCTGGCAGTATGACTATGCCCGCAACCGTACCCTGGAAGCCTTCGGTGGTTTCGAGTACGACAACTGCTGCTGGAAACTGCGTGTCATCAACCGTTACTGGGTTGCCAACGACGAATACAGCCAGATCGCCCCGCTTAACGAAAAGGGTGACCACGGGCTCTTCCTGCAGATCGTCCTCAAAGGACTCGGCGGCCTGACCGGCGCCAAGGTAGAGAGCTTCCTCGACAAAGGCATTGAAGGTTATCGTGAACGTGAAGACCAAGCTTTCTGATTGTCTGCGCCCGCTCGTACTGGGCGCGCTGTTCCTGGGTACCGCATCGGCACACGCTGCGGTTCAACAGCTGGATAAAGTGGTGGCCATCGTCGATAACGACGTGATCATGCAGAGCCAGCTGGACCAACGCGTCAAGGAAGTTCAGCAAACCATCGCCAAGCGTGGCGGTGGCGTGCCACCGACCAGCGTGCTGGACCAACAGGTGCTGGAACGCCTGATCGTCGAGAACCTGCAACTGCAGATCGGCGAGCGTTCGGGCATCCGTATTTCGGACGAAGAACTGAACCAGGCGGTTGGCACCATCGCTCAGCGCAACAATATGAGCATTGACCAGTTCCGTGCCGCCCTGGCCCACGACGGCTTGTCCTATGAGGACGCCCGTGACCAGATCCGTCGCGAAATGATCATCAGCCGTGTGCGTCAGCGTCGTGTGGCTGAGCGGGTGCAGGTCTCCGAGCAGGAAGTGAAGAACTTCCTGGCCTCGGACCTGGGCAAGATGCAGCTTTCCGAAGAACTGCACCTGGCCAACATCCTGATCCCTACCCCGGACAGCGCCAACTCCGAACAGCTCAATGCAGCAGCGGCGAAAACCCAGGAAATTTACAACCAACTCAAGCAAGGCGCCGACTTTGCTCAGATGGCTATCGCCAAGTCAGGCAGCGACAACGCCCTGGACGGCGGTGACATGGGCTGGCGTAAAGCCGCTCAATTGCCACCTCCGTTCGATCGTGAGCTGAGCGCCATGCAGCCGGGTGAAATCACTCAGCCAGCACGTACGCCGGGCGGCTTCATCATCCTGAAGTTGCTGGAGAAACGCGGCGGCGAGACCTCGCTGAAAGACGAAGTGCACGTTCGTCATATCCTGGTCAAACCTAGCGAAATCCGCACCGAAGCCCAGACCAAGGAACTGGCCCAGAAGATCTACGACCGCATCCAAAGCGGTGAAGACTTCGCCACCCTGGCCAAGAGCTTCTCGGAAGACCCGGGTTCCGCCCTCAACGGCGGCGACCTGAACTGGATCGACCCGAAAGCCCTGGTGCCGGAGTTCCAACAGGTGATGGCCGATACCCCGCAGGGTGTATTGTCCAAGCCGTTCAAGACCCAATATGGCTGGCACGTGCTGGAAGTCCTTGGCCGTCGCGCCACCGACAACACCAGCCAGGCCCGCGAGCAACAAGCCCTGTCTGTACTGCGTAACCGCAAATACGACGAAGAGCTGCAAACCTGGTTGCGTCAGATCCGTGACGAAGCCTACGTAGAGAACAAGCTGCCAGGCGCCGAGCAAACAGGCACCGACCAGGCAACCCAGTGAAACCCCAGCGTTTCGCGGTAACACCCGGCGAGCCGGCCGGCATTGGTCCAGACCTGTGCCTGCTGCTCGCCTCGCACCCCCAGCCACACCCCCTGATTGCCATTACCAGCCGTGACCTGCTCCTTGAGCGGGCCGCGCAGCTGGGTGTGGTTGTCAGTTTGCTGGACGTGGCGCCAGGCAACTGGCCCGACCTGCCCGCCCCCGCCGGCAGCCTGTATGTGTGGGACACCCCACTGCAAGCCAAGGTGGTGGCCGGGCAACTGGACACTGCCAATGCCGCGTTCGTCCTGGAAACCCTGACCCGTGCCGGCCAAGGCTGCATCGACGGCGACTTCGCCGGGATGATCACCGCACCGGTGCACAAGGGCGTGATCAACGAATCCGGGATCGCCTTTTCCGGGCATACCGAATTCCTCGCCGAACTGACCCACACCGAACAAGTCGTGATGATGCTGGCCACCCGCGGCCTGCGCGTCGCCCTGGTGACCACGCACCTGCCGCTGCGTGAAATTGCCGACGCCATCACCGTCGAGCGGGTGGAGCGCGTCACGCGCATCCTGCACGCCGACCTGCAACAGAAATTCGG
The DNA here is from genome assembly GCF_030687535.1 of Pseudomonas sp. FP2335. NCBI lineage: Bacteria > Pseudomonadati > Pseudomonadota > Gammaproteobacteria > Pseudomonadales > Pseudomonadaceae > Pseudomonas > Pseudomonas sp. FP2335. Next base: position 5,430,655 of record NZ_CP117437.1, read on the forward strand.
CATCGCCCAACCGCGTATCCTGGTCTGTGGGCTCAACCCCCACGCCGGTGAAGGCGGCCACTTGGGCCATGAAGAAATCGACATCATCGAACCCACCCTGGAGCGTCTGCGCCAAGAAGGCATGGACCTGCGCGGCCCATTGCCTGCAGACACTCTGTTTACCCCCAAATATCTGGAGCACTGCGACGCAGTGCTGGCGATGTACCATGACCAGGGGCTGCCGGTGCTTAAATACAAAGGCTTCGGCGCCGCCGTCAACGTGACACTGGGCCTGCCGATCATCCGCACCTCCGTCGACCATGGCACTGCCCTGGACCTGGCGGGCAGCGGCAAGATCGATACCGGCAGCCTGCACGTGGCCCTGGAAACCGCCTATCAGATGGCCGAGACCCGTATATGACCGAGCATTACCAACACCGGGCGCGCAAGCGCTTCGGGCAAAACTTCCTGCACGACGCTGGCGTGATCGACCGCATCCTGCGCTCCATCCATGCCAAACCCGAAGACCGTCTGCTGGAAATCGGCCCGGGCCAGGGCGCACTGACCCAAGGCCTGCTGGCCAGCGGTGGGCAACTGGACGTAGTGGAACTGGACAAGGACTTGATCCCGATCCTCAACCAGCAGTTCGCTAACAAGCCCAACTTCAACCTGCACCAGGGCGATGCGCTGAAGTTCGACTTCAACAGCCTCAACGCCGCGCCGAACAGCCTGCGCGTGGTGGGCAACCTGCCGTACAACATCTCTACGCCGCTGATTTTCCACCTGCTGAATAACGCAGGGATCATCCGCGACATGCACTTCATGCTGCAAAAGGAAGTGGTCGAGCGCCTGGCCGCAGGGCCTGGCGGCGGTGATTGGGGCCGCTTGTCGATCATGGTCCAGTACCACTGCCGCGTCGAACACCTGTTCAATGTCGGCCCTGGCGCATTCAACCCGCCGCCGAAGGTCGATTCGGCCATCGTGCGCCTGGTGCCACACGCTGTACTGCCGCATCCGGCCAAGGATCACAAGCTGCTCGAACGCGTGGTACGCGAGGCCTTCAACCAGCGTCGCAAGACCCTGCGCAACACGCTCAAGGCTTTGCTGAGCAATGCTGAAATCGAAGCCGCCGGCGTCGACGGCGGCTTGCGCCCCGAGCAGCTGGACCTGGCTGCATTCGTGCGCCTGGCCGACCAGCTTGCCATCCAGCCAGCGCCCGCCGCGGACTGAAGCCTGCCGAGCACAGGCCAGACGGCATGTCTGGCCTAGTGCCCGCCTCTTGGCCTAGACTGATCCACATCTGCTGTCCTCCGCTTTTGCTTTTAAGGCCTTTCGCATGTCCGATCCTCGCTATCAGATCGACGTCAGCGTCGTCACCCGCTTCCTCGCGGACCAATCGCAACCTGAACAGAACCGCTTCGCCTTTGCCTACACCATCACGGTGAAAAACAACGGGCTGGTGCCGGCCAAGTTGCTATCACGCCACTGGGTGATCACCGATGGTGACGGTCAGGTCGAGGAAGTACGCGGTGCCGGCGTCGTCGGCCAGCAACCGTTGATCGACTGCGGCGCCAGCCACACCTACAGCAGCGGCACGGTGATGACCTCCAAGGTCGGTACCATGCAAGGTTCCTATCAGATGAAAGCAACGGACGGCCAGCTGTTCGACGCCGTCATCGCACCCTTCCGCCTCGCCGTGCCAGGAGCCCTGCACTGATGGCGACGTACGCGGTCGGCGACCTGCAAGGCTGCCTGGAGCCCCTCAAATGCTTACTTGAGCGCGTGGCCTTCGACCCGAAAAGCGACCGCCTGTGGCTGGTCGGTGATCTGGTCAACCGCGGCCCCGAATCCCTGGAGACCCTGCGCTACTTATATAGCCTGCGCGATTCCCTGGTCTGCGTGCTGGGCAACCACGACCTGCACTTGCTGGCGGCGGATAGAAACGTCGAACGCCTGAAAAAAAGCGACACCCTGCGGGAGATCCTCGACGCACCGGACCGGGCCGATTTGCTCGATTGGCTGCGCCGACAAAAGCTCATGCACTATGACGAGGCCCGCAACATGGCCCTCGTGCATGCCGGCATCCCGCCGCAATGGACGCTGAAGAAAGCCCTCAAGTGCGCTGCCGAAGTCGAGGCGGCCCTGGCCGATGACAACCTGTACACCGCCTACCTCGACGGCATGTACGGCAACGATCCGGTGAAATGGGACAACGACCTGACCGGCATTGCCCGCCTGCGGGTGATCACCAACTACTTCACGCGCATGCGCTTCTGCACCGCCGAAGGCAAGCTGGACCTCAAGAGCAAGGAAGGCGCCGACACCGCGCTGCCCGGCTACAAACCCTGGTTCGCCCACAAGGACCGCAAGGCCGCCGGCACAAAGATCATCTTTGGCCACTGGGCAGCCCTCGAAGGCAAGTGCACCGAGCCCGGTATATTTGCCCTCGACACCGGCTGCGTGTGGGGCGGTGCCATGACCCTGATGAACATCGACACCGGCGAGCGCCACAGCTGCCAGTGCGAATCGCCCCTTTCCGTTACCCTGCCGGCCGCCAAGCCCTAGGAGCCCCCCATGAGCGAATTCAAACGCATCTCTCCCGAACAAGCCCAGGCCCTGCGCGAGAAAGGCGCAGTGGTTGTCGACATCCGCGACCAACCGACTTTTGCCGCTGCACACATCAGCGGCGCCCAGCACCTGGACAACCACAACATCGCCGACTTCATCCGCGCCGCCGACCTCGACGCACCGGTGATCGTGGGTTGCTACCACGGCAATTCCAGCCAGAGCGCAGCGGCCTACCTGATCAGCCAGGGCTTCTCCGACGTCTACAGCCTGGACGGTGGCTTTGAGCTGTGGCGTACGACCTTTCCTGCGGAAATTTCCTCAGGCGACTCGCAATAATTTTTTTCACACCCCGCTACCCCGCGTGACGCTTGGGCTCGCGCCGTTTCTGACGAACGGCGCAGCCAAACTAATTACGCATCGTGCCTTGACCTCCCTGATTCCGAACTATCCTTAAGCGCAGGCCATCCGAATCAGGGGAGAGCCGGTACACCGGCGTGCGGGTCATCGGTAGCGTTTCAGGGTGTTCTGGGGGGAAAACGGCCATTGGCGTCTGCCAATGACTGCCAGCATCGACTGATTGATCCGGCGTCGGCTCCACGTATCGAGCGAGGTGACGACGTCATGAGTATTTTTAGCCACTTCAAAAACCGCTTCGAATCCACACAGCAGGAGGAACTCACGCTGCAAGAGTACCTCGAGCTGTGCAAACAGGATCGCAGCACCTACGCGTCTGCCGCCGAACGTCTGCTGCTGGCGATAGGCGAGCCGCAATTGATAGACACCTCGAACAATTCGCGACTGTCGCGAATATTCTCCAACAAGGTGATCCGTCGCTATCCGGCCTTTGAAGACTTCCATGGCATGGAAGAATGCATCGACCAGATCGTCTCCTACTTCCGCCATGCGGCCCAGGGCCTGGAAGAGAAGAAACAGATCCTCTACCTGCTCGGCCCCGTCGGTGGCGGTAAATCGTCCCTGGCCGAAAAACTCAAACAACTGATCGAAAAAGTGCCCTTCTACGCCATCAAGGGCTCGCCGGTGTTCGAGTCGCCCCTGGGCCTGTTCAACGCCACCGAAGATGGCGCGATCCTCGAAGAAGATTTCGGCATTCCCCGGCGCTACCTCAACACCATCATGTCGCCCTGGGCCACCAAGCGCCTGGCCGAATTCGGTGGTGACATCAGCCAGTTCCGCGTGGTCAAGCTCTACCCCTCGATCCTTAACCAGATCGGCGTGGCCAAGACCGAACCGGGCGACGAGAACAACCAGGACATCTCGGCGCTGGTGGGCAAAGTCGATATTCGCAAACTGGAAGAGTTCCCACAGAACGACGCCGACGCCTACAGCTACTCGGGCGCGCTGTGCCGGGCGAACCAGGGCCTGATGGAGTTCGTGGAGATGTTCAAGGCACCGATCAAGGTGCTGCACCCACTGCTCACCGCCACCCAGGAAGGCAACTACAACAGTACCGAAGGCCTCGGCGCGATTCCGTTCACCGGCATCCTGCTGGCCCACTCCAACGAATCGGAGTGGCACACCTTCCGCAACAACAAGAACAACGAAGCCTTCATCGACCGGATCTATATCGTCAAGGTGCCGTACTGCCTGCGGGTCAGCGATGAGATCAAGATCTACGACAAACTGCTGTTCAACAGCTCCCTGGCCAAGGCCCATTGCGCGCCCGACACCCTGAAGATGCTCGCCCAGTTCACCGTGCTGTCGCGCCTCAAGGAGCCGGAGAACTCGAATATCTATTCGAAGATGCGCGTGTACGACGGCGAGAACCTCAAGGACACTGATCCAAAGGCCAAGTCGATCCAGGAATACCGCGACACCGCTGGTGTGGACGAGGGCATGAACGGCCTGTCGACACGCTTTGCGTTCAAGATCCTGTCCAAGGTCTTCAACTTCGACCCCCACGAGATCGCCGCCAACCCGGTGCACCTGCTCTACGTGCTGGAACAGCAGATCGAACAGGAACAATTCCAGGCCGAGACCCGCGAGCGCTACCTGCGGTTCCTCAAGGAATACCTGGCACCGCGCTACATCGAGTTCATCGGCAAGGAAATCCAGACCGCGTACCTGGAGTCCTACAGCGAGTACGGCCAGAACATCTTCGACCGCTACGTGCTGTACGCCGATTTCTGGATCCAGGACCAGGAATACCGCGACCCGGAAACCGGCGAGATCCTCAACCGCGTAGCCCTCAACGAGGAACTGGAAAAGATCGAAAAACCGGCCGGCATCAGCAACCCGAAAGATTTCCGCAACGAAATCGTCAACTTCGTGCTGCGTGCCCGGGCCAACAACAACGGCAAGAACCCCACCTGGCTCAGCTACGAGAAGCTGCGGGTGGTCATCGAGAAGAAAATGTTCTCCAACACCGAGGACCTGCTGCCGGTCATCAGCTTCAATGCCAAGGCCAGCAAGGAGGATCAGCAAAAACACAACGACTTCGTCACACGCATGGTCGAACGTGGCTACACCGACAAACAGGTACGGCTGCTCTCCGAGTGGTATCTGCGGGTGCGCAAATCGCAGTAAGGCAGCGACAAGCGTGCAGTGCCAGGCCTCGGGCCTGGCTACTGACCGCCTGTCTTTAAGCTTCCAGCTCGCAGTTTGAAGCTTGTAACGTGAAGCTGCCCGGAGGGCTCCCCATGAGCTATGTGATCGACCGACGCCTCAATGGCAAGAACAAGAGCACGGTAAACCGCCAGCGTTTCCTGCGGCGTTACCGTGACCACATCAAAAAGGCCGTTGAAGAGGCCGTGAGCCGCCGCTCCATCACCGACATGGAGCATGGCGAACAAATCAGCATTCCCGGCCGGGACATCGACGAACCGGTGCTGCACCACGGCCGGGGCGGCAAACAGACTGTCGTGCACCCCGGCAACAAGGAGTTCACCACCGGCGAACATATCCAGCGCCCCCAAGGCGGTGGCGGTGGCAAAGGCCCGGGCAAGGCCGGCAACTCCGGCGAGGGCATGGACGAGTTCGTGTTCCAGATCACCCAGGAAGAGTTCCTCGAATTCATGTTCGAAGACCTGGAACTGCCCAATCTGGTCAAGCGCAACCTGACCGGCACCGATACCTTCAAGACTGTGCGTGCCGGGATCAGCAACGAGGGCAATCCGTCTCGCATCAATATCATCCGCACCCTGCGCTCGGCCCATGCGCGGCGTATTGCACTGTCCGGCAGCAGCCGCGCCAAGCTCAAGGAAGCCAAGGAAGAATTGGCGCGTCTAAAACGCGAAGAGCCGGACAACTTCGGCGATATTCAGGAAATCGAGGCAGAAATCGAGAAACTCAGCGCGCGCATTCACCGCGTGCCGTTCCTCGACACCTTCGACCTGAAGTACAACCTGCTGGTCAAGCAGCCCAACCCCAGTTCGAAGGCCGTGATGTTCTGCCTGATGGACGTGTCCGGCTCCATGACCCAAGCCACCAAGGACATCGCCAAGCGCTTCTTCATCCTGTTGTACCTGTTCCTGAAACGGAACTACGACAAGATCGACGTGGTGTTTATCCGCCATCACACCAGCGCCCGGGAAGTGGACGAAGAAGAGTTCTTCTACTCACGGGAAACCGGCGGCACCATCGTCTCCAGCGCACTGAAGCTGATGCAGGAGATCATGGCCGAACGTTACCCGGCCAACGAATGGAACATCTACGCCGCCCAGGCCTCGGACGGCGACAACTGGAACGACGATTCGCCCATCTGCCGCGACATCCTGATCAACCAGATCATGCCGTTCGTGCAGTACTACACTTATGTTGAGATTACCCCCCGTGAGCACCAGGCCCTGTGGTTCGAATACGAGCGCATCGGCGAAGCCTTTGCCGACACGTTCGCCCAGCAGCAACTGGTCTCGGCCGGCGATATCTATCCGGTCTTCCGTGAACTCTTCCAGCGCAGGTTAGTGACATGACCGCCAAAAAAGAGCAAAAGCGCCAACCGATTTCCACGGGGTCCGAGTGGACCTTTGAACTGATCCAGGCCTATGACCGGGAAATCAGCCGTATTGCGGCGGGTTATGCCCTGGACACCTACCCCAACCAGATCGAAGTGATCACTGCCGAACAGATGATGGACGCCTATGCCTCCGTGGGCATGCCCTTGGGTTATCACCATTGGTCCTACGGCAAGCACTTCCTCAGCACCGAGAAGTCCTACAGCCGCGGCCAGATGGGCCTGGCCTACGAGATCGTGATCAACTCCGACCCGTGCATCGCCTATTTGATGGAAGAAAACACCATCTGCATGCAGGCATTGGTAGTGGCGCATGCCTGCTACGGGCACAACAGCTTCTTCAAGGGCAATTACCTGTTCCGCACCTGGACCGACGCAAGCTCGATCATCGACTATCTGGTATTCGCCAAGCAGTACATCATGCAGTGCGAGGAGCGCCACGGCATCGATGCGGTGGAAGACCTGCTCGACTCCTGCCATGCGCTGATGAACTACGGCGTCGATCGCTACAAACGCCCGTACCCGATTTCCGCCGAGGAAGAACGCCTGCGCCAAAAGGAGCGCGAGGAGCATCTGCAGAAACAGATCAACGACCTATGGCGCACCATTCCGAAAAAGACCGGTAAAAACAGCGACAAGGACAATGCGCGCTTCCCCGCCGAACCCCAGGAAAACATCCTGTACTTCCTGGAAAAACACGCGCCGCTGCTGGAGCCGTGGCAACGGGAAATCGTGCGCATCGTGCGCAAGATCGCCCAATACTTTTATCCACAGCGCCAGACCCAGGTGATGAACGAAGGCTGGGCGACGTTCTGGCACTACACGCTGATGAACGACCTGTACGACGAAGGCCTGGTCACCGACGGTTTCATGATGGAGTTCCTCACATCCCACACCAGCGTAGTATTCCAGCCCGGCTTCGACAGCCCGTATTACAGCGGCATCAACCCCTATGCGCTGGGCTTTGCCATGTACCGCGACATCCGGCGCATGTGCGAACACCCCACCGAGGAGGACCGCCGCTGGTTCCCGGAAATCGCCGGCAGCGATTGGTTGTCGACCATCAAGTTCGCCATGAGCAGCTTCAAGGATGAGAGTTTCATCCTGCAATACCTGTCCCCCCAGGTGATTCGCGACCTCAAGCTATTCAGCATCCTCGACGACGATCTCAAGGACGATCTGGTGGTACCGGCCATCCACGACGAACCCGGCTACCGCATCATCCGTGAAACCCTGGCGGCGCAGTACAACCTGGGCAACCGCGAGCCCAACGTGCAGATCTACAGCATCGACGTGCGCGGTGACCGTTCGCTGACCCTGCGCCACCAGCAACACGACCGCAAACCCCTGGGCGAGTCCACCGAGGAAGTGCTCAAGCACCTGCATCGGCTCTGGGGCTTCGACATCCACCTGGAAACCCTGCAGGGCGATCAGGTGATGAAAACCCACCACGTGCCCCCGCGCACCGATCACAACGACAACGACTACGGCCGCCTGGACCTTGCCGTCGTCCACCTCTGAAACGGCAAAGCCTCCATTGGCAGGGCACAGGCGGTATCCTGTGCGGCTAATGGAGGCTTTTTAATGAAAATCTACAAAGTCGGCGGTGCGGTACGGGATCGCCTGCTGGGCATCCCGGTCACCGACATCGACCGCGTTGTCGTGGGTGCCACGGCAGAAGAGATGCTCGCCAAGGGCTACAAGCCGGTGGGCTCGGACTTCCCAGTGTTCCTCGACCCGAAAAACGGTGACGAATACGCCCTCGCCCGCACCGAGCGCAAGAGCGGCCGGGGTTACGGTGGCTTTGTGTTCCACGCCAGCCCTGACGTCACGCTGGAAGAAGACCTGGTCCGCCGCGACCTGACCATCAATGCCATGGCAGAGGATGACGACGGCAACCTGACCGATCCTTATAACGGACAGCGCGATCTCAAAGCGCGCATTTTACGTCACGTTTCCCCCGCATTTGCCGAAGATCCCCTTCGAGTCCTGCGTGTTGCCCGCTTCGCCGCGCGCTACGCGCCCTTGGGTTTTCGCGTCGCACCAGAAACCCTGGAGCTGATGCGTCAACTCAGTGAATCCGGCGAACTGGAAGCCCTGACTCCGGAGCGCAGTTGGAAGGAAATCTCCCGCGCACTGATGGAAGATCAGCCACAGGTATTTATCCAAGTGCTGCGCGACTGCGCCGCCCTGAAAACCTTGATGCCGGAAGTGGATGCCCTCTTCGGCGTGCCGCAACCCGCCGCGCACCACCCCGAGATCGACACGGGCGTGCATACCTTGAGCGTGCTGGAACAGGCCGCCCTACACACACAGCCGCTGACTGTGCGCTGGGCCTGCCTGCTGCATGACCTGGGCAAGGGCCTGACGCCTGTGGATAAGTTGCCACAGCACATTGCGCACGAATACACCGGCCTCAAACTGATCAAGGCGGTCAACGAACGCTTCAAGGTGCCGCGAGATTGCCAGGAACTGGCACTGTTGGTGGGCCAATATCACACCCACGGCCACCGGGCACTGGAGCTGAAGGCCTCGACTTTACTGGAATTACTGCAGAGTTTTGACGTGTACCGTCGACCACAGCGCTTTGAAGAGTTTGTGGTCGCCTGCGAAATGGATGCCCGGGGCCGCAAGGGTTTCGAGCAGCGTAGTTATCCACAGGCGGATTATCTACGCGGCGCTGCCAAGGCCGCGCGGGAGGTGGCGGTGGCGCCATTGCTGGAGAAGGGCTTCAAAGGCCCGGAACTGGGCGAGGCGCTCAAGCGCGAACGGCTCAAGGCGCTGAAAACCTACAAAGAGCAACACAACCTGTAGACGCCAATCCACCGTGGCGCGGGGGCGCCGCGCACCCCAGCGCTCGCCACAGGCCTACAGAAGCTCATCGGGCGTGAGTTGCTGGCCTTGCCATTCAAACCCGACAGGCGCCAGCACCTGGTCGATCTGCGCATCGCGCCACAGGTCGCCAAGGGTCCTGCCCACCTCAGGATGCACACGCTGCGGCGCCATCAGTGACAGCGGCCACAGCACGAAGGCGTTCTTGAGGATCTCTGCTCGCGGCAGGATCAAACCATCGAAATCGCCCACCAGGTCACCATACAGCAGTACGTCGATGTCCAGCGGCAAGCCTTTGCGGTCCGGCGCATAGCGACCGTTATCGGCCTCGATGGATTTCAAGCGACGATCCAGTTCCATCAATGACAGGTCGGTATAGGCCGACACCACCAGATTAAAGAACGGACCGCTCTTGATGCCCACCGGCTGGCTTTCGAACACAGCCGAGCAACGTATTTCCGTCAGAAAGCTCGCCAATGCATCAAGACCGGCGCGCAGGTGGGTCTCGCGATCAATATTGCTGCCAAGGCCAAGGTAAATCTGAGTTAGCGACATCCGCGCTCGATCTCCACGCCCACGCCCTTGGCGGCCGGCACAGCCCCTGGCTTGGTCAACTTGAGGTGCAGCCAGGGAATCTGGAACTCGCTCATCAACACTTCGGCCAGACGCTCGGCGAAGGTTTCCACAAGCTGGTATTGGGATTGCTCGGCAAACGCCTGGATGCGCGCGCTAACGCTGGCGTAATCCAGGGCCAGGGTCAGGTCGTCACCGGCCGCAGCCGGGCGGTTGTCCCAGGCGAAGCTCAGGTCCAGGCGCAGGCATTGGCGGATTCCGCGCTCCCAGTCGTAGGCCCCGATCACGGTGTCGACTTCCAGGCCTTCGATAAACACTCTGTCCAAGCACTCTTCTCCGCAGCACGACAAGGGCGCGATGCCCCGTTAGAATCAGGGCGTCCTCGCCCGGAATAGTTAGCATGTTTTGGTCACTGGCGATTTTCGCCTACCTGCTCGGCTCGCTGTCCTTCGCCATTTTGCTCAGCCGCCTGACGGGAAATCCCGATCCGCGAATGAGTGGTTCAGGCAATGCCGGCGCCACCAATATGTTGCGCCTGGCGGGCAAGAAGCTCGCCGTGCTGACGCTGCTGGGCGATCTGTGCAAGGGCCTGTTGCCCGTGCTGATCGCCAGCCTCGCCGGTCTTACCCTGCAACAGCAGGCCTGGGTCGGCGTGTGTGCCGTCCTCGGCCATCTGTTCCCACTGTACTTCCGCTTTCGCGGTGGCAAAGGTGTCGCCACGGCGGCCGGCATGTTGCTGGGGATCTACCCGCCAGCAGCGTTGCTGGCCGTTATCGCCTGGCTGCTGACGTTCTACCTGACCCGCACCAGCTCACTCGCCGCACTGATCGCCACCCCGCTGACCCTGCCGCTGCTGGCCTGGCAGGAGCCGGCGGCACTGTTGCCGATGAGCGTGCTGACATTGCTGATCGTCTGGCGCCACCGCGGCAATTTACGCGACCTGTTTGCCGGGCGCGAACGGCATTTTTAAATACCCGCTCACGTTGCCCCATGCAAAGGCTTACAACGCAGACAACTGCTCCATCGGCCAGCGCGCCTGCACGCTGATCGCCAGACTCTCATGCTGCCCGGCCTGCAGGCGCTGGCAGCCGGCGTAGGCGATCATCGCGCCATTGTCGGTGCAGAACTCGGGGCGCGCGTAGAACACGTCGCCCTTCATGTCGCCGAGCATTTTTTCCAACGACGTGCGCAAGGCCTTGTTGGCGCTGACGCCACCGGCAATCACCAGGCGCTTCATGCCCGCCTGTTTCAGCGCACGCTTGCACTTGATGGTCAAAGTCTCCACCACGGCCTGCTGGAACGCCAGCGCGATGTCGCAACGGGCTTGCTGGCTGTCGTCTCCGGCGCTGACGCTGTGCTGCCAGGTATTCAACGCGGAGGTCTTCAAGCCGCTGAAGCTGAACATCAAACCCGGGCGATCGCACATCGGACGCGGGAAGGTGTAGCGACCGGCGACGCCTTTTTCGGCAAGCCGTGCGATTTCCGGACCGCCTGGATAATTGAGGCCCATCATCTTCGCGGTTTTGTCGAAGGCTTCGCCGGCGGCGTCGTCCAGGGATTCACCCAGCAGCGTGTATTGGCCGATGCCATCCACCTGAACCAGCTGCGTATGGCCGCCGGAAACCAACAAAGCGACGAACGGGAACTCTGGCGGTGTTTTTTCCAGCATTGGAGCCAATAAATGGCCTTCCATATGGTGCACGCCAAGGGCCGGAATGCCCCAGGCGAAGGCCAGTGCCTGGGCGCAAGAGGCCCCAACCAGCAGGGCTCCGACCAATCCTGGACCAGCCGTGTAGGCAATCGCATCGATCTCGGTCGGCACGCAACCGGCCTCGTCCAGCACCTGGCGAATCAACGGCAGCATGCGTTTGACGTGATCTCGGCTGGCAAGCTCCGGCACCACGCCGCCATAGGCGCGGTGCAGGTCGATCTGACTGAACAGTGCATCGGCCAAAAGCCCGCGTTCACTGTCGTAAAGTGCGACACCGGTTTCGTCGCAGGAGGTTTCAAGTCCCAGTACTAGCATGGGTTTGCGCCTTGTAGAGGCTGAATTCGAAGGCGCGCATAATAGTCGCCACTCCCCCTCCCGACTAGCGGTTTTCGATCAGAGGCTTTGCATTCCGGCCAATGAGGGGTTAACATCCGCAACCCTTAAAAACCGACGACCTCAGCCGCGAATTGTTTGCGACGAGAACGTTGATCCCGGTAATGAAAGAAGGTAGCTCTGGATGCCAGCCGTCAAAGTTAAAGAGAACGAACCCTTCGACGTAGCTCTGCGTCGTTTCAAGCGCTCCTGCGAAAAAGCCGGTGTACTGGCTGAAGTTCGTAGCCGCGAATTTTACGAGAAGCCAACTTCTGAGCGTAAGCGCAAAGCAGCAGCCGCTGTTAAGCGTCACGCCAAGAAAGTTCAGCGCGAACAGCGCCGCGCCGTTCGTCTGTACTAATACACAGACGTTCGTAGCAAGCTTCTGCCAAGCCCGGCCCTCAGCCGGGCTAATGGCATTTGCGGACAACGCTTGATGCTTCACTGTTGACGCCGCACATGCGACTGAAACAACTGCTTCACACGTCAGGACTGGCTCTTCTGCCAGCGGTGCACGTCTCTTCTGACGAGTCTAACAAGGCTACTGACGAGCACACTTATTCTGTAAACAGACGATCAACAGGTCGGCTGTGCCCAACAAAGCGATTCCGAGGCCCACTAACGGCCAAGACCGGACGCCCGGGCAACATTTCCACGCCAAAGACTGATCAGAAATTAACGTCAGTGAATGTTCGGCAGATACACTTCCATGCAGCCCCAGCACACAATCGATGAACGAGCCACGCCTTACGTGCGCTTGAGCACATCATGGGCCCTCATTTACACGCAGTGATGACGAGAACGCCATGGCCGGGCTAATTCCCCAGAGCTTTATTGACGACCTTCTGAACCGCACCGACATCGTCGATGTCGTCAGCTCGCGCGTGCAACTGAAAAAAGCCGGCAAGAACTACACCGCCTGCTGCCCGTTCCACAAAGAGAAAACCCCGTCATTCAGCGTCAGCCCCGACAAGCAGTTCTACTACTGTTTCGGCTGCGGCGCTGGCGGCAATGCCCTCGGCTTCCTCATGGACCACGACAACCTGGACTTCCCCCAGGCCATCGAGGACCTGGCGAAAGCCGCCGGCATGGAAGTCCCTCGCGAAGAAAGTGGTCGCCCACACAAACCGCGCCAGCCCACCGACTCGCCGCTGTACCCACTGCTGACGGCCGCTGCCGACTTTTATCGTCAGGCGCTTAAAAGCCACCCGCAGCGCAAGGCCGCCGTCGACTACCTGAAAGGTCGTGGCCTCACCGGCGAAATCGCCCGTGACTTCGGCCTGGGTTTCGCACCGCCTGGCTGGGACAACCTGTACAAGCACCTGAGCAGCGACACCCTGCAGCAAAAAGCCATGATCGACGCCGGCCTACTGGTGGAAAACGCCGAGACCGGCAAACGTTACGACCGCTTCCGCGACCGCGTGATGTTTCCGATCCGCGACAGCCGCGGCCGCATCATCGCCTTCGGTGGCCGCGTGCTGGGGGACGACAAGCCCAAGTACCTGAACTCCCCGGAAACCCCGGTATTCCACAAGGGCCAGGAACTCTACGGCCTGTTTGAAGCGCGCAAGAACAACCGCAACCTCGATGAAATCATCGTGGTCGAAGGCTATATGGACGTGATCGCCCTCGCCCAGCAAGGCCTGCGCAATGCCGTGGCGACCCTGGGCACGGCGACCAGCGAAGAACATTTGAAGCGCCTGTTTCGCGTAGTGCCCAGTGTGCTTTTCTGCTTCGACGGCGACCAGGCCGGCCGCAATGCCGCCTGGCGCGCCCTCGAAGCCACGCTGTCGAGCCTGCAGGATGGGCGCCGCGCGCGCTTTTTGTTCCTGCCTGAAGGCGAAGACCCGGACACCCTGGTCCGCTCCGAAGGCACCGACGCATTCCGCGCCCGCATCAACCAACACGCGCAACCGCTGGCAGATTACTTCTTCCAGCAACTGACCGAAGAAGCCGACCCGCGCTCACTCGAAGGCAAGGCCCACATGGCCACCCTCGCGGCGCCGCTGATCGATAAGGTGCCGGGCGCCAACCTGCGCACGCTTATGCGCCAACGCCTGCAGGAGATCACCGGCCTGAGCGGCGAAGCCGTCAGCCAGCTGGCGCACAGCGCGCCGCAGGATGCACCGCCACCGGCCTACGACCCAGGCATGGACTACGACGCCATGCCGGATTACGCCGATTTCCACCAGCCGCAGGAGGCCTACGCGCCCCAGCAGGAGTGGACACCGAAAAAGCCCGGCGCCGGCGGCAAGAAATGGGACAAGAAGCCTTGGAGCAAGAACGGCAAGCGCGGTGACCGCGATGAAGCCTATGCCCCGCGCACCCCGGTTGCCGTAGAAGCGCCGACGCTGATTGCCCTGCGCACGCTCATCCACCACCCGCAACTGGCGGGCAAGGTTGAAAGTGCCGATCATTTTGCCAACGCGAGCAACACTTACGCCCAGGTGCTGATTGCCCTGATCGAAGCCGTGCAGAAAAATCCTAAGCTAAACTCTATTCAGCTGATGGCTCGCTGGCATGGCACCGAACAAGGCCGATTACTCAAGGCGCTCGCGGAAAAGGAGTGGCTAATTGACGGCGATAACCTTGAACAACAGTTTTTAGACACCATTACTAGGTTATCCGCGGGCCAGCACACGCAGACCCTCGATGAACTGATCAAGAGAGCAAGACAGCCGGGATTGTCGGCTGAAGAGCAAATTCAGATAGCAAAACAGATGCGCGACCTCTTAAAACAGAATGTTTCCGCATCAAACCCGACCTCAGCTGGCGTGTGAGGTCATAGCTCGGGTATAATCCTCGGCTTGTTTTTTGCCCGCCAAGACCTTCAGTGGATAGGGTGTTATGTCCGGAAAAGCGCAACAGCAGTCTCGTATCAAAGAGTTGATCACCCTTGGTCGTGAGCAGAAGTATCTGACTTACGCAGAGGTCAACGACCACCTGCCTGAGGATATTTCAGATCCTGAGCAGGTGGAAGACATCATCCGCATGATTAACGACATGGGGATCCCCGTACACGAGAGTGCTCCGGATGCGGACGCCCTTATGTTGGCCGACGCCGATACCGACGAGGCAGCCGCTGAAGAAGCCGCTGCCGCGCTGGCTGCGGTGGAGACCGACATCGGTCGCACGACTGACCCTGTGCGCATGTATATGCGTGAAATGGGTACCGTCGAGTTGCTGACACGCGAAGGCGAAATCGAAATCGCCAAGCGTATTGAAGAGGGTATCCGTGAAGTGATGGGCGCAATCGCGCACTTCCCTGGCACGGTTGACCACATTCTCTCCGAGTACACTCGCGTCACCACCGAAGGTGGTCGCCTGTCCGACGTCTTGAGCGGTTACATCGACCCGGACGACGGCATTGCGCCGCCTGCCGCCGAAATACCGCCGCCTGTCGATGCAAAAGCGGCGAAAGCTGACGACGATTCCGAAGACGACGATGCTGAAGCCAGCAGCGACGACGAAGAAGAAGTCGAAAGCGGCCCGGACCCGATCATCGCTGCCCAGCGTTTCGGGGCGGTTTCCGATCAAATGGAAATCACCCGCAAGGCATTGAAGAAGCACGGTCGCTCCAACAAGCAGGCCATTGCCGAGCTGTTGGCCCTGGCCGAGCTGTTCATGCCGATCAAGCTGGTGCCGAAGCAATTCGAAGGCCTGGTTGAACGCGTTCGTAGCGCCCTTGAGCGTCTGCGTGCACAAGAGCGTGCGATCATGCAGCTCTGTGTCCGTGATGCGCGCATGCCGCGTACCGATTTCCTGCGCCAGTTCCCGGGCAACGAAGTTGACGAAAGCTGGTCCGACGCACTGGCCAAAGGCAAGGCGAAGTACGCTGAAGCCATTGGTCGCCTGCAACCGGACATCATCCGCTGCCAGCAGAAGCTGACCGCGCTTGAAACCGAGACAGGCCTGACAATTGCCGAGATCAAGGACATCAACCGTCGCATGTCGATCGGTGAGGCCAAGGCCCGCCGCGCGAAGAAAGAGATGGTTGAAGCGAACTTGCGTCTGGTGATCTCCATCGCCAAGAAGTACACCAACCGTGGCTTGCAATTCCTCGACCTGATCCAGGAAGGCAACATCGGCTTGATGAAGGCTGTGGACAAGTTCGAATACCGTCGCGGCTACAAGTTCTCGACTTATGCCACCTGGTGGATCCGTCAGGCGATCACTCGCTCGATCGCCGACCAGGCCCGCACCATCCGTATTCCGGTGCACATGATCGAGACCATCAACAAGCTCAACCGCATTTCCCGGCAGATGTTGCAGGAAATGGGTCGCGAACCGACCCCGGAAGAGTTGGGCGAACGCATGGAAATGCCTGAGGATAAAATCCGCAAGGTATTGAAGATCGCTAAAGAGCCGATCTCCATGGAAACCCCGATCGGTGATGACGAAGACTCCCATCTGGGTGACTTCATCGAAGACTCGACCATGCAGTCGCCAATCGATGTCGCCACCGTTGAGAGCCTCAAGGAAGCGACTCGCGACGTACTGTCCGGCCTCACTGCCCGTGAAGCCAAGGTACTGCGCATGCGTTTCGGCATCGACATGAATACCGACCACACCCTTGAGGAAGTCGGTAAACAGTTTGACGTGACCCGCGAGCGGATCCGTCAGATCGAAGCCAAGGCGTTGCGCAAGTTGCGCCACCCGACGCGAAGCGAGCACCTGCGCTCCTTCCTCGACGAGTGATACCAGACCCCCCGGCCCAGGCCGGGGGTTTTGTTTTCTACAGCAAAAAATTCCGCGCAACACCCCTCCCCCGCAATGCCCGTCTACACTCGAACCATTCCCCGTGCCATAACGAGACCGTTATGCCCAGATTGCCGACCGTGTTACTGCTGTCGCTGCTGACCTGGACCGCAACGGCTGGCGCGTTGACTCTTAGCGATGATGAGCGTGGCTGGCTAGCGGACCATCAGGAACTGCGGCTGGGGGTGGATGCGTCATGGCCACCCTTCGAATACCGTGATGAAAATAGCCACTACCAGGGCCTGGCCGCCGACTATGTGCGCCTGATCCAGGACCGCCTGGGCGTCAGGATCAAATTGATCGAACCCGCAAGCTGGAGCGCGGTGCTCGAGCAGGCCCGAAACAACCAGCTCGACCTGCTGCCCGGTGTCATGTCCACGCCTGAACGCCAGAGCTACATGGCCTTCACGCGCCCGTACCTGGACTTCCCCATCGTGATCCTGGCCCATGAGGGTGGCGCCCAGCCGCGCAACCTCAAGGGTCTCTACGGGCTGAAGATTGCCGTGGTGGAAAATTACGCCCCCCACGAACTGCTCCGCACCCACCACCCCGACCTGAATCTGGTGGCCATGCCCAACGTCAGCTCGACGCTACAAGCGCTGGCCACCGACGAAGTGGATGCCGTGGTCGGCGACCTCGCATCCAGCGTCTGGAGCCTGCGCCAGCTGAAACTCGACGGTCTGTACGTCAGCGGCGAAACGCCCTACCGCTACCAACTGGCGATGGGCGTGCCGCGTGACAACAAGATGCTGGTCGGCATCCTCGATAAAGTCCTGGCCGACCTCAGCCCGGACGAAACCGATGCCATCCAGCAACACTGGGTCGGCAGCATTACCGATCACCGCGCATTCTGGACTGACCTGCTGACCTACGGCCTGCCCGCAGTGCTGCTGCTGAGCACCGTTTTGGCCATCGTGATTCGGATCAATCGCCGGCTCAGTTCGGAAATTTCCCGCCGCGTGGCGCTCGAACAAGAACTGCGCAGCAGCGAATACCACTACCGCGGCCTGGTAGAGAGCCTGTCGGCTATCGCCTGGGAAGCCAGCATCATCGATTTCACCTACAGCTACGTCTCCCCCCACGCCGAAGAACTGCTGGGGTACCCGCGTGCCCATTGGCTGATCCCGGGCTTCTGGCGCAACATCATCCACCCTGCCGACCTGACACGCGCCGAAACCTATTGCCATCGCGAAACCCGCGCCAACCGCGACCACAGCATCGATTACCGCGTCATCACCGCCGACGGCCGCTGCCTGTGGGTGCGCGACATCGTCAGCCTCATAGAGCATGGCCACGAGCCCGTGTTGCGCGGCCTGATGATCGACATCAGCGAAGCCAAACGCACTGAAGAAGCGCTGCAACTGTCCGAGCAAAAGTTTGCCTCGGTGTTCCAGCAATGCCCGGACATACTCGTGATCGCCCGTCTGTCCGACGGCTGCCTGCTGGAGGTGAACAAGGCCTTCGAGGATCAGGTCGGCCTGAGCGCCGAGGAAGTAGTGGGTAAAACCGGCACGGCGTTGAACATCTGGGGCTACGAGGGCGCCGGCCCGGATCTGCTGAAACGGGTGCAGACCTCCAGCATCCGCAACCTGGAGATGCCCTTTCGGCGCAGCAACGGCCAAGTCTTCACCGGCCTGATTTCCGCCGAGCCGTTCCAGCTCGACACCATCGAAGCCATCGTCGTGGTCGTGCGCGATATTTCCCAGCTCAAGGAAACCCAGCAGCAGTTGCAAACCTCGGAAGAGAAGTTCGCCAAAGCATTCCATGCCTCCCCCGACGGTTTGCTGCTGAGCCGTCAACGCGATGGCCTGCTGATCGAAGTGAACGATGGTTTCAGCCGCATTACCGGCTTCGCCAGCGCCACCTCCATCGATAAGTCCGCCTTGGACCTGGGCATCTGGGTCGACCTCAACGAACGCAAAAACATGTTGGAGATGATGCAGCGCGACGGCTTTGTCCGCGATTTCATCTGCCATATCCGCCGCAGTGATGGGCAAGTCCGCCTCTGTGAATTGTCCAGCCGCCCACTGCCAATCGGCGACGACGACTGCATGCTCACCATCGCCCGCGACATTACCGAACGCCAACTGATGCAGGAAAAACTGCAACAAGCCGCAACGGTCTTCGAAAGCACCGCCGAGGGCGTGCTGATCACCGACACGCAGCAGAACATCAGCGCCGTCAACCGCGCCTTCAGCGAGATCACCGGTTACAGCGAAGCCGAAGCCTTGGGCCAGACACCACGTCTGCTCGCCTCGGGCCTGCACGACAGCGCCTTCTATGCCGCGATGTGGCATCAGTTGACCGCCCATGGGCATTGGCAAGGCGAGATCTCCAACCGCCGCAAGAATGGCGAGCCGTACCCCAGCTGGCTGACCATCAGCGCCGTACGCAACCGCGACCAGTTGATCACGCACTTCGTCGCCGTGTTTGCCGACATTTCCAGCCTCAAACTGGCCCAGGCCCGCCTCGACTACCAGGCGCACCACGACCCGCTGACCGGCCTGCCAAACCGCACGCTGTTTGAAAACCGACTGCAGGCCGCCCTCAACGGCCATCAGGAAACCGGCAAACAGGGCGCCGTACTGTTTCTCGACCTGGACCGTTTCAAGCACATCAACGACAGCCTCGGCCACCCCGTCGGCGACCTGCTGCTCAAGGACATTGCCGTACGCCTCAAGGAACAACTGCGTGACATCGACACCGTCGCCCGCCTCGGTGGCGATGAATTCATCATCCTGCTGCCGGGCCTGCAACATGCCAGCGACGCCGAACACCTCGCAAACAAGCTGCTGGCGTGCTTCACCCTACCGTTCCAGGCCGGCGAACATGAGTTCTTCATCAGCGCCAGCATCGGCACCAGCCTGTATCCCCAGGACGGCACCGACGTCGCCACCCTGGTCAAGAACGCCGACGCCGCGATGTACCGCTCCAAGGCCAAGGGCCGCAACCGGGTAGAGAGCTACACCCGCGACCTCACCGCACAGGCCAACGAGCGCGTGGCTCTGGAACACGAACTGCGCCGCGCCATCGAACGCGACGAACTGAGCCTGTGCTACCAACCCAAGCGCAGCCTGGCGACACAAGAACTGATCGGCGCCGAAGCACTGATCCGCTGGCGTCACCCGACCTTCGGCGAAGTGCCGCCCGAACACTTCATCGCCCTCGCCGAAGAGAACGGCATGATCCTGCAGATCGGTGACTGGGTACTCGAACAGGCCTGCCGGCAAATGCACGCCTGGCAGGGCACCTTCGATGACTTCGGCACACTCTCGGTCAACCTCGCCGGCGCGCAACTGCGTCACCCCAACCTGCTGTCACGCATCGAACAACTGTTGCACGACTACCACCTCGCACCCGGCTGCCTGCAACTGGAGATCACCGAAAACTTCATCATGAGCCAGGCTGAAGAAGCGCTGGAGGTCCTGCACCAACTCAAGCACCTGGGCGTGCAGCTGGCGATCGACGACTTCGGCACAGGTTATTCATCCCTCAGCTACCTCAAGCGGCTGCCGCTGGACTTCCTGAAAATCGACCAATCCTTCGTCCGCGGCCTGCCCGACGACCCCCACGACGCTGCAATCGTGCGCGCCATCATCGCCCTGGGCCACAGCATGCAATTCACCATCATCGCCGAGGGCGTGGAAAACTCCGCGCAACAGGCATTCCTTGCCGCCGAGGGCTGCGAACAGATGCAAGGCTACATCGTCAGCCTGCCCCTGCCGCCCGAACTGTTCGCAGCTACATTCCTTCGTATGAGGGCTGAGGATTTTTCGGATAGCACAGTGGAGAAACCGTCGTTATAATCCGCGACCTGTTTAGGGCCTATAGCTCAGTTGGTCAGAGCAGAGGACTCATAATCCTTTGGTCCACGGTTCAAGTCCGTGTGGGCCCACCAACTCCAAAGCCGCGCATTGCGCGGCTTTTGTGTGTCTGGCCGAGTGGTTTGCCAGCCAGCCCAGGCGAATAAATCGACGAAAGTGTGTAAAAAGCGTCCACACTCCATCGCTCACCTACTGGAGCCTCCCCTTGCCTGCCCTAGACGAAATCGACCGCCAACTGATCGCCGCCCTGCAAATCAACGCGCGCGAAAGCGTGGCCATGCTGGCCCGCCAGTTGGGGATCGCGCGCACCACGGTGACGTCGCGCCTGGCGCGCCTGGAAAAGACCCAGGTGATCACAGGTTACGGCGTACGCCTCGGCCAACGGGTGGCGGGCGGTGGTTTGCAGGCTTATGTGGGGATCACCGTCCAGCCGCGCTCCGGCAAGGAAGTGCTGCGCCGACTGAGTGCGATGGCCCAGGTCCAGCAGTTGTGCGCCGTGAGCGGCGAGTTCGATTACGTGGCCTGGCTGCGCACCGACTCGCCGGAGCAGCTCGACCAGTTGCTCGACCAGATCGGCAGCGTCGATGGCGTCGAGAAGACCACCACTTCGATCATCCTCAGTAACAAATTGGATCGCGGCCAGCCAGTCTGACCACCCGTTTCGTCACTCTGACTAAAAACAATTCATTCCGACGACACTTTGCGTCTTATTAACGAGCGCTACGCTCCCTAAACTGGCTGCCATCTTTTCCTATACTCAGCGGGACGTGCCCCGCCGAGTCGCCAGCCAGGTCAGCCATGAACACATTCAGCAAAAACAATCGCCACCCTGCAGACGGTAAAAAACCCATCACCATCTTTGGCCCGGACTTCCCGTTCGCCTTCGATGACTGGATCGAACACCCCGCCGGCCTGGGCAGCATTCCCGCCGCCAACCATGGCGCCGAAGTAGCGATTGTCGGCGCGGGCATCGCCGGCCTGGTGGCCGCTTACGAACTGATGAAGCTGGGCCTCAAGCCGGTGGTGTACGAAGCCTCGAAAATGGGCGGGCGCTTGCGCTCCCAGGCGTTTGAAGGCGCCGAAGGCATCATCGCCGAGCTGGGCGGCATGCGCTTCCCGGTGTCATCCACCGCGTTCTACCACTACGTCGACAAGCTCGGCCTGGAAACCAAACCCTTCCCAAACCCGTTGACGCCAGCGTCCGGCAGCACGGTGATCGACCTCGAAGGCCAGACCCATTACGCACAAAAGCTGTCGGACTTGCCGGCGTTGTTCCAGGAAGTTGCCGACGCCTGGGCCGATGCCCTGGAGGCCGGCTCGCAGTTCGGTGACATCCAGCAAGCCATCCGCGACCGTGACGTACCACGCCTCAAGGCGCTGTGGAACAAGCTCGTACCGTTGTGGGACGACCGCACGTTCTACGACTTCGTCGCCACCTCCAAGGCGTTCGCCAAGTTGTCGTTCCTGCACCGTGAAGTCTTCGGCCAAGTCGGTTTCGGCACAGGTGGTTGGGACTCGGACTTCCCCAACTCGATGCTGGAAATCTTCCGCGTGGTGATGACCAACTGCGATGACCACCAGCACCTCGTGGTCGGTGGCGTAGCCCAAGTGCCCATGGGCATCTGGCGCCATGTACCGGAGCGCTGCGCCCATTGGCCGGCGGGCACCAGCCTCAGTTCACTGCACCGCGGCGCGCCACGGGCCGGGGTCAAGCGCATTGCCCACGCCGACGGTGGCCGCTTCGCCGTCACCGACAACTACGGCGACACCCGCGAATACGCCGCCGTCCTGACCACCTGCCAGAGCTGGCTGCTGACCACCCAGATCGAATGTGACGAAAGCCTGTTCTCACAAAAAATGTGGATGGCCCTCGATCGCACCCGCTACATGCAGTCCTCGAAAACCTTCGTGATGGTCGACCGCCCGTTCTGGAAAGACAAAGACCCGGAAACCGGTCGCGACCTGATGAGCATGACCCTCACCGATCGCCTGACCCGTGGCACCTACCTGTTCGACAACGGTGACGACAAGCCGGGGGTGATCTGCCTGTCCTACGCGTGGATGAGCGACGCGCTGAAAATGCTCCCGCAGCCCATCGACAAACGCGTGAAGCTGGCCCTCGACGCCCTGAAGAAGATCTACCCGAAAGTCGACATCAAGGCGCGCATCATCGGCGACCCGATCACCGTATCCTGGGAAGCCGACCCGCATTTCCTCGGGGCCTTCAAAGGCGCGCTGCCCGGTCACTATCGCTACAACCAGCGTATGTATGCGCACTTCATGCAGAAGGACATGCCCGCCGAACAGCGTGGGATCTTTATCGCCGGTGACGACGTTTCCTGGACACCGGCATGGGTAGAAGGCGCCGTGCAAACCTCGCTGAATGCTGTATGGGGCATCATGACCCACTTCGGCGGCAGCACTCACCCCGAAAACCCGGGACCGGGCGATGTGTTCGATGAAATCGGCCCGATTGCCCTGCCTGAATAAGGAGTTGACCATGCGTGTCGCCTTGTACCAATGCCCGCCGCTGCCACTGGATGTGGCCGGCAACCTGGCACGCCTGCACCAGCTGGCGCATGAAGCGTCAGGTGCGGATGTGCTGGTGTTGCCGGAGATGTTCCTCAGCGGCTACAACATCGGCGCCGAGGCGGTGGGGGCGTTGGCCGAGGCCCAGGATGGTCCGTCCGCGCAGAGGATTGCCGCACTGGCGCAAAGTGCCGGGCTGGCGATTGTCTACGGCTACCCGGAGCGGGCCGACGACGGGCAGATCTACAACGCCGTGCAACTGATAGACGCCCACGGCCAGCGCCTGTGCAACTACCGCAAGACGCATCTGTTTGGCGATCTGGATCACGGGATGTTCAGTGCCGGGGGCGATGACTTCCCGGTAGTGGAACTCAACGGTTGGAAGCTGGGCATGCTGATCTGCTACGACCTGGAATTCCCGGAAAACACCCGCCGCCTGGCCCTGGCCGGTGCCGAGCTGATCCTGGTGCCCACCGCGAACATGGTGCCGTTCGACTTTGTCGCCGATGTCACCGTGCGAGCGCGGGCGTTCGAGAACCAATGCTACGTGGCCTACGCCAATTACTGCGGGCATGAAGGCGACATCCACTACTGCGGGCAAAGCAGTATTGCCGCGCCGGACGGCCAGCGCATTGCCCAGGCCGGGCTGGATGAAGCGCTGATCATCGGCACGCTGGATCATCAATCGATCCTCACTGCCCGCGCCGCCAACCACTACCTGCACGACCGCCGTCCCCAGCTGTACAGCGCGCTGCACAAGCCCTGACCTTGTGGGTTTGTTAGCATAGGCACTTCCTACGTTTCGGAAGTGCCCATGCCTGCGCCGGCCCACCCTCTTCACCGTCAACTGACCCTGGCCAATGGCCTGCGGGTTTCCCTGCGCCATGCGCCGCGCTTGAAGCGCAGCGCGGCAGTTTTACGGGTCGCCGCCGGCAGCCACGATGTGCCCCTGGCCTGGCCGGGGTTGGCGCACTTTCTTGAGCATCTGCTGTTCCTCGCAACCGAGCGTTTTCCCACAGACGAAGGGCTGATGGCCTACGTGCAACGTCACGGCGGCCAGGTCAACGCCAGCACCCGCGAGCGCACCACGGACTTCTTCTTTGAACTGCCGGTGTCGACCTTCGCCGATGGCCTGGAGCGCTTGGCCGACATGCTGGCCCAGCCGCGCCTGGCGCTGGAAGATCAACTGCGCGAACGCGAAGTGCTGCACGCGGAATTTGTCGCCTGGTCCCAGGATGCCAAGGCCCAGCAGCAGGTGGCGTTGTTCGCAGGGCTGGCGACGGATCATCCACTGCGCGGTTTTCATGCGGGCAACCGCGACAGCTTGCCGGTGGAAAGTCAGGCATTTCAGCAGGCATTGCGGGAATTTCATCAGCAGTTCTACCAGAGCGGACAAATGACCTTAAGCCTTGCAGGCCCACAGTCGCTGGACGCACTGGAAACTCTTGCGCAGCAATTCAGCGCTGTGTTGAATTCGAGCCCTCAACGCCCACAACTCGCACCACCGCCGTTGATGCCCGGTGACGTTCAGGGCTACCAGCACAAAGCTGACAACCACCTGCACCAAGTCATCACTTGCAACGCGCCGCGCGCAGCCCTGGAGTTCCTCTGCACCTGGCTCAACGCTTCGGCTCCAGGCGGATTGTTGGCCGAACTGCAAACACGACAACTGGCCACCGACCTGCAAGCGAGGGTGCTGTATCACTTTGCCGGGCAAGCACTGTTGGACGTCGATTTCACCCTCGACACTCAAGATGAACCGGCGACAGCGATTGAAGCATTGCTGCACGACTGGCTGAGCTTTTTCGCACACAGCGATTGGACGGCACTGCAAGAAGAGTTCGCCCTGCTGGCCGCTCGCCAGCAACAAACCGGCGGCGCCCTCGCCTTGGCTCGACACGACAGCGAAGATCTGTCGGAACAGGCCCTCACTGCCCTCAAAACCCTGCTCGTCGCCCTGCGGCTGCCACCGGCGCAGCACACGTGGCAACTGCCACCGAACAATCCATTCCTGCGCCCGCCAGCCAAGGAAGAGCGTGCTGGCCTGATTCGTGGCCAGACCAGCGCCCACCGCGGTTTGCGCACCTTCGCCCAGGACCGTTCACGGGGCCGCCGGGAAGTGTCGGCGCTGTCCTTCAGCCAAGCGTGGGCGAATGACACCGATGAAGCCGCGCTGTACCTGCACTGGCGCTCTGCTCCCAGCGACCTGCAAAGCGCATTGCAGCCACTGCGTGAGAATGCTCGCCAGGCGGGCGTTGAATTGTCGTTTGAAACCATCGGCAACGACTGGCTGGTGAAAATGGTCGGGCTGCACGAACCCATGCCGGCGGTGTTGGATGCCTTGGCGCACAGCCTGAACCAGGCACAACAGAAACCCTGCGCCCCGACGCCGACGATCGCCATTCGCGAATTGCTCAAGGCACTGCCCGCTTACTGCGCCACCCCGCCCGAGCACCGCGAAACCTCCTGGGTCAACGCCCGCTGGCAGGGCCTGGGGCTGGGTTTTCCGGCCGCGTCCGAAGCGGCGATCAAGGCAGCCGCAGCGCACCTGCCCGGGCAACCCGCACCGACCGATCAGTTCTTGCCAACCCTCGGCGGCCAGCGCATCTGGCACGAGGTGAAGACCGATTCCAGCGAGGCCGCCTTGCTGCTGTTTTGCCCGGCCCCCAGCCAATCCCTGGAGGATGAAGCCGCGTGGCGCCTGCTTGGGCATCTGCTCCAGGGTCCGTTTTACCAACGCCTGCGGGTAGAGCTGCAAATCGGCTACGCCGTGTTCAGCGGCGTCCGACAGATCAACGGGCAAACGGGCCTGCTGTTTGGCGTGCAATCGCCCAATGTGTCCCGGGAAGCGATCGTTGAGCAGTTACAGATCTTCCTGACGCAATTGCCGACGCTGATCAACAACGCTGACGACATGGCCAACACGGCACTGGCGGGACAGTTCTCGGCAAGCACGCTACCGCTTGCCCAAGCCGCCGAACTGCTCTGGCATGCGCGTTTGGCCGGGCACCCGGCGGATTATCTGGAGCGCGTTCAACAGTCGATCCAACGCCTGACCCGCGAAGATCTGCTACACGCCGCCGAACAGTTGAACAACGCCACAGGCGGCTGGCGCTATGTCGCCAACGGCCCGCGCATCACAACAGGCTGATACCGGCGGGCTGATCATTGCCAACCTTGCAACAGGCTTTTTCCACCGAGACAGCGCTAACTTGAGCAGATCTGAGTATTATTCCTACTCACGCTGCTGAACATCTCCGATCGGAGATGGACTATATGTATTACTTGGTAGTGAAAGTCCCATCCCTTGGTAGGAGTAAGAATATGACCTGGTCCAAACCTGCTTACACTGATCTGCGTATCGGTTTCGAAGTCACCATGTACTTCGCCAGCCGTTAATCCGCTGGGTACTACAACGCCTCGGCCCGCCCGGGGCGTTTTTGTTTTGAGCTTTGCTTGGGAGCTACCATGTTTGTCCAGATTCTAGGTTCCGCCGCCGGCGGTGGTTTCCCACAGTGGAACTGCAACTGCGCCAACTGCGCAGGTTTTCGTGATGGCAGCTTGCGGGCCCAGGCACGTACCCAGTCGTCCATCGCCATCTCCGACGATGGCGTGAATTGGGTGCTGTGCAACGCCTCGCCGGATATTCGCGCGCAACTGCAAGGCTTTGCGCCGATGCAGCCCGGCCGTGCGCTACGCGACACCGGCATCAGCGCCATCATCCTGATGGACAGCCAGATCGACCACACCACCGGCCTGCTGAGCCTGCGCGAAGGCTGCCCGCACCAGGTGTGGTGCACCGACATGGTCCACGAAGATCTCAGCACCGGCTTCCCGCTGTTCCCCATGCTTACCCACTGGAACGGCGGCCTGGCCTGGAACCGCATCGAGCTGGACACCAGCTTCAGCATCCCGGCCTGCCCCAACCTGCGGTTCACCCCGCTGCCACTGCGCAGCGCTGCACCGCCCTACTCACCGCACCGCTTCGACCCGCACCCGGGCGACAATATCGGCCTGATCGTCGAAGACCTGCGCACCGGCGGCAAGCTGTTCTATGCCCCCGGCCTGGGCAAGGTCGACGCACCACTGCTGGAGATCATGGCCGGCAGCGACTGCCTGCTGGTGGACGGCACAATGTGGGACGACGATGAAATGCAGCGCCGTGGCGTCGGCACCCGCACCGGCCGCGAAATGGGGCATCTGGCGCAGAACGGCCCCGGCGGCATGCTGCAAGTGCTGGAACAACTGCCAGAGCAGCGCAAAGTGCTTATCCACATCAACAACACCAACCCGATCCTCGATGAAGACTCCCCCGAGCGAGCCGAGCTGGTGCGGCGTAATGTCGAAGTGGCTTACGACGGCATGAGCATTGAATTGTAGGAGCGATCGAAATGACTGATACGCCGTTGACCACCGCCGAATTCGAAGCCGCCCTGCGTGCCAAGGGCGCCTTCTACCATATCCATCACCCGTACCACGTGGCGATGTACGAAGGCCGCGCAAGTCGCGAGCAGATCCAGGGCTGGGTCGCCAACCGTTTCTACTATCAAGTGAATATTCCGCTCAAAGACGCGGCGATCCTGGCCAACTGCCCTGACCGCGAGATCCGCCGCGAATGGATCCAGCGCCTGCTCGACCACGACGGCGCCCCCGGTGAAGACGGCGGCATCGAAGCCTGGCTGCGCCTGGGGCAGGCCGTCGGTCTCGATCCCGACCAACTGCGCTCGCAGGAATTGGTACTGCCCGGCGTACGCTTTGCGGTCGACGCCTACGTCAACTTTGCCCGTCGCGCCAGCTGGCAGGAAGCCGCCAGCAGTTCGCTGACCGAGCTGTTCGCGCCGCAGATCCACCAGTCGCGCCTCGACAGCTGGCCGCAGCATTACCCGTGGATCGACCCGACCGGCTACGAGTATTTCCGCACCCGCCTGGGCCAGGCTCGCCGGGATGTGGAACACGGTTTGGCGATCACCTTGCAGCACTACACCACCCGCGAAGGCCAGGAGCGCATGCTGGAAATTCTCCAGTTCAAACTGGATATTTTGTGGAGCATGCTGGACGCCATGAGCATGGCCTACGAACTCAAGCGCCCGCCGTATCACAGCGTGACCGACCAGCGGGTTTGGCATAAAGGGATCGCCCTATGAGCTTTGATCGCAGCAAGAAACCGACCTGGCGCCAGGGCTACCGCTACCAGTACGAGCCCGCGCAAAAGGGCCATGTGTTGCTCTACCCCGAAGGCATGATCAAGCTCAACGACAGCGCTGCGCTGATCGGCGGCCTGATCGACGGCGAGCGCGACGTGGCGGCGATCATCGCCGAGCTGGATAAGCAGTTCCCCGGCGTACCTGAGCTGGGTGACGACATCGAGCAATTCATGGAGGTCGCCCGTGCAGAACACTGGATCACCCTTGCCTGAAAAACCGCCGATCGGCCTGCCGCTGTGGCTGCTCGCCGAGCTGACCTACCGCTGCCCGCTGCAATGCCCGTATTGCTCCAACCCGTTGGATTTCGCCGAGCAGGGCAAGGAACTGAGCACCGAGCAGTGGTTCAAGGTGTTTCGCGAGGCGCGGGAAATGGGCGCAGCACAGCTGGGGTTTTCCGGCGGTGAACCGCTGGTGCGCCAGGACCTCGCCGAGCTGATCGCCGAAGCGCGCAAGCTGGGGTTCTACACCAACCTGATCACCTCCGGCATCGGCCTGACCGAGCAGAAGATCAGCGACTTCAAGAAGGCTGGCCTGGACCATATCCAGATCAGCTTCCAGGCCAGCGACGAGCAGGTGAACAACCTGCTGGCCGGCTCGAAAAAAGCCTTCGCGCAAAAACTGGAGATGGCCCGGGCGGTGAAAGCCCACGGCTACCCGATGGTGCTGAACTTCGTTACCCACCGGCACAATATCGACAAGATCGACCGCATCATTGAGCTGTGTATCGCGCTGGAGGCAGACTTCGTTGAGCTCGCCACCTGCCAGTTCTACGGCTGGGCGCAGCTCAATCGAGTGGGTTTGTTGCCGACCAAGGAACAACTGGTACGCGCCGAACGCATCACCAATGAATACCGCGCCAAGCTCGAAGCCGAAGGCCACCCGTGCAAGCTGATCTTCGTTACCCCGGATTACTACGAAGAACGCCCGAAAGCCTGCATGAACGGCTGGGGCAGTATTTTTCTGACAGTGACGCCAGACGGCACCGCCCTGCCCTGCCACGGCGCCCGACAGATGCCGGTGCAATTTCCGAATGTGCGCGACCACAGCATGCAACACATCTGGTACGACTCGTTCGGCTTCAACCGCTTTCGCGGCTACGACTGGATGCCCGAGCCGTGCCGTTCATGCGATGAAAAAGAAAAGGACTTCGGTGGCTGCCGCTGCCAGGCATTCATGCTCACCGGCGACGCGAGCAACGCCGACCCGGTGTGCAGCAAATCCGAGCAGCACGGCATCATCCTTCAAGCGCGCGAAGATGCCGAACACGCCACCCAGACCATCGAACAGCTGGCGTTTCGCAACGAGCGCAACTCACGCCTCATCGCCAAAAGCTGACGGCCTCAGCGCTTGGCGATGATGTATACCGCGTGAATGATGCCGGGGAAGTAGCCACACAGGGTCAGCAGAATATTCAGCCAGAACGCGCCGGCGAAGCCCACTTGCAGGAACACGCCCAGTGGCGGCAGCAGGATGGCGATGAGGATACGAATGAAATCCATGGGTCAGCTCCAGAAAATCGGCTCGTGTGAGCCGTGTAGCTAATCGACCTTGGGGGTTCGTGAGGGTTCAGTGGGATCTGGCTTAGAGCCATCTATACCGACGTACACAAAAAAACGCCCCCAGCCAAAAGAATCAGGCTGGAGGCGCCGCGTATACCGCGAGACGGTTCAGGAAATTGGGGTTAAACGGCGATGCCCTTGCGGCATTGCAACTGCGCAGTACGCACGCGGGAGAAAGCGCGCGCCAGGCGCAGGAGCATTTCGTCGATGTTGCCTTTGCTGACGGTCAACGCCGGGGTAAAGCGCAGGCAATTGGGTTGCGGGGCGTTGAGGATCAGGCCTTCGTGCAGCGCAGCTTTTACCACTGCATCTGCAGAATCATCCGACAAGGTCAGGCCCCACATCAGGCCGTAGCCGCGCAGTTGGCCGTGGTCGTAGCGGTAGGCCAGGCGGGCAAGGCCTTCGCCCAGATGCAAGCCGGCTTCACGTACATGTTCAAGGAAGCCGTGCTCCAGCACCGTATCAAGCACCGCCATGCCGGCTGAGGCCATCAACGCGTTGCCATGATGGGTGCCGTCCAGCTCGCCCAACTCGAAGCAACAGGCTTTGCCCCGGGCCAACAGCGCCGCCAGGGGCACGCCGCCGCCCAGGCCTTTACCCAGGGTGATGATGTCGGCGCGTACGCCGTATTGCTGTTCGGCAAGCAGGGTGCCGCAACGGCCAAGGCCGGTTTGTACTTCGTCCAGGATCAGCAGGATGCCCAGTTCACGACACAGGCGCTCGACACCCTTGAGGTAGTGCTCGGTGGCCGGGATCACGCCGGCTTCGCCCTGGATGGGTTCGAGCAGGATGGCCACGGTTTGCGCATCGACTGCGGCGTGCAGGGCCGGCAGGTCGTTGAAAGGCACATGGCTGAAGCCTGGCAGTTGCGGTTCAAAACGATTGTCCGGACCACCGGCCGAAGCCGACATCGCCGCGAAGCTGCGCCCATGGCAACCGCCGCTGGCACTGATGATGCGGTAGGCGCCACCGCGATGCAGTTGGCCCCATTTGCGCGCCAGCTTGATCGCCGCCTCACAGGCTTCCGCGCCACTGTTGAGCAGGTAGGCCTGGTCGCTGCCGGTACGATGGCAGAGCCGTTCGGCGAGGTTGAGTTGAGCACGGTTATGCAGGCCGTTGCCCGGGTTGATCAGCGCCTGGGTCTGGTCGGCCAGGGCCTTGATCAACACCTGTGGGCTGTGGCCGAGGCTGTTGGCAGCATTGCCTTGGCTGAAATCCAGGTAGGCACGCTCGTCGCTGTCCCACAGCCAGGAGCCCTGGCCGCGTACGAACACTTGCGGTGGACGCGCCACAGTGGGCATCAAGGATTCGCTCGACGCATCATCACGCGACTCGTCCAAAATCAGGTCATCCAGGCTGGGCGTCGGGCGGCGCATATTGAACAGGTTCACAGCTCACCCCCAATAGCAACCGGACCTTGGTCGGTGCGACCGAGCAACAGTGCCTTGAGGTTTTTTGCCTTGCCTATGTAAACGCTATCTAAATAAACGCTATTCATTGCCCGATCTGGCCCTGTAAGCCCTGCGAATAGGCGCTAGACTAGGCGCCCCGGGGGCCAACGGCCATTTCGATTTTCCAGCTTTTTCGATAATCAAATCTTATGGATTTCAAGCAACTGCGTTATTTCGTCGCGGTGTATGAGGAAGGCCACGTCGGCCGTGCCGCGGAGCGTCTGTCGATCTCCCAGCCGGCGTTGTCCCAGCAGATCCGCCAGTTGGAACAAAACCTCGATGTGAGCCTGTTCGAACGCAGCAGCAAACGCCTGCTGCCGACCCTCGCCGCACACACCCTGTACAACCACGCGTTGCCGTTGATTGATGGCATGCAGCAAGCCGTCGAAGCCTTGCGCAACTTCAAGGGCCAGGCCATGCGCACCTTGGCCATCGGTGTGCTGCAAACCGTGCACACCAGCCTGGTCCCGCAAATGCTCGAACGGGTGCGCAAGGCCCAGCCACACCTGGTGGTGCAGATTTACGAGTTGACCGGGCTGGAGATTGAGCGGCGACTGCTCAATGGCTCGCTAGACATCGGCATCAGCTACCTGCCGCCACGCCAGCCGGGCCTGCACGGCGCACTGTTGTATGAAGATGAGTTGAAGGTGGTCATCCCCGAGGATCACCCGTTGCGGGAATTCAAGAAAGTCTCGCTGAAACAGGCGGCCGAGTTGCCGATGTTGCTGCTGGGGGAAGAGTTTCAGGT
The DNA here is from genome assembly GCF_030687535.1 of Pseudomonas sp. FP2335. NCBI lineage: Bacteria > Pseudomonadati > Pseudomonadota > Gammaproteobacteria > Pseudomonadales > Pseudomonadaceae > Pseudomonas > Pseudomonas sp. FP2335. Next base: position 5,462,733 of record NZ_CP117437.1, read on the forward strand.
CAGACAAATCTGGCAGGGCCAGTTGGCCAACCTCGGACGGCGCCCGCAGGTGCAGGCCGAGCTGAACACCATGGTGGGGATTCTCGACAGCCTGCCCCACACCAAACTGGCGACGGTACTGCCGGGCCGCTCCCAAGACGAACACAACAGCAAGGCACTGCTATGGAAACCCTTGAGCGAACCCAGGGTGCCGTTGAAAGTCGGTTTGGTGTGCCGTGATGCGCAACGCCAGCAGGCGACGGTAGCGCTGTTGCGCACGTTGCTGGAAGACGTGATGAATGCGCCGCAGGCAAGCGCCTGACTTTTTCGCGGGCAAAAGAAAACCCCGCCGAAGCGGGGCTTTGCAGACTGTTTCCCTGACATCCATTTCACTCCGCCATCCTGGCAGAATCCTACGTGTCCGTGTTGTTGCTTTGCGCTTCCTGCGCGACGTCCATGTGAAGTAGATTAACTGTGGATCCAATTTGGCGATAGAGGACGAATAGCAGCACGTCATGTAAGAGAATACTTACACGCCCTCCTCCCCTTAAAACAGCGCCTCATCCAACAGGAACAGCGATTCACTACCGGCCTTTACCGACGCGTTCAGCGACTGGATACGCGGCAGCAGGCGGGCAAAGTAGAAGCGCGCAGTCCCCAGCTTGCTGGCGTAGAAGGCCTCCTCAGCCTCTTTGCCCAACGCCGCCTTTGCCATGCGCGCCCACATATAGGCGTAGGCCATGTATCCAAATGCATGCAAATACTCCACCGACGCCGCACCGATTTCATTCGGGTTGGTTTTCGCGCGATCCAGCACCCACGCAGTCAGTTCGTCCAGGGTGTCGACCGCCGCACTCAGCGGCTTGGTGAACTCCGCCAACTCGCCGGCGGCCGAGGCAATAAATGCGCGGATCTCGTCAGCGAACAAGGTGTAGAACGCCCCACCACTGCCAACAATTTTGCGCCCCATCAGGTCCAGCGCCTGGATGCCGTTGGTGCCTTCGTAGATCTGGGTGATGCGCACGTCACGCACCAGTTGCTCCTGGCCCCACTCGCGGACATAGCCGTGGCCGCCGAACACTTGCTGGCCGAGCACGGTGGTTTCCAGGCCAAGGTCGCTCAAGAACGCCTTGGCCACCGGGGTCAGCAAGGCCACCAGGTTATCCGCACGCTCGCGGGCAGCCGGGTCTTCGCTGAACTTGGCGATGTCCAACTGCGTCGCCACGTAGGTGGAGAACGCGCGACCGCCTTCGTTCGCGGCCTTCATGGTCAGCAGCATGCGACGCACGTCCGGGTGGACGATGATCGGATCGGCCACCTTGTCCTTGGCCTGGGCACCGGTCGGCGCACGGCTTTGCAGGCGGTCACGCGCATATTCAATCGCGTTCTGATACGAGCGCTCACCGGACGCCAGGCCCTGGATACCCACCCCCAGACGCTCGTAGTTCATCATGGTGAACATCGCCGCCAGGCCACGGTTCGGCTCGCCCACCAGATAACCCACGGCCTGGTCGAAGTTCATCACGCAGGTCGCGGACGCCTGGATGCCCATCTTGTGCTCGATCGAGCCACAGCTCACCAGGTTGCGCGCACCCAGGCTGCCATCGGCATTCACCATGAACTTCGGCACCAGGAACAACGAGATGCCCTTGGGACCGGCCGGCGCGTCCGGCAGCTTGGCCAGCACCAGGTGGATGATGTTTTCGGTCAGGTCGTGTTCGCCGCCGGTGATAAAGATCTTGGTGCCGCTGATCGTGTAGGAACCGTCCGCTTGCGGCTCGGCTTTCGTGCGAATAATCCCCAGGTCCGTACCGGCATGGGCTTCGGTCAGGCACATGGAACCGGCCCACTCACCGGAGTACATCTTCGGCAGGTAGGTGGCCTTGAGTTCTTCACTGGCGTGGGTATTGATGGAGACACAGGCGCCGGACGTCAGCATCGGGTACAGGCCAAACGCCAGGCTCGACGAGTTGATCATCTCTTCAACCTGGGCCGAGACCGCCTTGGGCATGCCCATGCCACCGAACGCCGGATCACCGCCTACACCCACCCAGCCACCTTCAGCGTAGGTTTTATAAGCCTGCGGATAACCATCCGGGGTAAACACCGCTGTGTCTTGCCAACGGCAACCCTGCTCATCGCCACCACGGCTAAGCGGGGCGATGGATTTGGCAGTGACTTTGCCGGCTTCTTCGAGGATTGCCTCTACGGTTTCGGCATCAACGGTGTCTGCCAATGCCGGCAACTGAGCCCAAATGTCGGCGACCTCAAAGACTTCGTTGAGGACGAAGCGCATATCACGCAGCGGCGCTTTGTAATCAGCCATGGCAAACCTCGTGAGAACGTGAAAGGTAATTCGGTAAGGGTCGGTTTTACAGGCTCCGAGTGTACCCGAACAACTTTTCAGACACATAGGGTCCACTTGTGACTGGCTGGTATTTTTAAGTCATCACAACGCAAATGCCTCCGCAGGCAGACTCATCAGGCATTCGCTGCCCGCTTCCACGGCGGCGCGGTGGGTGGCGGTGCGGGGCAGCAGGCGCTTGAAGTAGAAGTCGCAGGTGGCCAGTTTGGCTTGGGCGAACGCGGCATCCTCGACCTGCGCTTGGGCGGCAACCGCCATGCGCAGCCACAGATAGGCGAGCACGATGTAACCGCTGTACATCAAGTAATCCACTGCCGCTGCGCCGACTTCGTCGGGATTCTTCATGGCCGCCATGCCCACTTTGGTCGTCAGCTCGCCCCATTCCCCATTGAGTTGATTGAGTTGCGCCACATAGGCCTTGAGCTGGGCATGCTCGGCATTCGCCGCGCAAAACTTATGCACAATCCTGGTAAACCCGCGCAGCAACTTGCCCTGGCTACCCAGCACTTTACGCCCAAGCAAATCGAGGGCCTGGATGCCGTTGGTGCCTTCATAGATCGGCGCAATCCGTGCATCCCGCGCCAGTTGCTCCATGCCCCATTCGCGAATGTAGCCATGGCCGCCAAAGATCTGCATGCCGTGGTTGGTCACTTCAAGGCCGGTGTCGGTCATAAAGGCTTTGCAGATCGGCGTGAGGAACGCCAACAGGTCTTCGGCCTCCTGGCGTTGCGCGGCGTCGCTGCTCAGGTGCGCGGTGTCGAGCAATTGCGCAGTGAAGTAGGTCAGCGCCCGGTTGCCTTCGTTGAAGGCCTTCATGGTCAGCAACATGCGCCGCACGTCGGGGTGCACGATGATCGGGTCGGCGGCTTTGTTCGGGGCCTTGGCGCCGGTCAAAGAGCGCATCTGCAGGCGATCGTTGGCGTATTTGATCGCGCCCTGGTAACTCGCCTCGCCGTTGCACAACCCCTGCATGCCGGTGCCCAGGCGCGCATGGTTCATCATGGTGAACATGCAGTTGAGGCCCTTGTTCGCCTCGCCGATCAGGAAGCCCTTGGCCCCGTCGAAATTCAGCACGCAGGTGGCCGAGCCCTTGATACCCATCTTGTGTTCGATAGAGCCGCAATGCACCGCGTTGCGCTCGCCGGAATCGGCATGGAACTTGGGCACGATAAACAACGAGATGCCCTTGGTGCCCGCCGGCGCATCCGGCAGCTTGGCCAGCACCAAGTGGATGATATTGGCGCTCATGTCGTGCTCGCCGGCCGAGATGAAGATCTTGCTGCCGGTCAGCGCATAGCTGCCGTCCGCCTGGGGCACGGCGCGGGTCTTGATCAGGCCCAGGTCGGTGCCGCAATGGGCTTCGGTGAGGCACATGGTGCCGGTCCATTCGCCGGCGGTGAGCTTAGTCAGGAAGGTGTCTTTCTGTTGCGCAGTGCCATGGGCGTGGATCGCTGACATCGCGCCATGCGTCAGCCCCGGGTACATACCCCACGAGGTATTGCTGGAGCCGATCATCTCACTGAGCACCAGGCCCAGGGACTGCGGCAAGCCTTGGCCGCCGAAGGCCGGGTCCGCCGCCACGCCGTGCCAGCCGCCTTCGACATACTGAGCGAACGCTTCCTTGAACCCCTTGGGCGTGGTGACGACGCCGTTGTCGAAATGGCAGCCTTCTTCATCACCGCTGCGGTTGAGCGGCGCGAGCACGTTTTCGCAGAATTTGGCGCCTTCTTCGAGGATCGCACTGACCATGTCGGGGCTGGCATCCGTCGCGCCCAACGCGGCGTAGTGGCCGTGGAAATCAAACACGTTGTCGATCAGAAAGCGCATGTCGCGCAGGGGAGCTTTGTAGTCAGGCATGGCAATGTCTCCGGCAGCAGATCGCTTCAACCTACTGCCGGCCAAGCCCTCGGACAATCACTGTAGCGCTGCTGAATACAGCGCCATTACTCAACCGGCAGCGCTTTGCGTGCGCACGGCGCCACGCCGGGTCTGCCCGGCCGCGATCACGCAATTGCGCCCTGCGCCCTTGGCGGCGTACAGCGCCTGGTCGGCAGACTTGAGCACTTCTTCGCTGGTGCGTTGCTCAGCCTGACGCTCGGCCACGCCGATGCTGACGGTTACCGACACACTGCTGGCGCCATTGCCCACCCGCCGTTGGCGCCCTTGCTGATCGTCCTGGGGACGATCCGGGTTGCGCAGTTTGATGTCGTAGTTGGCGATGATCTCGCGGATTTCTTCCAGATGCGGCATGCACTCATCCAGGCTCTTGCCGGCAAACACCACGGCGAACTCTTCACCACCATACCGGTAGGCGCGACCGCCACCGTTGACCTTGGCCAGCTTGCTCGCCACCAGGCGCAGCACCTGATCACCCACGTCGTGGCCGTGGGTGTCGTTGAAGCGCTTGAAGTGATCAACGTCGGTCATCGCCAGCACGTAGTTGCGCCCCAGGCGCTGCATGCGTTCGTTCAGCGCACGCCGTCCGGGCAGGCCGGTCAGTTCGTCGCGGAAGGCCATTTGATAGGCCTCGTGGGCTACACCCGCGGCGATCATCAGCATCACCTGGCTGCACATGATGTTGAGGGTGAACGGCAGGATGAAGGTTTGTGGCAGCATCCAGAACAAACCGATAAATCCCACCAGTTGCGCGGCGTGCAGCGGGCGTGGCTGATACCAGTATTGCGCCACCAGGGTCAGGAAGCCGATCAGGAACATCGGGTACGACAACTGGATCAGGCTCATCCAGGCCCCATGCAACGCCGGCCAGCGGATCTCTGCCAGCCAGTTCAACAGCGCCTGGGGATAACTTTGCTCCAACGCCAACGCAACACTGCCTACGGCAAGCAACACAGCACAGCGTGCGACCAGGTCGCGGAACAGGTGGGTTTTTTCCTGCCATAACGCATAGATGCTGAACAACAGCGGCAAGAGCAGGCAACACAAATGGAACACCACGGCGGCGTCTTCACGCACGCGGCCATTGTCGCGGTAGTAGTCGGTCTGGGTATCGAGCAGGAAGTAGGCGATATACACCGTGATCATCAGAAACAGTTCGCGCTGGCGTCGATACACCGCGCAATACGAACCGCCGAGCAACAGCACCAGGGTCGGCAGCACGTTGAACAGCGAGGTAAAGAAGACGTTGAGGTCCTTGACGTACGCAGCCGAGAGCCCGGCCAGCAACAGCAGCAACGAAGGTAGGAAATGACTGAACCGTACAGCGGACACGCGTGACAAGGGTAAAACTCCGACCCGCAAAAGAATGATGGCACTGTGCCTCTGCGCGAACAGTTAAGCATAACCTGGCACGCATGTATCACATTGCCATCACTTTAACGGCAGCCAACGGCAATCCCTGAGCGCTGTACTGTGGTTTTTTATTGCCCAAAAAAAGCCGCCGCTTCCGGTAGGAAGCGGCGGCTCAGGAAGTGACCCGGTAAGGCTTAGTAAGCCAGGCCGAAGTCTTCTTCTTTCATGTCCATCAGGTTGTTGGCGCCCGACAGCATGGTGGCCACGTGGGTACGGGTACGCGGCAGGATGCGCTGGAAGTAGAAGCGCGCCGTCTGCAGCTTGGCCGTGTAGAACGCTTCTTCGGAGGTGCCGGCCGCCAGTTTCTCAGCCGCCAGGCGCGCCATGTCGGCCCAGAAGTAAGCCAGGCACGCATAACCGGAGTACATCAGGTAGTCCACCGAGGCGGCGCCGACTTCTTCGCGGTCTTTCATCGCGGCCATGCCGACCTTCATGGTCAACTCGCCCCACTCTTTGTTCAGTGCAGCCAGCGGTGCGACGAACTCTTTGACCGCTTCGTTGCCCTCGTTGGCCTGGCAGAACTTGTGCACGATCTTGGTGAAGCCCTTGAGCGCTTCGCCTTGGGTCATCAGCACTTTACGGCCCAGCAGGTCGAGAGCCTGGATACCCGTGGTGCCTTCGTACAGCATCGAAATGCGGCTGTCGCGCACGTTCTGCTCCATGCCCCACTCGGCAATGAAGCCGTGGCCGCCGTAGATCTGCACGCCGTGGTTGGCGGACTCGAAACCGACTTCGGTCATGAACGCCTTGGCGATAGGAGTCATGAAGGCCAGCAGGCCGTCGGCCTGTTTCTTGGCTTCGTCGTCGGTGCCGTACTTGACGATGTCCACTTGCTTGGCGGTGAAGTACACCATCGCACGGTTGCCTTCGGCGAAGGCTTTCATGGTCAGCAGCATGCGACGCACGTCAGGATGCACGATGATCGGGTCAGCGGCTTTGTCCGGCGCTTTCGGGCCGGTCAGGGAGCGCATTTGCAGGCGATCACGGGCATATTTCAGGCCGCCCTGGAAGCCGATCTCGGCGTGGGACAGGCCTTGCAGCGCGGTCCCCAGGCGAGCGGTGTTCATAAAGGTGAACATGCAGTTCAGGCCTTTGTTCGCCGGGCCGATCAGGAAACCGGTGGCCTGGTCGAAGTTCATCACACAGGTGGCGTTGCCGTGGATGCCCATCTTGTGTTCCAGCGAGCCACAGCTCACCGCGTTGCGCGTGCCGATCGAGCCATCGGCGTTGGGCAGGAACTTCGGCACGATAAACAGCGAGATGCCTTTGGTGCCAGCCGGAGCGTCCGGCAGGCGTGCCAGTACGATGTGGACGATGTTGTCGGCCATGTCGTGTTCACCGGCCGAGATGAAGATCTTGGTGCCGGAGACCTTGTAGGAACCGTCCGCCTGAGGCTCGGCCTTGGTGCGCAGCATGCCCAGGTCGGTACCGCAGTGTGGCTCGGTCAGGCACATGGTGCCGGTCCATTCACCCGACACCAGTTTGGTCAGGTAAGCCTCTTGCTGCTCGGGGGTGCCGTGCTCGGAAATGGTGTTCATCGCACCGTGGGACAGGCCTGGGTACATGCCCCACGACCAGTTGGCGGTGCCAACCATTTCGCTCACGGCCAGGCCCAGGGATTCCGGCAGGCCTTGGCCACCGTGCTCTACGTCGTGGGCCAGGCTTGGCCAGCCGCCTTCGACGAATTGTTTATAGGCTTCTTTGAAACCAGTAGGGGTTTTAACGCCAGACTCACTCCAGGTGCACCCTTCGATGTCACCCACGCGGTTCAACGGGGCCAGCACTTGCTCACAAAACTTGGCGCCTTCCTCAAGGATGGCGTCAACCATGTCCGGGGTAGCGTCCTGGCAAGCCGGCAGGCTCTGATAGTGCGCTTCATAGCCAAGCAGTTCGTCACGAACGAAGCGAATATCACGCAAGGGGGCCTTGTAGTCAGGCATAGCGATAAACCTCTGCTGATGTATCTGGAATGAACAACCGCGTGGAATTGTTGTGGCGGTCAAACAGGTGTTTGAAACATACGTTTACGACTTGGGGATGTCAAGACGCCGTTTGTCATGCGGCAAATCAATGGCGCGCACTACAGCGCACGTGGCGAGATGCCACTGCACAGGAAAGTGTAGAAGTTCAGAGGGTTGGCGCAGAACAAATATGGGAGCTGGCTTGCCTGCGATGCAGGCGCCGCGGTGCATCAGGAAGAAAAAGTAGAAGCTATCGCAGGCAAGCCAGCTCCCCCAGAAGAGCCAGCACGCCTGGGAGGAGAGGGGTCAAGCGAAGGTATCGATCAAGGTGCCGAGCATTTCATCCGAAGCCTTGGCGACTTTGGCGCCCAGCTCCACCTGAAACTTGCCTTCAGCCATCTCGACCATATTGCTCGCCGAATTCGACGGCTGGGCCCGGTCGTTGGCGCGCAGACGATCAAGCTGTGCATCCGATGGCTGGGTCGTCGCCGCGCTGGCGATCTTGCCGGCGGCCTGGTCGACACGGTTCTGCCCGGCCTGAATGGTGCTCAGTCCCGAATAAAACGCGCTGCTTCCAGAGATGTCCATGGCGTAAACCTGCCTTTATAGAATCGTGAGCCCTGATTGAAGCAGAGAAACCGGCAAAACACCCGTCAAAAACACTAATGGCACAATGCCTTAGTGATAGCCAAAATCAGTCAAGCAGATCCAATTGCAAGTACTCGGCCACCGCTTCAGCCCCGGCGTGCTTGAGCTTCGGCACACGCCCCAGGCACGGTGCAGGCAATCGCTCGGCCAGGGTGGCGAGGTTCTCTTCCAGACGGGAGGTCTTGGGATCGATGATATTCGCCACCCAGCCCGCCAGCGACAAACCGTCCCGGGCGATGGCCTCGGCAGTCAGCAAGGCATGACTGATGCACCCCAGGCGCACGCCCACCACCAGGATTACCGGCAGCTTCAGCGCAATGGCCAGGTCCGACAGGTTCGCCTGATCCGCCAGCGGCACGCGCCAACCGCCCGCGCCCTCGATCAGGGTGAAATCCGCATCCCGCGCCAGGATCTGCTGCATCGGCTTGAGCAACGCTTGCACCGTGAGCGCAACCCCCGCTTCGCGCGCCGCCAGATGGGGCGCGATGGCCGGCTCGAACGCCAGCGGGTTGACCTCGGCATAACTCAGCGGCAGCGAGCATTCGGCCAACAGCGCCAGTGCGTCGGCGTTGCGCAAGCCTTTGGGCGTGACCTGGCAACCAGAGGCCACCGGCTTACCGGCGGCAGTACTTTTTCCGGCTTGCCGGGCGGCGTGCAACAGGCCGGCGGCGATGGTGGTCTTGCCAACATCCGTATCGGTACCGGTGACAAAATAGGCGCTCATAGCGGTTTCTCCAGTACGGCGTACACCACTTGATACGTGGCGGGCAGGCCCTGGGCCTGACGGAACTGCTCGTAAGCGTCCACCAGTGCAACAATCCGCGCGCGCCCCGTCAACCCTCCCGGCCGGCCGGGGTTGAGGTTATGGGCGCCCAACGCCTTCAACTCATGGGTCAGGCTACGTACATCCGGGTAGTGCAGCACATGGGGCTGGCGCTCCAGGCTCACCACCCGCAGGCCGCTGGCCGCGCACAATTGCTGATACATCTCGAAAGTGCGGAAACGGTTGACGTGAACCATACCGTCCGCCGCCCGCCAGCTTTCGCGCAGCTCATCCAGGGTGCCCACGCACAGGCTGGCGAACGCCAACACGCCACCGGGTTGCAGCACGCGATAAGCCTCGCTGAGCACCGCGCCGAAATTCGCACACCATTGCACCGCGAGGGAGGTGAAGAGCAGCCCCACGCTTTCAGCTTTAAGCGGCAAGCGCTCGGCATCACCTGCGATGAAGTGCTGTGCGCCACCCAGGGGCCGCGCGTGGTTGAGCATGCCTTCGGCGATGTCCAACGCAATGCCCTGGCTGGCGGGCAGGCGCGCGCCCAGCACACGGCTGAAATACCCGGTGCCGCACCCCATATCCAACCAGCGTTGCGGTGCAATACCGGCCGGCACACGTGCCAGCAATTCAGCGCCGACAGCCCGCTGCAACTCGGCAACGCTGTCATAGCTGGCCGCCGCACGGGAAAACGACGCCGCCACCTGGCGCTTGTCCGGCAGGGCACCCGGCAACGGGGCGTGGGATAAATCAGTCATCAGCGCACTCATGCAAAAAAGCCTGGATGGCCCCCGCCACACCGTGGGGGTCCTCCAGAAGAAAAGCGTGACCAGCCTGTTCAATCAGGCCGATTTCAACATCGGGCAGCAAGCTCAGCAGGTCGCTCGCGGCTTCGGCGGGCACCAGTTCGTCGCCCCCGGCAAACAGGTGCATCTGCGGGCCCCGATAGGCCAGCAAGGCGTCGCGGGTGTCGAGTCGGGCAAGCAATTCAAGGCCGCTCATCAACGCCCGGGGCGGAGTGTTCGGCGCCCCGCCCACCAGCAAACGCGCCAGCCCACGCGGGTCGGCGGCGCCCTTGGCACACAACAGGCCGAAGCGTTTCAGGGTGACTTGGGAATCGGCATGACAACCGGCGAGGAAGGCGTCGAAGGTCTCGGCAGGCATCGCACTCGGCCAACCGTCATGGGCGACAAAACAGGGGTTGCTCGCCAGGGTCAGCAAGCCGCAGCAGCGTTCGCCACGTCGTGCCGCCAGTTCCGCAGCAAGCATGCCGCCGAGGGACCAGCCGCCCAGCCAGGCGTCGTCCGGCAGCGTCGCGTCGAGTTCATCGAGCCATTCGTCCAGGTCGCTGGCGTCCAGCGTCGGCAACGGTTCGATCTGCACCCGCAGGTGTTCGTCCAGACCGTGCAAGGCGGCGGCCAACGGCTCCAGCGGCGATACGCCGAGGCCCCAGCCAGGCAACAAAATCAGTCGATCACGCATGGTCGGGCTCCGTGGCGCCTAACAAGCGGAAACACTCTTCCAATCCGCTCAACAATAGCTGCACCTGCGCCTCGGTGTGGGCCGCCGTTAACGTCACGCGCAAACGTGCGCTGCCAGCGGGTACGGTGGGCGGGCGGATCGCCGTGACCATCAGGCCACGCTCGCGCAGCATCTGCGACAGGCGCACGGCCTTGGCGCTGCTACCGACCAGGATCGGCTGGATCGGCGTAAAACTCGCCATCAAATCCAGGCCAAGCTGCTCGGCGCCCCGGCGGAACTGGCGGATCAGGCCGTCGAGGTGCTCGCGCCGCCAATGCTCGGTGCGCAGCAACTCCAGGCTTTTCAAGGTCGCACAGGCCAGCGCCGGGGGCTGGCTGGTGGTGTAGATATACGGGCGCGCAAACTGGATCAGGCTTTCGATCAGCTCTTCGCTGCCCGCCACAAAGGCGCCCGCCGTACCGAAGGCTTTACCGAGGGTGCCGACCAGTACCGGCACGTCCTCCTGGCTCAAGCCGAAATGCTCGACGATCCCACCACCATTGGCGCCCAACGGGCCAAAACCGTGGGCATCATCCACCATCAGCCAGGCGCCTTTTGCGCGGGCTTCACGGGCCAGCGCGGGCAAGTCGGCCAGGTCGCCGTCCATGCTGAACACGCCGTCGGTGACCACCAGCGTGTTGCCAGTGGCCTTTTCCAGACGCTTGGCCAGGCTTTCGGCGTCGTTATGCAGGTAGCGATTGAAACGCGCACCGGACAGCAAGCCGGCATCCAGCAGCGAGGCGTGGTTGAGCCGGTCTTCCAGCACCGTATCGCCCTGCCCCACCAACGCCGTGACTGCGCCGAGGTTGGCCATGTAGCCGGTGGTAAACAGCAATGCGCGCGGGCGCCCGGTGAGGTCGGCCAGGGCTTCTTCCAGCTCGTGGTGCGGCGTGGCATGCCCGACCACCAGGTGCGACGCGCCACCGCCGACACCCCAACGGGACGCACCGGCGCGCCAGGCTTCAATCACTTGCGGGTGATTGGCCAGGCCCAGGTAATCGTTGTTACAGAACGCCAGCAGCGGTTGGCCGTCGACCACCACTTGCGGGCCTTGGGGGCTTTCCAGCAGCGGGCGTTGGCGATAAAGGTGCTCGGCACGGCGGGCAGCGAGGCGCGCGGAGAGATCGAAAGACATGCAGGCCTCGATTAAACAGACTGAACACGGTCTCAATGTGGGAGCTGGCTTGCCTGCGATGACGGCGGCACATTCAGCATCAATGTGTCTGAACGGCCGCTATCGCAGGCAAGCCAGCTTCCACAATGGATTGCATTCCAATAGAGAGATGGGCGTCAAACCACCGCGTTGTAGAACTGCTCGCTGCTTTTTTGCTCAACCAGTGCCTGTTCGATCGCCGCCTGATGCACTTCATCGGCGTGCTCTTCGCGGGCTTCGGGCAAGATCCCCAGGCGCGCGAACAGTTGCATGTCCTTATCCGCCTGCGGGTTGGCAGTGGTCAGCAATTTGTCGCCGTAGAAGATCGAGTTGGCACCGGCAAAAAACGCCAGGGCCTGCATCTGCTCGTTCATCGCTTCGCGGCCGGCCGACAGGCGCACGTGGGACTGCGGCATCAGGATGCGCGCCACGGCCAGCATGCGGATGAAGTCGAATGGGTCGATGTCCTCGGCATTCTCCAGCGGCGTACCGGCCACCTTCACCAGCATGTTGATCGGCACCGACTCCGGATGCTCCGGCAGGTTGGCCAGCTGGATCAGCAGGTTGGCGCGGTCATCCAGCGACTCGCCCATGCCAAGGATACCGCCAGAGCAGATCTTCATCCCCGACTCACGCACATAGGCCAGGGTTTGCAGGCGCTCGCTGTAGGTGCGGGTGGTGATGATCGAACCGTAGAACTCCGGCGACGTATCCAGGTTGTGGTTGTAGTAATCGAGACCGGCCTGGGCCAGGGCTGCGGTCTGGTCCTGGTCGAGGCGGCCGAGGGTCATGCAGGTTTCCAGGCCCATGGCCTTCACGCCTTTGACCATCTGCAGCACGTAGGGCATGTCTTTGGCCGACGGGTGCTTCCACGCGGCGCCCATGCAGAAGCGGGTCGAACCGATGGCCTTGGCGCGGGCGGCCTCTTCGAGGACCTTCTGCACTTCCATCAGCTTTTCTTTTTCCAGGCCGGTGTTGTAGTGGCCCGACTGCGGACAATATTTGCAATCTTCCGGGCAAGCACCGGTCTTGATCGACAGCAAGGTCGACACCTGCACACGGTTCGCGTCGAAATGCGCGCGATGCACGGTCTGCGCCTGGAACAACAGGTCATTGAACGGCTGCACGAACAGCGCTTTGACTTCGGCGAGGGACCAATCGTGACGCAAGGTGGCGGTGGTGCTGGCGCTCATGGGCGATTCCTTGATTATGCTTGGGCAAGCGCTGTGGGAAGGGCAATACCCACAGACACGACACGGATGCTCGGCATATTTAAGGAAGATTCATGCACTGTCAACCTGACTACAAACACCAGGTTTACATCTGGTTAAAAAACGAACACACCTGTTTGATCTGCGATGAAGCGACGGAATCCGCCCATTGTGTGTGCAACGTCTGCGAAACCGAGCTGCCCTGGCTGTTGGAGCAGTGCGAGATTTGCGCCGTGCCCCTGCCGATGGACGGCCTGGTTTGCGCACAATGTTTCAAACAGCCACCGGCGTTTAAACATGTGATCGCGCCCTGGACCTTCAGCTTTCCGGTCGACAGCCTGATCAGCCGCTTCAAGCACCAGGCACGCTGGCCGCTCGGCCACCTGCTCGCGCGCTTGCTCGCCCAGCACCTGCAACACCGCTTCGACAACGCCGAACTCCCGCGCCCCGACTGCCTGCTGCCGGTGCCCATGGCGCGCAAACGCCAGCGTGAACGCGGCTTTAACCAGGCACTGATGCTGGCGCGGTGGCTGAGCCACGACCTCGACATCGCACTGGATGAACATGTGCTGCTGCGGCCCCAGGAAACCGTCGCGCAGCAAGCCCTTGACGCCAAACAGCGCAAACGCAACTTGCTCAAGGCCTTCGCCGTGGCCGCCAATGCCGAGGTGACGGGTCGCCACTTCGCCCTGGTCGACGACGTACTCACCACCGGCGCCACCGCCCACAGCCTTGCGCGCCTGTTGATCAACGCCGGTGCGCGGCAAGTCGATGTGTATTGCCTGGCCCGCACGCCCAAACCGGGGGCCTGACTTGACGCAAGCGCGCCTTGCCCGCAACGTTCTGTTTATCTCATCCAAGCGTATCGCCATGTCTCTGCCAGCCTCCCTCAGCCAACACATCATCCGCCGCCCCCAGCGCATTGCCTTGCTGGGACATATCGCCGAACAGGGTTCGATTACCCGCGCAGCGAAAAGCGCCGGTTTGAGCTACAAAGCCGCCTGGGACGCCATCGACGAACTGAACAACCTCGCGCAAAAACCGCTGGTGGAGCGCAGCGTCGGCGGCAAGGGCGGCGGCGGGGCCAGGCTGACGGCAGAGGGCGAGCGGGTCCTGCGCCTCTACCAGCGCCTGCAAGTGCTGCAAGCCGAACTGCTCGGTTCGGATGAAGCCGCCAGTGACTTCAACCTGCTTGGCCGCTTGATGCTGCGCACCAGCGCGCGCAACCAGTTGCACGGCCAGGTCATGGCGATTGAGAGCCATGGCCGCAACGACCTGATCCGCCTGCAACTCGCTGGTGGCCTGACGCTGCAAGCGCAGATCACCCACGACAGCACGCAACGGCTGGAACTGGAAAGCGGCGTGGAAGTGGTCGCGCTGATCAAGGCCGGCTGGCTGGAATTGCTGGGGCCCGGGTCCTCTGCAACACCTGGACACAATTGCATGAGCGGCAGGATCGAGGCGATTCTCGACGCTGAAGACGGCCCCAGCGAAGTGCGTATCACCCTGCCCAACGGCCAGGTTTTATGCGCCCTGGCGCCGCCCGGCAAGCTCATGGCCCTGGGCGCCGCCGAAGGCCAGACGATCCGTGTGCAATTCGCCCCGAGCAATGTGCTGCTGGGCACACCGGTATAGGCGACGGCCATCCTCAAACTGCAACAATTTCGTCACGCGCGCTCCTTAAGGTGTCTGCAAAAACCGCAGGGAGCCTGACGATGAGCCTATTAGAAGAAAACCAAGCCACCGACCTCGAACAGATGGTCGGCCTCACCCGCCGCCGCTTTATCGGCGCCGGTGCCCTGTGCGGTGCCGCGATGTTCCTCGGTGGCAACCTGTTGAGCCGCAGCGCGATGGCCGTCAACGCCGCAAGCGCCAGCCCGTTGCTGGGTTTCACCAGCATCGCCGCCGCCACCAGCGACGCCATTACCTTGCCGCCGGGCTATAGCGCCTCGGTGCTGATCAGTTGGGGCCAGCCGCTGAGCAAGAGCGCACCGGCGTTCAACCCGTCCGGCAACGGCACGGCCCTGGCCCAGGAGCAGCAGTTCGGCGACCACAACGACGGCATGAGCCTGTTCGCCTTCCCCGGCGACGACAACCGTGCGCTCATGGCGATCAACAACGAATACACCAACTACCGCTACCTCTTCGCCCACGGCGGTGCGCCGCAATCGGCCGAGGACGTGCGCAAGGCCCAGGCCAGCGAAGGCGTGTCGGTGATCGAAGTGCGGCGCCAGGGCGATACCTGGCAGTTCGTGCAGGACTCGCGCTACAACCGGCGCATCCACGGCAACTCGCCGATCCGCCTGAGCGGCCCCGCCGCCGGCCACGCCTGGCTGAAAACCGGCGCCGACAAGAGCGGCACAAAGGCCCTTGGCACGTTCCAGAACTGCGCCAACGGCAAAACGCCATGGGGTACTTATCTGACCTGTGAAGAGAACTTCACCGACTGCTTCGGCAGCACCAACCCACAACAAACCTTCGATGCCGGGCAAAAGCGCTATGGCGCCGTGGCCGCCAGCAAAGACATCAACTGGCACCAGCACGACCCGCGCTTTGACCTCGCCAAGAACCCCAACGAACTCAATCGCCACGGCTGGGTAGTGGAAATCGACCCGTTCGATCCCAAGTCCACCCCGGTCAAGCGCACTGCCCTTGGCCGCTTCAAGCACGAAAACGCCGCGCTGGCCGAAACCCGCGACGGCCGCGCCGTGGTGTACATGGGCGACGACGAGCGTGGCGAGTTCATCTACAAATTCGTCAGCCGCGACAAGATCAACCACAAGAACCCCAAGGCCAACAAAGACCTGCTCGACCACGGCACCTTGTACGTGGCGATTTTCGACGCCGGCGACGGCAACGCCGACCATCCCAAGGGCAAAGGCCAATGGGTCGAGCTGACTTTCGGCAAGAACGGCATCGACGCCAGCACAGGTTTCACCAGCCAGGCCGAGGTGCTGATCCACGCACGCCTCGCCGCCAGCGTGGTGAAAGCCACACGCATGGACCGCCCGGAATGGATCGTGGTCAGCCCCACCGATGGCCAGGTGTATTGCACCCTGACCAACAACGCCAAGCGCGGCGAAGACGGCCAGCCGGTGGGCGGGCCCAACCCGCGCGAGAAAAACGTCTACGGCCAGATCCTGCGCTGGAAGGCCGACGCCGATAACCACGGCGCCGCCACGTTCAGCTGGGACTTGTTTGTGGTGGCCGGCAACCCGGGTGTACACGCCGGCACACCTAAGGGCGGCTCGTCCAATATCAACCCGCAGAACATGTTCAACAGTCCTGATGGCTTGGGTTTCGACAAGGCTGGGCGCCTGTGGATTCTTACCGACGGCGACTACAGCAACACGGGCGACTTCGCGGGCATGGGCAATAACCAGATGCTGTGTGCCGACCCGGCCACTGGGGAAATCCGCCGCTTCATGGTAGGACCGGTGGCATGTGAGGTGACAGGCATCAGCTTCTCGCCGGATCAGAAGACACTGTTTGTGGGGATTCAACATCCGGGGGAAACCGGGGGCTCGACCTGGCCGGAGCATTTGCCGAACGGTAAACCACGCTCGTCGGTGATGGCGATTCGGCGGGATGATGGTGGCATCGTCGGCGCCTGATAAACCCTCTTCGCGAGCAAGCCCGCTCCCACAGTTGACCGAGTTCCAACATGAGAATGCGGTCGAATGTGGGAGCGGGCTTGCCCGCGAAGGCGTCCGCACAGTCACCACCTATCACTGTTACCATACCCGGCCGGACGCGGCGCCCTGCTGCGCGCAGGAGTTCGCATGGCCCATCCGTTTGAAACACTCACCCCTGATCTGGTCCTCGACGCCGTTGAAAGCATCGGTTTCCTCAGCGATGCCCGCGTACTGGCGCTCAACAGCTACGAAAACCGCGTGTATCAAGTCGGCATCGAAGATTCCGAGCCGCTGATCGCCAAGTTCTACCGCCCGCAGCGCTGGACCAACGAAGCGATCCTCGAAGAACACCGCTTCACCTTCGAACTGGCCGAGTGTGACGTGCCAGTGGTTGCACCCCTTATCCACAACGGCGAAAGCCTGTTCGAACACGAAGGTTTCCGCTTCACCCTGTTTCCCCGCCGTGGCGGCCGTGCGCCGGAGCCGGGCAACCTCGACCAACTGTATCGTCTAGGGCAACTGCTGGGCCGTTTGCATGCGGTGGGTTCCACCCGCCCGTTCGAACACCGTGA
Source organism: Pseudomonas sp. FP2335 (assembly GCF_030687535.1). Classification (NCBI taxonomy): domain Bacteria; kingdom Pseudomonadati; phylum Pseudomonadota; class Gammaproteobacteria; order Pseudomonadales; family Pseudomonadaceae; genus Pseudomonas; species Pseudomonas sp. FP2335. The sequence continues at coordinate 5,479,862 of NZ_CP117437.1, forward strand.
AGCCTTGGGTGTGAAGAACTTCGGCCACGACTCCCTCAACACCCTGCTCGAAGGCAACTTCATCCCCAAGAGCCTGCTGCCGGCCTACGAGTCCGTGGCCCGCGACCTGCTCAAGCGCGTGGAAGAGGTGTACAAGGCCACGCCGCACAAAAACATCCGTATGCACGGCGATTGCCACCCCGGCAACATGATGTGCCGTGACGAGATGTTCCACATCGTCGACCTGGATGACTGCCGCATGGGCCCGGCAGTGCAGGACCTGTGGATGATGCTTGCCGGTGATCGTCAGGAATGCCTGGGACAGTTGTCGGAATTGATGGACGGCTACCAGGAATTCCACGACTTCGACCCGCGCGAACTGGCGCTGATCGAACCGCTGCGCGCCTTGCGCCTGATGCATTACAGCGCCTGGCTGGCGCGGCGCTGGGATGACCCGGCGTTTCCCCACAGCTTCCCGTGGTTTGGCACTGAGCGGTATTGGGGGGACCAGGTGTTGGCATTGCGCGAGCAACTGTCGGCGTTGAACGAAGAACCCCTGAAACTCTTCTGACCCAACCCCTCTCCTTGTGGGAGCTGGCTTGTCGGGTCCCACAGAAAAGCACCGCCCATTGCCTGGCAAATGTACTTACAATCGCGCCTTTGTTAGCTGCCTAAGCAAGGATTCTGCAATGCACGCCGCCAACCCCCGCAAGGGGTACATCCTGGGCCTGAGCGCCTATGTCATCTGGGGTCTGTTCCCGCTCTACTTCAAAGCCATCGCCAGCGTCCCGGCCGCCGAAATCATCGTGCATCGCGTGTTGTGGTCGGCGCTGTTCGGCGGCTTGCTGCTGATGGTATGGAAGCACCCCGGCTGGTTCCGTGAACTGCGTGACAACCCCAAGCGCCTGGCGATCCTGGCCCTCAGCGGTTCGTTGATTGCGGGTAACTGGCTGACCTATGTGTGGTCGGTGAACAGCGGGCGCATGCTGGAAGCGAGCCTCGGTTACTACATCAACCCGCTGGTGAATGTGTTGCTGGGCATGCTGATCCTCGGCGAACGCCTGCGGCGCTTGCAGTGGGCGGCGGTCGGGCTGGCGGCAGTGGGTGTGGCACAGCAGGTGTGGCAGGTGGGCAGTTTGCCTTGGGTGTCGCTGGTGTTGGCGCTGACCTTCGGGTTCTACGGTTTGATCCGCAAACAGGCGCCGGTCAAGGCACTGCCGGGGCTGGTGGTGGAAACCTGGATGCTGGTGCCGATTGCCGTGGCGTGGTTGCTGTTCAACCCGACCGCCCACAGTGCACAGTTGGCGTTCTGGAGCACGTCCGAAGCCTGGTGGCTGGTGGCCGCTGGCCCGGTAACGCTGATCCCGCTGGTGTGTTTCAACGCCGCCGCACGGCACCTGCCCTACACAGCCCTGGGCTTTTTGCAGTACGTCGCGCCGACCCTGGTGCTGCTGGAAGCGGTGCTGTTGTTCGGTGAACACCTGGCACCGAGCACGCTGATTGCCTTCGCGTTTATCTGGGCTGGCCTGGTGGTTTACAGCGTGGATGCGTGGCTGAGCGTGCGCAAACGCTGATCAAATAACGTACAAAACTCTGCAAGCCACAGCGGGCGTGGCTTGCAGACATCCACCCCAAGGTTATCCACAACCTGATCCCCGCCATTTGTGCACAAGCTTTTGAAATTGCTCGTTTTTTGCTCAAGCAGCGCAGAAGCCCGGCCGGCGTGGCCTGGCGCCGGGTCTCTACAGGTTATCCACAGGCCCATGCAAGATTTCCATGCATAACCCTGTGGGCAGATTATTCCTCGTGGTGCAGTTCCACCATCAAGTCGTCGGCCAGGGTTTCCAGGGAGAGCTGCAAGGTGTCCAGGGATAACGCTGCCGGCACCCGCAACAGCGCCTCGGCGGTAAACAGGGGGTCGCCGCTCATGGGCGCCGGGCGCACATCGGTGCTCAGGCTTTCCAGGTTCACCCCTTGCTTGCTCAACAGCGCGGTGATCTCACGCACGATGCCGGAACGGTCATTGCCCACTAGCGTCATCATGATGGATTTGGACGCCGCAGCTTGCCCGCTGCTGCCCTCACCCACCAGCACGCGAATGCCGTGTGTGGATAAGTCCTCCAGCGCGCCCACCAATGCCTGACGGTTTTCTGCAGGAACGCTGACCCGCAGGATCCCGGCAAACTGCCCGGCCATGTGCGCCATGCGGCTTTCCAGCCAGTTGCCGCCGTGGGCGGCGATGTTCTGTGCAATGCGTTCCACCAGGCCGGGTTTGTCGGCGGCGATGATTGTGAGTACAAGATGGTCCATGGCGATGCCCTCTGGAATTCAATCTACAAGGTGGACCCGGAAGCCCTTGATAACAAATCGTGTACCATTTTTATATTTATCTGGAACAATCCAATAGTTTTTTGAGAACATCCGGTTCTCCGCTGTGACCGTACGACCAAAGTGGGTCGCTAAACGACGTATTTAGTCTAATTTTCACAACCGCAAGTCATCATGTAGTATGCGCAACCTGGCACTACATAATGAAAATCTAAAAAGCGCTTAAGCTGTGCAGAGTGAGGCAAGCAATGACTGAACACGTTCAAGTCGGTGGCCTGCAGGTCGCCAAAGTCCTGTTCGACTTCGTGAACAACGAAGCCATTCCCGGCACCGGCATTACTGCCGAGCAGTTCTGGGCCGGTGCCGACAAGGTCATCCATGACCTGGCACCGAAGAACAAAGCCCTACTCGCCAAACGCGACGATTTCCAGGCGCGGATCGACACCTGGCACCAGAACCACGCGGGCCAGGCCCACGACCCGGTGGCCTACAAGGCCTTCCTGCAAGACATCGGATACCTGCTGCCAGAAGCCGCAGATTTCCAGGCCACGACCCAAAACGTCGACGACGAGATCGCCCGCATGGCCGGCCCGCAGCTGGTGGTGCCGGTGATGAACGCGCGTTTTGCCCTCAACGCATCGAATGCGCGTTGGGGCTCGCTGTATGACGCGCTGTATGGCACCGACGCCATCAGCGAAGCCGACGGCGCCGAAAAGGGCCAGGGCTACAACAAAGTGCGCGGCGACAAGGTGATTGCCTTCGCCCGCGCCTTCCTCGACGAAGCCGCACCGCTCAGCGCCGGCAGCCACGTCGACTCCACCGCTTACAAGATCGTGGATGGCAAGCTGATCGTCGGTCTCAAGGGCGGCAGCAACAGCGGCCTGCGCGACGATGCGCAACTGATCGGTTTCCACGGCGACGCGGCACAACCGACTGCCGTACTGTTGAAACACAACGGCCTGCACTTCGAAATCCAGATCGACGCCAGCACCCCGGTCGGCCAGACCGACGCCGCCGGTGTCAAAGACGTGCTGATGGAAGCCGCGCTGACCACCATCATGGACTGCGAAGACTCCGTCGCCGCCGTCGATGCCGATGACAAAGTCGTGATCTATCGCAACTGGCTCGGCCTGATGAAGGGCGACCTGGCCGAAGAAGTGGCCAAGGGCGGCAAGACCTTCACCCGCACCATGAATGCCGACCGCGTCTACACCGGCGTGAATGGCCAGGACGTAACCCTGCACGGCCGTTCGCTGTTGTTTGTGCGTAACGTGGGTCACCTGATGACCATCGACGCGATCCTCGACAAAGACGGCAACGAAGTACCGGAAGGCATCCTCGACGGGCTGATCACCAGCCTGGCCGCGATCCATAGCCTCAACGGCACCAGCACTCGCAAAAACAGCCGCACCGGCTCCGTGTACATCGTCAAACCGAAGATGCACGGCCCGGAAGAAGCCGCGTTCACCAACGAGCTGTTCGGTCGCATCGAAGAGGTGCTGAACCTGCCGCGCAACACCCTCAAAGTCGGGATCATGGACGAGGAGCGCCGTACCACGGTCAACCTCAAGGCCTGCATCAAGGCGGCCAGCGAGCGCGTGGTGTTTATCAACACCGGCTTCCTCGACCGTACCGGCGACGAAATCCACACCTCCATGGAAGCCGGCGCGATGGTGCGCAAGGCGGCGATGAAGGCGGAAAAATGGATTGGCGCGTACGAAAACTGGAACGTCGACATCGGCTTGAGCACCGGCCTGCAAGGCCGTGCGCAAATCGGCAAAGGCATGTGGGCGATGCCCGACCTGATGGCTTTGATGCTCGAACAGAAAATCGCCCACCCACTGGCCGGCGCCAACACCGCTTGGGTGCCGTCGCCGACTGCGGCTGCGCTGCACGCGTTGCACTACCACAAGGTCGACGTATTCGCCCGCCAGACCGAACTGGCCAAGCGCGAACGCGCGTCGGTGGACGACATCCTGAGCATTCCTCTGGCGACCAATACCGATTGGTCCGACGAAGAAATCCGTAATGAGCTGGACAACAACGCCCAGGGCATCCTCGGTTACGTGGTGCGCTGGATCGACCAGGGCGTCGGTTGCTCGAAAGTGCCGGACATCAACGATGTGGGCCTGATGGAAGACCGCGCCACCCTGCGCATTTCCAGCCAGCACATCGCCAACTGGCTGCGCCACGGCATCGTCAACGAAGCCCAGGTGCTGGAAAGCCTCAAGCGCATGGCGCCGGTGGTCGACCGTCAGAATGCCGGGGATAAGTTGTACCGCCCACTGGCACCGGATTTCGACAGCAACATCGCGTTCCAGGCAGCGGTGGAGTTGGTGATTGAAGGGACGAAGCAGCCGAATGGCTATACCGAGCCGGTGTTGCATCGTCGGCGTCGGGAGTTCAAGGCCAAGAATGGCCTGTAAATGAAAAAAGCCCTGGTCGAGAGACCGGGGCTTTTTCTTCAGGAGAGCTTAGGGAAAGAGGTACTTAAACTCGCCATCAACCGTCACTTCGTCAGTGCCGTTGCTAAATACTGCCCCCCTAATCTTCCCTGTAATCTCGGCGACTTCCTTATCGCCCTCTCCAGTGATCTTGACCAGCACCTCTAGCGTCCCTTTCAGAACGTGTGGGTAAGTATCAAATACTGACGCGTAAAACACTGCATTCCCAAGAGCCGTGAAGAGAAAGCTGTTTTGCCCTACCTGCAGACCGCCAGGGTACCTCCACCCCATGGCTACACCTGTTCCCTGGGATATTAAGGTTTGGCTAAATCCGCCGGAGACGCCTTCCGTTGTAAAAGAGTGGTTCTGGTTATTTAACGTGTAATGGATTTCTGCGTGGTTCAGCCCTGCTTTGACATCCGCGTAGGCAGCTTGAAACTCTTGCTGAGTAAGGTGCGGGGAGGTAACCATGATGAACTCCTGTCTACCAGTGGAGAAGTTTTCGGGAAAAGCTTCCACTACCAGTTAACACGCGCCACGCCTCTACTGCCTACTGTCAACATTGACAGCTATTACAAATCGCCGACTAACGGCGCCAGCTGCGCCACCCGACCTACTACCGACCTCGTGTCTGTGTCGTACCGTCAACGTCGGATTTGTGAACACAGTCAAAGGTGGGAGGGAGCTTGCCCCGATGCGGCCCACAAAGCTGCCACAAAATCAGGGCACCATCCCCAACTCCCGCTTCACCAGTTTCGCCAACTTCACGCTATCAATCGGCTTGAGCAAGAAGTCCACCACACTCAAATGCATCGCATCGATCACATCCAACGCTTCCGCGTCTCCCGACATGATGATGATCGGCAACGCCGCCCGCGTGGACTCGCGCACCTTGCGGATCAGTTCCAAACCGTTGCTAGGCGCCATGCGCAGATCGGTGATGAGCAGACCTATGGAACCGCTGGACTGCAACAATGCCCACGCCGCCTCGCCACTCTCGGCAGTCATGCAGCGAATGCCGTCCAGCCCGAGGATTTCCGCCAGCAGTTCACGGGCGTCCTTGTCATCATCGACGATCAACACCCGTTGCGGCGGTAAATCAGGCTCCAGCATCACGGCGCTCAGCGCCTCGCGCTCGGCATCACTCAAAATATCGTGGTCGGACATACGGTTCTCAGCAGTTCTCATCAATCTCCCAGCACACTCGTCAGACATCTGCGGAAGGGCGAACAATGTGCACTTCGTCGGAAAGTTTGCCTAGTGGGCGTTCTACGGGTTTTGCACAATCTTCATGTAGGGTTTTTCCCTAGGTTTACACCGACTCCCGGGACCTAGACTTACGTCCAATGGGCACCCGCCCCGCAGGAGCCGACCATGGAGGACGATAACGACAATAAAATTGCGGTCACTGTTATGAGTAAAGCTGATGCCTTCGCCCAGGCGGGGAAAACTGCCGTACTACAGAATATCCACGGCACCTTGCAGTTCCTGCAGCGCTTCCCGCCGTTCAACCAGATGGAAAACGCCCACCTGGCGTTTCTGGTGGAGCAATGCCAACTGCGCTTCTTCGGCCCCGGCGAGAGCATCCTCAAGCCGTCGGGTGGGCCCGTCGAACACTTTTACATCGTCAAGCAAGGCCGCGTGGTCGGCGAACGCCCGGATTCAGCCGAAACCACCTTCGAAATCACCACCGGCGAATGCTTCCCCCTCGCTGCCCTGCTGGGTGAACGGGCTACCCGCACCGAGCATAAAGCCGCCGAAGACACCTTCTGCCTACAGCTGAACAAACCGGCGTTTATCAAACTGTTCGCGCTTTCCAGCCCGTTTCGCGACTTTGCCCTACGCGGCGTGAGCAGTCTGCTGGATCAGGTCAACCAGCAAGTCCAGCAAAAAGCCGTGGAAACCCTCGGCACCCAATACTCCCTGAACACCCGCCTCGGCGAGTTGGCCATGCGCCACCCGGTGACATGCAGCCCCACCACGCCGCTGCGCGAAGCGGTGACGCTGATGCACGAGCAGCAGGTCGGCAGCATCGTGATCATCGACGAGCACAAGGCGCCGCTGGGGATTTTCACCCTGCGCGACCTGCGTCAGGTGGTGGCCGACGGCACCAGTGATTTCAACCAGGCCATCGAACGCCATATGACCCAGGCGCCGTTCTATCTGACGCCAGACCACAGTGCATTCGACGCCGCCATCGCCATGACCGAGCGACATATCGCCCACGTCTGCCTGGTCAAGGAGCAACGCCTGTGTGGCGTGGTATCCGAGCGCGACCTGTTTTCCCTGCAACGGGTAGACCTGGTGCACCTGGCCCGCACCATCCGCAACGCGCCCCGGGTCGACAACCTGGTGGCGATTCGCGGCGAGATCGGCCAGTTGGTCGAGCGCATGCTGGCCCATGGCGCGTCGTCCACCCAGATCACCCACATCATTACCCTGCTCAACGATCACACCGTGTGCCGGGTGATCGAACTGACCCTGGCCGAAAGAGGCGACCCCGGCGTGCCCTTCAGTTGGCTGTGTTTTGGCAGCGAAGGCCGCCGCGAACAGACGCTGTATACCGACCAGGACAACGGCATCCTGTTCGAGGCCAAGGACGCCGCCGAAGCCGCGCAGATCCGCGCCCAGCTGTTGCCGTTGGCGCAGCAGATCAACCAGAGCCTGGCGCTGTGCGGCTTCAGCCTGTGCAAGGGCAATATCATGGCCGGCAACCCCGAGCTGTGCCTGTCGCGGGCCGAATGGGCGCGGCGTTTCGCGGCGTTTATCCGCGAGGCGACCCCGGAGAATCTGCTCGGCTCCAGTATTTACTTCGACCTGCGCGTGGTGTGGGGCGATGAACGCGGCTGTGAACAACTGCGCCAGGGCATTCTCGATCAGGTTGGGGATAACCGGCTGTTCCAACGCATGCTGGCCGAGAACGCCTTGCGCCAGCGTCCGCCCGTAGGACGTTTCCGCGACTTTGTGCTCACACGCAAAGGTGGCGAAAAGGCCATGCTGGATCTCAAGGTGCAGGGCCTCACGCCTTTCGTCGACGGTGCGCGCCTGCTGGCCCTGGCCAATGGCATTCACGCCAACAACACCCTGGAGCGCCTGCGCCAACTGGTGCTCAAGGAAATCATCGAGCCGCTGGACGGCGCCGCCTATGAGGAGGCATACCACTTCATCCAGCAGACCCGCATGCAGCAGCACCAGTTGCAGACGCGGGAAAACCAGGCATATTCCAACCGCGTCGACCCCGACAGCCTCAACCACCTGGACCGACGCATCCTGCGCGAATCCCTGCGCCAGGCCCAACGCCTGCAAAGCAGCCTGACATTGCGGTATCAGCTGTGAGTTTGTTCAGTTGGCTGCGTGCGAAAAAGCCTGGCCTCGACAGCGCGCAACTACAACGCCTGGCGCAACTGCCAGAGCCCGCGACGCTGGGCAATAACACGTTGCGCACGCAACGCTGGGTGGTCGTCGACCTGGAAACCAGCGGCCTGAACCTCAACCGTGATCAGGTGCTCTCCATCGGGGCGGTGGTGATCGAAGACGGTGCGGTGGATTTCTCGCAGATGTTTGAACGCACCCTGCAACGGGCCGAGACCAAACTCAGCCCCAGCGTGTTGATCCACGGCCTCGGCCCCAGTGCAATTGCCGCTGGCAGTGATCCGGTCGAAGCGCTGCTGGATTTCATGGCGTTTGTCGGCGACAGCCCGTTGCTCGCGTTCCACGCGCCATTCGATCAACACATGCTGTGCCGGGCGCTCAAGGACAGCCTGGGTTACCGCCTGACCCACCCGTTCCTCGACGTGGCCGACATCGCCCCGCTGCTGTGCCCCGAAGCGCATATCCGCGAGGCCGGGCTGGACGACTGGATCAGCCACTTCAATTTGCAGGTCGGCGAACGCCACCACGCCAGCGCCGACGCCCTGGCCACGGCCGAGTTGATGCTCATCTTGTTCAGCCGAGCGCGCCAGCAGTTCATCGACACGCCCCACGCCCTGCAAGAGCGTTTGAGCCAATGGAAACGGCGTAAACAAGCGCCATCGTTTTAATGGCACCACCCGACAGACGCCAATTGCGTCCACCCTACGGCTCTGACACAATCGCGAATAATTCTCGTTATTTTAAACGTTTTGTTTGCCAGGTGATCCTTGTCGTCGATCCAGACCCCACGCAGTGAGCTTGTTGGCGCGTTGTATCGCGACCATCGCGGCTGGCTGCTGGCCTGGCTGCGACGCAACGTAGCCTGCCCGAGCCGCGCCGAAGACCTGAGCCAGGACACCTTCATGCGCCTGCTCGGCCGTGACGAGTTGCGCGAACCCCGCGAACCACGGGCGTTCCTGGTGGCCATCGCCAAGGGCCTGTTGTTCGACTACTTCCGCCGCGCCGCACTGGAACAGGCCTACCTCACCGAACTGATGCTGATCCCGGAAAGCGAACACCCCTCGCCGGAAGAACAGCAACTGATCCTCGAAGACCTCAAGGCCATCGACCGCCTGCTCGGCAAGCTGTCGAGCAAGGCCCGCGCCGCCTTCCTGTATAACCGCCTCGACGGCCTCGGCCACGCCGAAATCGCCCAGCGCCTTGGCGTGTCGGTGCCTCGCGTGCGCCAATACCTGGCCCAGGGCATTCGCCAGTGCTACATCGCGCTGTATGGCGAGCCGCAGTGAACACGATCAGCTCCAAACCGGTGTCGTCCCGCGTGCTGGACGCGGCGATTGCCTGGCAACTGTCCCTCGATTCCGGCGACGGCAGCGCGGTTGAGCGCGAAGAGTTCGACAAATGGCTGGCCAGCGACGAAGAACACGCCCGCGCCTGGCGCCAGTTGGGCATGCTCGACCAGCGTTTCAGCGCCGCCTCGGGCCCGGCGCGGGTGGCGTTGTTGCAGTCCCGCGAGGGCATTCGCCAGCGGGTGCGCAAGCTCGGCAGCGGGCTGGCAAGCATCGCGCTGGTCATCGGCCTGGCGTTGTTCGCCGGCGAGCGCTACGTACCGATCCACTATTGGCTGGCCGACCAACGCACCGCCACTGGCGAGCAGCGCACGCTGAAGTTGCCGGACGGCACGCTGATCAACCTCAACACCCACAGCGCCATCGACGTACGCTTCGATGAAAAGCGCCGGCTGATTGTGTTGCAGGACGGCGAAATCCTCGTCGAAACCGGCCACAACGACGCGCGGCCGTTCTATGTGCAGACCCGCGACGGCAGCCTGCGGGCGCTGGGCACGCGGTTTATCGTCAAGCGCGAAGACCACGCCACGCGCTTGAGCGTGCTGCAATCGGCCGTCGGCGCCCAGCCCGAAACGTCGCCGCACGAACAGGTGTTCAAGGAAGGCCAGCAAGTGCTGATGCGCAGCGACGGGCTGGGCCCGACGCTGGCCGTCACCCCGGCTACCGACGCCTGGACGCGCGGCATGCTGGTGGTGGACAACGCACGCCTGGGGGATGTGATCGAGGAACTCAGCCGTTATCGCACCGGGCACCTGGGCGTGGATAACAATGTGGCCGACCTGCGGATCACCGGCAGCTTCCCGCTGCATGACACAACCCTGGCGTTGAATGCGCTGCTGCCGACGTTGCCGGTGCAGATCGAGCAGCATACGCCGTGGTGGGTGACTGTCAGCGCCAAGCCTTAGGTTCTGTAGTGCCTGGCCGATTGCTTTCGCGAGCAAGCCCGCTCCCACATTCGACCGCGTTCTACCTGAACGAATGCGGTCAAGTGTGGGAGCGGGCTTGCTCGCGAAGAGGCCCCCAAGAACAGCGCAAAAAAATAATTACACCCAGCCCTATCACTTTTCGATTCTCGTTCGGCACCTAGGCAATTGAGAAATATTTCCATTCAGGAGCCGCCCCATGTCCCGCACGCTAGACACCCTGCTGCGCCCCAGCCTGTTAGCCGTGGCCATCGCCCTCGGTACCCCGCTGGCCAGCCCCTTGCTGATCGCCGCCGAACAGGCCTCCAGCGTGCGTGCCTACAACCTGCCGGCGGCGCCCCTGGCGGCCACCCTGAACCAGATCGCCAGCCAAGCGGGCCTGGCCCTGACCCTCAACCCGGCGCTCGCCGCCGGCAAGACCTCGGCCCCGGTCCAAGGCCAGTTCGATGCACAAGGTGCACTGCGCGAAGCCCTGCGCGGCACGGGCTTGCAGTTGGAACAGAGCAGCGCGGGCACGTACACGCTGGTGGCAATCCCGGAGGGTGTAGTGGCGTTGCCGCAGACCAATATCATTGGCCAAGGCAGCTATGAAAGCGCCTGGGGCCCGGTGGACGGGTATGTCGCAACACGCACCGCTGCCGGGACCAAGACCGATACCGCCCTGGTCGAGGCGCCGCGCTCGATTTCCGTCGCCACCCGCCAGCAGATGCAAGACCGCAACGTGCAGAACCTGGATGACGCGGTCAAATACATGCCCGGTATCGTCTCCGCGAGCTACGGCAGCGACACCCGCTACGACTGGATGCGCGTACGCGGCTTCGAACCGACCCAGTTCCTCGACGGCCTGCCACTGCCGCGCGGCGTCTACGCCAACCCGAAGGCCGAGACCTGGAACCTCGACCGCCTCGCCCTGCTGCGCGGCCCCGCGTCGTCGGTGTACGGCCAGACGCCACCGGGAGGCCTCCTGGACATGGTCAGCCGCCGTCCCAGCGAAGAATCGAGCCATGCCGTCCAAGTGCAATACGGCAGCGACAACTACCGCCAGATCAACTTCGCCAGCACCGGCAAGATCGACGATGAAGGCCAGTTCCTCTACGGCCTCAGCGGCGTGGTGCGCGATGCCGGCACTCAGGTCGATCATATCGATAACAAGCGCTACAACATCGCCCCCAGCCTGACCTGGAACGTCGACCCCGACACCAAACTGACCTTGCTCTCGCAGTTCACCCGCGACGATACCGGCACCACCAGCCAGTTCATGCCGATCCAGGGCACCAAGATCAAATCGCCGCTGGGCGAAGTGTCCCATCACAAGAACCTGGGCGACCCGGACTACGAGTTCTACGACCGTACCTACTACGCGCTGGGTTATGCCTTCGAACACCGTTTCAACGATACGTGGCAGTTCAAGCAGAACCTGCGCTACACCAAGTCGGAATTATCGTTCCAGCAATTGACTGTGGGCTCCTATGCCTATTCGCCGGCGGATGCCGCGGGCAATATCAGCCGTTCGACCACCAATGTGGACGAGAACATCGGCCAGTTTGCGGTGGACAACAACTTCCAGGCCGACTTCGCCACTGGCGACGTGATCCACACCTTGCTGCTGGGCCTGGACCACCAGCGTACCGATACGTCCTACCGCGCGATTTACGGCACCGCTTCGGGTATCAACATCTTCAACCCGGTCAATACCACGCCGACGGTGCGCCCGACCGACGTCCGGCCGTTCTACGACTACAACCAGAAAACCGTGCAGACCGGCCTCTACGTACAGGACCAGATGGCCCTGGACAAATGGCGCCTGACCCTGGGCGGGCGCGAAGACTGGGTGCATCAGGCCACCACTTACTTCAACGACAGCGATGCGACCAACACCGACCGCATCAAACACTTCAGCGGCAACGCAGCGCTGAGCTATGTGTTCGATTCCGGCTTCGTACCGTACTTGTCCTACGCCGAATCGTTCCAACCGGCGAGCAACGCCGATACCAGTGCGGCCAAGACCTTCAAACCGACCGAAGGCAAACAGTGGGAAATGGGCGTCAAGTATCAGCCGCCCGGTTCCAACACGCTGCTGACGGCGGCGGTCTACGATCTGACCCAGAAGAACGTGCAAGTGACCACCCTTGGCGCTGGCAACCAGCAGATCAACAGCCAGACCGGCGAAGTGAAGGTCAAGGGCCTGGAGCTGGAAGCCGTGTCTGACGTGACCGAGAACCTCAAGGTCATCGCCGCTTACACCCTGGCCAAGTCCGAGGTGCAAAAAGGCATCTACAAAGGCAACCGCCTGACCTTGATGCCCAACCAGCAAGCCTCGCTGTGGACTGACTACACGTGGCACACCGGCCCACTCGATGGTTTCGGCGTCGGCTTTGGCGCGCGTTATACCGGCAACACCTATGGCGACCAGGCCAACACCTGGCTGGGCAAGGCCAACGCCTACACCGTGTTCGACGGTTCGGTGCATTACGACCTCAGCCGCCTGGACAACGCCCTCAAGGGCGCATCGGTGAAGCTCAACGCCACCAACTTGTTCAACAAGGACTACCTGTCGACCTGCGACGCCAATTATTGCTACTTCGGTGACCAACGCAGCGTCGTTGCCAGCGCCACCTACCAGTGGTGATCGGCTGAGTTAACAGCCGGGCCGCCCCCAGTGGGCGGCCTCGGCATGTCTGAAGGCTGGAAAATGAAAAGCACTACCATCCGCCGTTGGTCCTTCGTCCACACCTGGACCAGCCTGATCTGCACCGTATTCCTGCTGCTGCTTGCCCTCACCGGCCTGCCGCTGGTGTTCCACCACGAGATCGACCACCTGCTGGGCAACGAGCCGGCGCTGGCGCAGATGCCCGCCGATACGCCGCAGCTCAACCTCGAACAGCTGGTGGCCAAGGCCCAGGCCCATCGCCCCGGCGAGGCCATGCAGTACCTGGCCTGGGACGAGGACGACCCAAACGGTGTGATCGCGATCATGGCCGCCACTGCCGGTACCGAACCCAATTCGTCGCACACCTTCATGCTGGATGCGCGTACGGGCGATGCGGTGCAGATGCCGTCGGCAAATGGCGGCTTCACCCTGTTTCTGCTGCGTCTGCATGTGGATATGTTCGCCGGGCTGCCGGGCAAGTTGTTGCTGGCGTTCATGGGCATTCTGTTTGTGCTGGCAATCATCTCGGGCACGGTGTTGTACCTGCCGTTCATGCGCCGCCTGAGGTTCGCCACGGTGCGCCACGACAAATCCACACGCCTGCGCTGGCTCGACCTGCATAACCTGATCGGCGTGGTGACCCTGACCTGGGCCCTGGTGGTCGGCGTCACCGGCGTGATCAGCGCCTGCGCCGACCTGATCATCGCCGCCTGGCGCCAGGACAGCCTCGGCGCGATGATCGAACCCTACAAAAACGCCCCGCCCTTGACCCAGCGCGCCCCGGCAACGGACTTGCTGACCATCGCCGCCAAGGCCGCACCGGGCATGCAGCCAGACTTTATCGCCTTCCCCGGCACGCGCTTTTCCAGCGAGCACCACTACGCGGTGTTCATGAAGGGCAGCACGCACCTGACCTCGCACCTGCTCACGCCGGTGCTGATCGACGCCAGCACCCTGACCGTCACTGCCATCGCCGAGCGGCCGTGGTACATGGACGCCATGGGCATGTCCCAGCCGCTGCACTTTGGCGACTATGGCGGCATGCCGATGAAGATTTTGTGGGCTGTGCTGGATGTGCTGACCATCATCGTGTTGCTCAGCGGGGTTTATCTGTGGATCGTCAGGCGCAAGACATGAAGCCAAGGCAGTCGAGTTTCTGGAAAGTGTTCGGGATTCCGCTGGGGATTGGTTTGCTCAGTGCGGCCGGGTTGTTTGCGGCGTTGCTGGGGGATGGGTGGTGGGATGCGTTGAGTTGGGTGGGGTTGGGGGTGCCGGCGGCGCTTGGCACTTGGGGGTTGTTTAAGCGGCGTAGCTGATGGCGCTTTCGCGAGCACGCCCGCTCCCACATTCGACCGCGATCCGCCTGACAAAATGGGGTCAAATGTGGGAGCGGGCTTGCTCGCGAAGAGGCCTTCAAAAACACCACAAATGCCTCTAGGCTAGCCGCTGCCATCTTGAGGAATGCCCATGCCCACCATGACCCTGTTCCACAACCCCGCTTCCCCTTTCGTGCGCAAGGTCCGCGTGCTGCTGATCGAAACCGGCCAGCAGGACCGCGTGGCGCTGCAAGCCACCCTGCCGACGCCGGTCCAGCCCGACCTGCAAGTGGTGCAAGGCAACCCCGTGGGCAAGATCCCGGCCCTGCGCCTGGCCGACGGTTCGATGCTGCACGACAGCCGGGTGATCCTCGATTACCTCGACCACCAGCACGTCGGCAACCCGCTGATCCCCCGCGACGGCTCCGCCCGCTGGCGCCGCCTGACCCTGGCCTCAATAGCCGACGGCATCATGGATGCCGCCGTGCTGGTGCGCTACGAGACCGCGATGCGCCCGGTGCAGAAGCACTGGGACCAGTGGCTGGATGAGCAGCGCAACAAGATCCGCCGCAGTGTCGCCGAGTTGGAAGCCGAAGCGATTGCCGAGTTGGCCAGCCATTTCGACATCGCCGCGATAAGCGTGGCGTGTGCCTTGGGTTATCTGGACTTCCGCCACCCGGACCTGCAATGGCGCCTCGACAACCCGCAGCTCGCCGCCTGGTACGCCGAGGTCAGCCAGCGTCCGTCGATGCTTGAAACCCAACCTCCCGCCTAACCCCCACCGACATTCCCCTGTGGGAGCGAGCTTGCTCGCGAATGCGGTCTATCAGTAACGGATTCATTGACTGACCCACCGCTTTCGCGAGCAAGCCCGCTCCCACATTGTCCAGTGGCATGGTTGAGGAAGTTGACTAGCCTCGCCTTCATCTGCTGATCTTCCCTTAACCCAATCATTGCACCGCCCCCAGATCAAACTGCAACGGCTCCACCACCTTGCGCTTGCCCACGCCATACCAATCCAGTTTGCGCGTCAGCACCATCACCGTGCCCAGCAACCCAAACAGCAACAGCGAGCCCATCAGCAGCGCGTAATCCTCGGCACTCAACAGCCCGTAGAGCAAGGCATACAACGCCGCCAACCCCGCCGAAAACCCCAGCCCGTGGCTGACGCTGCGCAGCACATGGCACACGTAGAAACCGATCAACAACACGCAGGCACTCGCCGAGATCAGGTAAGCCAGGGCAAAGCCGATGTGCTCGGACAACGACAACAGCAGCAGGTAGAAAAACGCCAGGGCAAAGCCCACCAACGCGTACTGCACCGGGTGCACTGCCAGGCTCTTGAGCACTTCAAACAGAAAGAAGCCGGCAAAAGTCAGGGCGATAAACAGCAGCGCATATTTGATCGCGCGGTCGCTCTTGAGGTACTGGTCCACCGGGTCGATGAAGTTGACGCCGAAGCTGCGGTTGTTGAAGTCCTTGCAGCCCTGCCCGTCCAGGCAACTTTGCAGCGCTTGCTCAAGGTTGGTGGAAAAGAATGAGGTCTGCCAGTTGGCGCTGAAGCCCTGATCGGTGACGTCACGCTGGGCCGGCAGGAAGTTGCCGATAAAGCTCGGATGCGGCCAGTTGGAGGCGAGTGACACTTGGCTGACCTTGCCCACCGGCACCACTTGCAGTTGTTCGGTGCCTTGCAGGCGCAGGTCGAAAGCGAAGGTCACGACATAAGGTTTTTTACTGTCCTGCTCCGGCAGCGCCACGTGCACGCCCTCGCCCAGCCAGTCGACTTGGGAGCCCGGTTCGAAGTCCAGGCGCTGGCTGCCCAGTTCCAGTTTCAGCGAGTTCTCGATGCCACGAATATCGCTGATACCCACCGCCAGGAACGCCGGTTCAAAGCGGTAGTCGGCAAAGTCTTCGGTGATGCCCAGTTGTGCCGGCAGTTCGAAATGCCCGCTGATACGGTTGTCGGCATGGAACAGCCGCGCCTGGTAGATGCCACGGGCGCGCAGTTCGGTCTGCACCTTGCCGTCGAGTTCGAAGCTGTCTGGCAGGAAGTACAAACGGCCGCGCTCTTCACGGGTGACTTCGTAGCGTTTGTTGAGCTTTTCATTGAGCTTCCACTCGCGCACAGTCTTGCGGTACGGCACCACCATTAACGGGCCAGTCAGACGCTGGCTGTAGCTGGAGCTGCGGGCGATGTCATCCAGCACGGCATCGCGAGTGTTTTGGCGATCGCCGATGATGCCGTTGATCATCAGCAGTGGAATCAGCAACACCAGCATCAGCAGCGCAATCGCGCCAAGTTTGAAAAGCAGACTGCGGTTCATGGGACTCTCCCTGTTTTGATGGGGAGAGTCTGGGCAGCCTGTGTGGGAGATTTATGTGGGCACTGTGGAGACTGTGTGGAGATGCAGCACCACGTTCACCCCACCTTGCACATTGCCGATCTGCAACGCGCCGCCGTGCAGCTTCATCACTTCTTCGACAAAGTTGAGGCCCAGGCCGGTGCTTTTGCGCCCGCTGGCCGGGCGTGGCAGCGAGTAGAAACGCTCGCTCAGGCGCGGCAGGGCGTAGTCGGGAATCGGTGCGGCCTGGTTGAACAGGCTGACGTGCACAGCGTTGTGCTGCACCTGCGCGCTGAACCGCAACACCCCACCGGGCGGGGTGAAGTCCAAGGCGTTGTCCAGCAGGTTGCCGAGGGCCTGGCGCAGCAGGAAGGGTTCGCCATACACCTTCACATCCGCCGTTATCCGTTGCTCGACATGCAGGCCCGCGCCTTCGATCCGCGCACATTGGGCCTTGAGCACGTCCTCGACCATAGTCGCCAGCGGAATCTGCGCCTGCTCTTCCAGCCCCTGGCGTTGCTCGACTTGCGCCAGGTTCAGCAGGCGTTCGATCAACTGCTGCAAGCGCGCGCTTTCGCTGTCGATATTGCCGACAAAGCGCTGCTGCTGCTCGCGGCTCATGTCGCCCTGCAACAGCTCCGCCGCGCCGCGAATCGCCGCCAGCGGGCTTTTCAGTTCGTGGGTCAGGGTGTGCACGTAATGTTCGACGTAGGCCTTGCCCTCCAACTGCGTGCGCATGTGCTCCACGGCGGTGGACAGCTGCTTGAGCTCGCCGCCCCGGTAATGCGGCAACTCGGCCCGCCGCCCCTCGCTGACCGCCTCTGCGTAGGCCGTGAGCCGACGCAGGGCCACGCTCAGCCACCACGACAGCAACGCCCCGAGCAACAGGCCCAGCACCACCAGGCCGGCGCCGTACCACAGCAAGCGCCGCTCGGTGCGGTCCACATAGGGCTGCAACGAACTGTTGGGCTTGGCCACGGTGACCACGCCGATGATCTGGCCGTTGTCGCGGATCGGCGCACCGACGTGCATCACCGACGACGCGGCGTCATCCGCTGCGCTGCGGGTGGAACGGGCGCCATACTCGCCGCGCAGGGTCAGGTACACGTCGTTCCATTTGGAGTAATCCTGGCCCACCGCTTCGCCCGTGGAGTCGAGCAGCACGATGCCCTTGGCATCGGTCACGTAGATGCGGTGGTTGACCTGGTTTTTCGGCAGCCCCCAGATGGTCGCCCCTGGCTGGCGGTTGCCATAGGCCTTGAGCAATTCGGGCCAGTGGCTTTGACCAAGGGTGCCGTTTTTCACGTCATCGCGCAGGATCTCGGCGAGCAGGTTGGCGGTGTCCACCAGGGTTTCCTCGGTGGACTGACGCACGCCGGGGCGGATTTCCTTCATCACCGTGCTGAGCACGAAATAACCGGTCAGGCCGATAAACAGCGCGTACACCAAGAAGATCCGCAGCCCCAGGCGCATCAGCTGTGGCTCGGGCTGTAGCTGTAGCCGAGGCCGCGATGGGTCTGGATCGGCTCGGCCTCGGCGGCGACGCTGCGCAACTTGCTGCGCAGGCTTTTGATATGGCTGTCGATATTGCGTTCGTAACCGGCATCCGCGGCCACGCCGACCGCGTCCAACAATTGTTCACGGCTGAACACACGCTCGGGCTGTTCCAGCAGGCTTTGCAACAAACGGAATTCATGCCGCGTCAGGCTCAGGGGCTGGCCGCGATAGTTGATCTGCATGCGTTCCAGGTCCACCTGAAACACCGCCGGCGCAACACCGGGTCCTACACGCTTGAGGATCGCCCGCACCCGCGCCGCCACTTCCCGCGGGCTGAACGGCTTGACCACATAATCATCGGCGCCGATTTCCAGACCCACCACCCGATCGATCTCGCCGTCACGGGCACTGAGGAACATCACCGGCACTTCACTGAAGCGGCGCAATTGCTTGCAGGTTTCAAAGCCGGTGATGTCCGGCAGGCCGATGTCGAGGATGATCAGGTCAGCCGGGGTCTGGCGCTGATAGGCCAGCGCCTCCTGGCCGAGGCTCAGCCAGGTGGTGGTGAAACCCTCGCCTTGCAGGGCGAACAGCAGCGTATCGGCTATCGCCGCTTCGTCTTCGACAATCAGGATGTGGGGCATGGGGCTCTGTCAGCAGTCCGGTTTGTCGGCAGTGTAACGACGGGCCGGGTTTACCGCAGCGCCGAATTCACGCAGGGCCTTGGCACCGATCAGCAGCGGGTAGTTGAAGCTGCTGCGGTCGGTGAGGTTGACCTCGACGGTGCGCTTGACGTTGCCCAGGCACATTTCCAGGTCGATCACCGGGCGCTTGGCCACGGCGGGTTCGTCCTTCTCGTCATCTTCGTCGGCGCGGCTCTTGATCTTGCTGATCCGCGCGACCTTGTGCTCGTAGACTTTGTCCGACGCATCCTTGCCGCCGAGGCGGAAACGCACCCAGTCATCGCCATCGCGCTGGAAGGTTTCGATGTCACGGGCCGACAGCGAAGCGGTGAGCGCACCGGTGTCCATCTTGGCCTTGAAGGTTTGGCCGATCTCCGGCAACTGGATGTATTCGTAGCGACCGTAAAGGGTCGGTTCAGCAGCCATGACCGGCAAGGCAACCAGGGCAAGCGAGGCAAATAGAAGTTTCACGAAGGCATGTCCTCGGAAAGAAGTAGGCGGATTCTAGACCGCACGCGCGGCACTTAGTTAGCTCTGCCGAACCATACCCGGCACATTGTGAAACATTCGTCCGATACTTTGCGATTTGGTCTCTAGACTCAGCTCTCTTATCATGGCCCGCCCACAAGATCCCAAGAGTTGCTTATGCGCCGCCTGCTCACCGGCTGTCTGGTCACACTGCTGCTATTGCTCAACACCCTGGTCCTGATCGGTCCGTTGATGGTGTTTGCCCTGCTCAAGCTGGTCGCCCCTGGCCGTTCTCGCGACTCTATGTCCTGGGCGGTGATGTGGATCGCCGAGACCTGGGCCGAGATCGACAAACTGATCTTCGCGCGCTGCATCCCCACCCGCTGGGATATTCGCGGCGGCGACGACCTGCGTCGCGACACCTCCTACCTGGTGATCAGCAACCACCAATCCTGGGTGGACATCCCGGCGCTGATCCAGGCCCTCAACCGGCGCACGCCGTTCTTCAAATTCTTCCTGAAAAAAGAGCTGATCTGGGTGCCGTTCCTCGGCCTGGCCTGGTGGGCGCTGGATTACCCGTTCATGAAGCGCTACAGCAAGGCGTTCCTGGCCAAGCATCCGGAACTGGCCGGGCAGGATCTGCAAATCACCAAACAGGCCTGTGAATTGTTCAAGCGCCAGCCGGTGACGGTGGTCAATTACCTGGAAGGGACGCGCTTCAACGAGGCCAAGCGCCAGCAGCAGGACTCACCGTTCAGACGCCTGCTCAAGCCCAAGGCGGGCGGCGTGGCCTTCGTGCTGGCGGCGATGGGCGAACAGTTGGACGCGATCCTCGATGTGACCGTGGTGTATCCACAGCAAAAGATTCCGGGGTTCTGGGATTTGATCAGCGGCGCGGTGCCAGAAGTGATCATCGACATCCGTACCCGTGAACTGGACCCGGCGTTGTGGCAGGGGGATTACGAGAACGATCCGGCGTTTCGCCAGACCGTCCAGAACTGGGTGAACCAGCTCTGGAACGAGAAGGATGCGCGCATCGAACAACTGCGCGCAGAGCGTTCTTAGCTGCCGGTGCCCCACGCCTGGGCCAATTTGCCCAGCAACGATTCGTTGGCACCCTGGCCGCCCAGGAACTGCAGGATCACTGGGGCAAACTGGCCGATCATGCCGCTGTCCATACCCAGGGCGCCGAACGCGGTGTTCAGGTCGTTGGTGCTCTTCACGTTACCCAGCAGGCCGTCCAGGCCGCTGGTCTTGCTGCCACCGGCCTGGCCGAGCATCCCGCTCAAGGCGCCGAGGCTGCCCAGGGCATTGTTGCCCGACAGCTGATCCAGGCCCGGCACGCTGTTGCCCAGTTGCGAGTAGTCATTGCCACTCAGCTTGTTCTTGGCCAGGCCGAGCATCGCGCCGGTGCCGCCAATGGCTTGCTCGGGGGTGATGTTCAGTTGCGAGGTCAGTGTGCTCAGCAAATCGGCCGTCTCGGACGACGGTGCGGCAGCGGCAGCCTTGTTGTTGCCACCTTGCATGCCGGAAATCGCATTGGCTGCATCGCCAAGGCTGAAGCCTGCGGCGAACACCGGGCCGGCTGCCAGGGTCATCAGGCAGGAAAGGGCGAAACCGCGTGAAATCTTCATTGAAACAACCTCTGGATGTAAGAGCTGAAAGCATGGGTTTGACTGACTGTCCCGAAGGATTGTTCCCACATGGAGGTTAGTTCAGAAAAGGCTGCATCCGAATCCCCTGCCCTCGCGTATATCCACCATGCGCCGCCGCGAGTGAAATGGAATGAACGCACAAGCTGAACTACCCTTTGCCTACCGTGCGCAGTGCCGTCGACCTCGTTCACGAGCCTGGAGATGCCTTATTTCGATCAACGACGCTGATCCGTTGTGCGCCTTGCTGGCCCGATGTGCCGAGGGCAATCGCCAGGCGTTCGAAACCCTTTACCGCAGTGTTTCGCCGCGCTTGCACGGCGTTGCCTTGCGGTTCATGGGGCGCCCGGACCTGGCCGAAGAGGTGCTGCAGGAAGCCTTCGTGCGGATCTGGTACAACGCCTCGCGCTACGAGGCCCACCTAGCGGCGCCGATGACGTGGATGGTCAACATCACCCGTAACCTGGCCATCGACCAACTGCGCAAACACCGCGAGCAACCCCTGGCCGACGGCCAGCAGGACGCCCTGCTCGATGACGGCCCCAGCGCCCACGAGCAACTCGACCGCGAACGCGATACCCATGCACTGAACCGCTGCCTCGACAGCCTTGACGGCATGCAGCGTCAATCGATCAGCGTGGCCTACTTCAAGGGCCTGTCGTGCGCAGAGCTGGCCGCGCACATGGCGGCGCCGCTGGGCTCGGTCAAATCCTGGATCCGTCGCGGCATGGAGCGCCTACGCAGGTGCCTTGAATCATGAACTACCAAACCACGACCCTGCGCCGCGCCCTCGCGGCCGACTACGCCATCGGTCTGATGCCCGCGACCGCGCGTCGGCGCTTTGATGGGTTGCTGCTGGAAGATCCCGCGCTGCGGGTCGAGCTCGGCCATTGGCAGGACGCCCTCGCCACGCTGAGCGGCGAGCTGCCGGAACACCCGGTGCCGGATCACGTTTGGGCGGGCATCCAGGCGCGCATCGAACCGCAGGTGCTGCATATGCCGGCGAAGAAAGCGTTCAGGATCAGTTGGCGCTTGCTCGCGGCCGCTTGCGTGCTGGGCGCGGCGCTGCTGGTGGGCGTGCTGTACCCCCGCGATCCAGGCGTGACGTACGACGCCACCCTGGTCAACGCCAGCCAGCAACCGGCATTGCGGGTGCAGGCGGTGGGTGACCGACTGCAGGTCGAGCCCCTGGCCCTGGCCGCCGTGGAACCGGCGCGTGCCCTGCAACTGTGGGCGATTCCCGCCGGTGGCAAACCGATTTCACTGGGCTTGGTACCCACAGCGGGTAAAGGTCAAATCCAGCTGAGCAACGCACAAAAAGCCCTGCTCTCCACGCCACTGACCTTGGCCGTGAGCCTGGAGCCACAAGGCGGCTCACCGACCGGCCAGCCCACTGGCCCAGTGCTATATCAAGGCAAATTGGCATCACTTTAGCGAAGATCACGGGCGATGGGTTCAGGAACCCATCGTCCTGCACAAGGTCCATGAGTTGACTACAAAATTTGTCAGGAAGAGACCTATGACTACGATCGACCCCCAAGTGATTGAGCACAAACCCTCATTCTGGAACGGCCCGCGTCTGTTCGTGGGCGCCTGCCTTGTGGTGCTCGCTGGTATCGGCGGTGCCCTTTACACCCAAGACTCGGTCAAATCCGCCGCGACCCTGGTGACCACGACCCAGCAGCCCGCTGCGCAGATCATGGCCCACAAGGACTACCTGGAAGTGCAACCGATTGCCGCCGCCACCCCTGCGCCAGACCAGAGCCTGGAACTGTGGGCAATCCCCGAAGACGGCGTGCCAGTGTCCCTTGGCCTGTTGCCGGAAGACGGCAAAGGCATCATCGGCCTCAACCCGCGCCAGCAAGAGTCGATCAAGAAGCCGGTCACGCTGATGGTGAGTTCGGAAACCAAAGGCGGCTCGGTGAGCAAACAACCGACAGGCCCGACGGTGTACCAAGGGGCGTTGGCCAATCGCTGATCCTTCCCACACTGCCATTGTAGGCACGAGCGGACACTTGAGTAGTCCGCTTCTGAAACGTTAACCATGCTCCAGTTAGCGTCTTACTCCATCTGTGGCGCCTTCTTATAGTCGTGCGCCACAATCTTGGAGGTGTACGCGATGCAAGGACCCTACGCATTCATCAACGAAAGGCCTCAGCCTTATCCACTGCTCAAACTAAGCCTGTCACTCAACCTGCACACGCACACAAAGTTCGATTTCCTCAATCAGCACATCCGCAACACCGTGGTGTTGCCTGGGCAGTTGGTCATTATCGGAGATAACCGAACAGCGTCCTGCACGGCAGAAGAAGCGCGATTGATGCGCTCAGCCGAAAACATCAAACACTCGTTATTGGCGCACTCTGCCGTCGATCAATTCTTGGTCAAAAACTACGATCAACTACAAGTAATCATGTCCCTGGCCTCTCTTGGCATTGTCAGCACCAGTGGTGCCTGGAGCAATCACCTGGCAAAGCTCGAGAAAACGCTCAAGGACATCGATGATTTGCATAAGCAGTACTTGAGAAAGGGCACCCTGGCGGCAAGAGATGAGTTCTTGTTTAAACGCAGGGAACTCGCCGGCGCCTTGGCATGCGCAATTGTAGGTGGTGCAGCAGGCGGACTGGTCGGTGGCAAGGTGGGGAGCGAGTTGGGGGAAAGTACTGGAAGATTTCTCTTCAAGACTGTGAGGGATTAGATGTTCATTGAATACATCGGCATCTGCTCGGGGGCCATCATGCTACTTAGCTTCCCGCTGATCTTTTACGCCATGTTCAAAAAACTCGATGCTGCAGAGCGCTATGTGGACTGCAGCGCCTATATCATCGTGCACAAGAGTGCACTTCGTAATGCTCCCTTTGAAGGGCGGCCCTCTCGTCTCGTCGCCATGGCGCTCATCATTCTAGTTCCCACACTATTTCAATGGAGGCATTTGGTACGTGTTGAGGATGTCGAAAAAATACCTGCGCATCTCAAGTACTGGATGGTCATACCCACCCTGATCAGCTTCATCTCTTTCATCAGTATGTGTATCAGCTGGTTGTTTATAAAAAACTGACCCATGAGATAAGGGCGACCCTGAGTCGCCCTTATCTGTCGATTACGCCGCGCTGAACAGCTTGTGCGGGTCGATCACAAACTTCTTCGGCACGCCTGCGTCAAACTCGCCGTAGCCTTTTGGCGCGTCGTCCAGGCTGATGACCTGCACACCGACGATCTCGGCGATGTTGATACGGCCCCACATGATCGCTTGCATCAGCGCGCGGTTGTACTTCATCACCGGGGTCTGGCCGGTGTGGAAGCTGTGGGATTTGGCCCAGCCCAGGCCGAAGCGGATGCTCAGGCTGCCCATTTTCGCGGCGGCGTCGACAGCACCCGGATCTTCGGTGACGTACAGGCCCGGAATACCGATCTTGCCCGCCACGCGCACCACGCCCATCAGCGAGTTGAGCACCGTGGCCGGGGCTTCCGCCTTGACGCCGTCGTGCCCATGACCACGGGCTTCGAAGCCCACGCAGTCGACTGCGCAATCCACTTCAGGCTCGCCCAGCAACGCGGCGATCTGTTCATGCAGCGGCGTGTCCTGGGACAGGTCGACAATTTCAAAACCCTGGGCCTTGGCGTGGGCCAGGCGGATGGTGTTGACGTCACCGATGATCACCACCGCCGCGCCGAGCAGGCGGGCAGACGCGGCAGCGGCCAGGCCGACCGGGCCGGCACCGGCGATGTACACGGTGCTGCCAGGGCCAACGCCGGCCGTGACGGCGCCGTGGTAGCCGGTTGGCAGGATGTCGGAGAGGCAGGTCAGGTCGCGGATTTTTTCCATGGCCTTGTCGCGGTCCGGCAGCTTGAGCAGGTTGAAGTCGGCGTACGGCACCAGCACGTATTCGGCCTGGCCGCCGGTCCAGTCGCCCATGTCGACGTAGCCGTAGGCCCCCCCGGCACGCGCCGGGTTGACGGTCAGGCACACGCCGGTGTGTTGCTCTTTGCACGAGCGGCAGCGGCCGCAGGCGACGTTGAAGGGGACGGAAACCAGGTCGCCGATCTTCAGGTTCTCGACGTCGCTGCCCTTCTCGATCACTTCACCAGTGATCTCGTGACCGAGCACCAGGCCGGTCTGGGCGGTGGTACGGCCGCGCACCATGTGCTGGTCGGAGCCGCAGATGTTGGTGGAGACCACGCGCAGGATGACGCCATGCTCGATCTTCCTGCCACGGGGGTCCTGCATTTTGGGATAGTCGATTTTCTGTACTTCGACCTTGCCGTTGCCGAGATACACGACACCACGATTACCAGACATGCTTTCACCTCGCTGTTGTTTTTATGGAACTGCGTTGCCCTTTGGCTGGGCAGCGCGTTTAAGTGCTCGGGTTACAGATGCTGTTTTTGCGTTGTTTGTCAGGGCCTCATCGCAGGCAAGCCAGCTCCCACAGGAGTACGCATTCCCAATGTGGGAGCGGGCTTGCCCGCGAAGGCGTCAGTCAGAGCACCACCGTTCTATTGGCGTTCAAGAAAACCCGCCGCTCAATGTGATACCCAACGGCCCGGGCCAACGTCAGCCCTTCAATATCACGCCCCTTGGCGATCAAATCCTCGGGATAGTGGCTGTGATCCACCACCTCCACGCCCTGGGCGATGATCGGGCCTTCGTCCAGATCGTTGTTGATGTAATGCGCCGTGGCGCCCACCAACTTCACGCCCTTGTTGTACGCCTGATGATACGGCTTGGCGCCCTTGAACCCCGGCAACAACGAGTGGTGAATGTTGATGGCCTTTCCATCAAGTTTGCGGCACAGCTCCGGCGACAGCACTTGCATGTAGCGCGCAAGGATCACCAGTTCGGCACCGGTGTCTTCCACCACCTGCCACACCTGACGCTCCTGGGACGGTTTGTCATTGGGGTCGAGGGGGAAATGGTAGTAGGGAATCTGGTGCCAGTCGGCCAACGGCTTCAGATCGGGGTGGTTGGACACCACCGCGACCACGTCCATCGACAATTGGCCGATGCGCTGGCGGTACAGCAGGTCGTTGAGGCAGTGATCGGCCTTGGAGACCATGATCACCACTTTTGGCCGGTAGTTTGGCGCCGTCAGCTCAAAGATCATCCCAAAGGCTTCGCCGCGAATGGCCAGGCCATCGCGGAAACCTTGCTCGTCAAAACCGTCGGGCTGGCGGAACTCCACGCGGATGAAAAACCGGCCCGAAAGCCGGTCATCGAACGAGTGGTGCTCAGTAACGTAGCAGCCCTGCTCGAACAGGTAGCGGGTGACCGCGTCCACCGTGCCGAGCACGCTGGGGCAGTCGGCGGTCAAAATCCATGTATCAGGTGCGCGGCTCATGGCTGATTCCTCAGGCTTGGACGTTGAGGCCGAATTCCGCCGAGGCGTCCTGCAACCACAACCACCAGTAGTCCGAGAAGCTGCGACGAATCAGCAGTTCCCAGGTGTTTTCGGCCGTGTGGCGGATCACCAGTTGCGACTTGGCGAACACCGTGCCCACCGCCTTGCCTACCGGGAAGTTGTCGGGGTGTACGTCGTAGCTGGTGGACTTCATCAACACGTCGCGCACGTTCGGGCCGCTCAGTTCAAGGATCTGCTGGCCGCCGCTGACGTTGACCACCTGGATATGCAAATCACCCAGGGCCTCGCGCAGGTTTTTCTCGGCGGCGAATTCTTCACCGCTTGGCACGATGAGCAACCACTCATCCGGGCCGAGCCATTGCAGGCTGGTTTCGCCTTTGACGATCACGGTCAGGGCGCTGGGCAGTTCGATGCCGAGGGCCTTGTGCACGCCGGCGGCGAAGGCTGCATCGTGCCCATCGCCCCGGATGGTCAGGTGGCCCAGAAGTTTCTTTTCACGCACGGTCACACCGGCGTTCTTGCGACCCTTGCCAACCAGGCTGGCGAGGTCGGCATGGTGCAGCGACGACTCGGCCTTGGCCCCGGTGGTTGGGCGTTGTTGGTACACATTGGCTGCTGTCATAAAGCACCTATCCAAATTCTGTTGTGAGGCTACTGGCGTCTTCGCGAGCAAGCCCGCTCCCACAGGGTTTACGCATTCCAAATGTGGGAGCGGGCTTGCTCGCGAAGGCCGCTACTCGGTCCGTCAGATATTTTGACGATCACCCTTGGGATCGAAGAACACCGAAGACACAATCTCCGCCTCGATCACACTGCCATCGGCCTGTGGCGAGAACACCCGTTCACCGATGCGCTTCAAGCCGCCCTTGACCACGCCCATGGCAAACGAATAACCAAGGGAGTTGTGCGCATAACTTGAAGTGACGTGACCGACCATCTTCATCGGGATCGACTGCTTCGGATCAAACACCAGTTGCGCACCTTCGGGCAGCCACACTTTCGGATCGACCGGCTTGAGGCCCACCAGTTGCTTGCGCTCTTCACGCACGCAGTCTTCACGGTTCATGCCGCGCCAGCCGATCCACGAGAACGGCTTGGTGCGACCGACACACCAGCCCATGTTCAGGTCGTCCGGAGTCATCGAGCCGTCGGTATCCTGGCCGACGATGATGAAGCCCTTCTCGGCCCGCAGCACGTGCATGGTTTCGGTGCCGTAGGGGGTCAGGTTGTACTTCTTGCCCGCCGCGACGATCTGTTCGAGCACGCCCATGGCGTAGTCGGCCTGCACGTTGACTTCGTACGACAGCTCGCCGGTAAACGAGATCCGGAACACCCGCGCCGGTACGCCGCCCACCAGGCCTTCTTTCCAGGTCATGAACGGGAAGCCGTCCTTGTCCAGGTCGATGTCGGTGACTTCGGCCAGCAGCTTGCGGCTGTTGGGGCCGGACAGGGTCATGGTGGCCCAGTGGTCGGTGACCGAGGTGAAGTACACCTTGAGGTCTGGCCATTCGGTCTGTTGGTAGATTTCCAGCCACTGCAGCACGCGAGCAGCGCCGCCGGTGGTGGTAGTCATCAGGAAGTGGTTGTCGGCGAGGCAGGCCGTTACGCCGTCGTCGAAGACCATGCCGTCTTCCTTGCACATCAGGCCGTAGCGCGCCTTGCCCACATCGAGCTTGGTCCAGGCGTTGGTGTAGATGCGGTTGAGGAACTCACGGGCATCCGGGCCCTGAATGTCGATCTTGCCGAGTGTGGACGCATCCAGCAGGCCCACGCTGTCGCGCACGGCCAGGCATTCGCGTTTCACCGCGGCGTGCAGGTCTTCACCGTTGCGTGGGAAATACCATGGGCGTTTCCACTGGCCGACGTCTTCAAACTCGGCGCCGTTCTTCACGTGCCAGGCTTGCAGTGCGGTGTAGCGCACAGGTTCGAAGATGTGCCCACAGTGACGGCCCGCCACCGCGCCGAACGTCACCGGCGTGTAGTTCGGACGGAACATGGTGGTGCCCATCTGCGGGATGGTCACGTTCAACGAACGGGCGGCAATCGCCAGGCCGTTGACGTTGCCCAGCTTGCCCTGGTCGGTGCCGAAGCCCAGTGCGGTGTAGCGCTTGACGTGTTCGACCGACTCGAAACCTTCGCGGGTCGCCAGTTCGATGGCGGCGGCGGTGACGTCGTTCTGCAGGTCGACGAATTGCTTCGGCGCCCGTGCGGTCGGCTTGTCGTGGGGCACCTGGTATACCGCCAGCGTTGGCTCTTCCAAGCGGCTCAGGGCTTTTGGCAGGGTGCCTTCGACCGGCGCAAAACCGGCCTCGCTGGCCGCGCGCACGCCGCCTTCAAAACCATCGGCCAGGGAATCGCCGAGGCCGTAGACGCCATTGATGCCACCGACGCACACGCGTTTCTGCGGCGCTTCGCCCGGGACAAAACCGAGGATGTCTTCACGCCAGGTCGGCTTGCCGCCCAGGTGCGACGCCAGGTGAACCACCGGGCTGTAGCCGCCGGAACTGGCCACCAGGTCACAGTCCAGCCATTCGCCTGGGCTGGTGACTTTGTGCGCTTTCACATCGATCGCGGCCACACGGGCAGCGGTGACGTGCTTGCTGCCACGGGCTTCGATCACGGCGCTGCCGGTGAGGATGCGAATACCTTTGGCGCGGGCTTCTTCCACCAGCGCACCACGTGGGTTGTGGCGCACATCGGCGACGGCGACCACTTGCAGGCCGGCGTCGAGCCAGTCCAGCGCAACGCGGTAGGCGTGGTCGTTATTGGTCGACAGCACCAGTTTTTTACCCGGCGCCACGCCGTAGCGACGCACGTAGGTAGAGACCGCACCGGCGAGCATGTTGCCCGGCACGTCGTTGTTGCCGTACACCAGTGGACGCTCGCACGCGCCCGTCGCCAACACCACGCGTTTGGCGCGCACACGGTGGATACGCTGGCGCACCACGCCAATCGGCGCACGGTCACCGAGGTGATCGGTGAGGCGCTCGTGAATGGTCAGGAAGTTATGGTCGTGGTAGCCGTTGACGGTGGCGCGCGGCAGCAGCACCACGTCCGGCAGGGCCTTGAGTTCAGCGATGACGCTGGCGACCCATTCGGTAGCCGGCTTGCCGTCGAGGCTTTCGCGGGAATCGAGCAGCGAACCGCCGAACTCCTCCTGCTCGTCGGCAATGATCACGCGCGCGCCGCTGCGTGCGGCAGCCAGTGCGGCGGCCAGGCCGGCAGGGCCTGCGCCGACCACCAGCACGTCGCAGTGACGGTTGAAGTTGTCGTAGGTGTCCGGATCGTTCTCGGTCGGCGAGCGGCCAAGACCGGCAGCCTTACGAATGTACTTCTCGTAGGTCATCCAGAACGATTGCGGGTACATGAAGGTTTTGTAGTAGAAACCCGGCGGCATCAGCTTGCCGCCGACCTTACCGAGAATGCCCATCACGTCATTGTTGACGTTCGGCCAGCCGTTGGTGCTGGTGGCGACCAGGCCTTGGTACAGCGCCTGTTGCGTGGCGCGCACGTTGGGAATCTGGGTGGCTTCGGTCGCACCGATCTGCAACACCGCGTTCGGCTCTTCGGCACCGGCGGCGAAGATGCCGCGAGGACGCGAGTACTTGAAGCTGCGGCCGATGATGTCGACGCCGTTGGCCAACAGGGCGGCGGCCAGGGTGTCGCCTTCAAAGCCCTTGTAGGTCTGGCCGTTGAAGGTAAACGTCAGGACTTTATTACGGTCGATCCGGCCACCGTTGGACAGGCGATTGGTCTGGCTCATACCTTCTCTCCAGAGGCCTTGGCGGTGAATTGGGGCTTCTCACCGATCTTGTAGGTTTCAAGAATTTCGTAGGTCAGGGTGTCGCGGGTCGCGTTGAAATACTGGCGGCAACCGGCGGCGTGAATCCACAACTCGTGGTGCAGGCCACGGGGGTTGTCGCGGAAGAACATGTAGTCGCCCCACTGCTCATCGGTGCAGGCATTCGGGTCCAGCGGGCGCGGGATATGCGCTTGGCCGGACGCGTGGAATTCCTCTTCGGAGCGCAGTTCGCCACAGTGAGGACAGAAGATATGCAACATAGGAATTTCTCCTGTTAGTGGGCGACGGCCGCAGCGCCGTGTTCGTCGATCAACGCACCGTTGTGGAAACGGTCGATGGAGAAAGGTGCGGCCAACGGGTGCATTTCACCCTTGGCGAGGCTGGCGGCAAACACGTTGCCTGAGCCTGGAGTGGCCTTGAAGCCACCGGTGCCCCAACCGCAGTTGAAGAACATGTTCGGCACTGGCGTCTTGGAGATGATCGGGCAGGCGTCCGGCGTGGTGTCGACGATGCCGCCCCACTGGCGGTTCATGCGTACGCGCGACAGCACCGGGAACATCTCGACGATGGCCTGGATGGTGTGCTCGATCACCGGGTACGAACCACGCTGGCCATAGCCGTTGTAGCCGTCGATACCGGCGCCGATCACCAGGTCGCCCTTGTCGGACTGGCTGATGTAACCGTGCACGGCGTTGGACATGATCACGCTGTCGATAATCGGCTTGATCGGCTCCGACACCAACGCTTGCAGCGGATGGGATTCGATCGGCAGGCGGAAGCCGGCGAGCGAAGCCATGTGCCCGGAGTTACCGGCCGTGACCACACCGACGCGCTTGGCGCCGATAAAGCCCTTGGTGGTTTCCACGCCGATGCACACGCCGTTTTCCTTACGGAAACCGATCACTTCGGTCTGCTGGATCAGGTCCACGCCAAGGGCGTCGGCCGCACGGGCAAAGCCCCAGGCCACGGCATCGTGACGGGCCACGCCGCCACGCCGTTGCACGGTGGCACCGAGTACCGGGTAGCGGGTGTTTTTCGAGCAATCGAGGTACGGGATCTCGTCGGCCACTTGCTTGGCGTTGAGCAGCTCGCCGTCCACGCCGTTGAGGCGGTTGGCGCTCACGCGGCGCTCGGAATCACGGATGTCTTGCAGGGTGTGGCACAGGTTGTAGACGCCACGCTGGGAGAACATCACGTTGTAGTTCAGGTCCTGGGACAGGCCTTCCCACAGTTTCATCGCATGTTCGTACAGGTGCGCCGACTCGTCCCACAGGTAGTTGGAACGCACGATGGTGGTGTTGCGCGCGGTGTTACCGCCGCCCAGCCAGCCTTTCTCGACCACGGCCACGTTGGTGATGCCGTGTTCTTTTGCCAGGTAGTAGGCGGTCGCCAGACCATGCCCGCCGCCGCCGACGATGACCACGTCATAGACCTTTTTAGGGGTGGGCGTGCGCCACATCTTCTGCCAGTTTTCGTGGTGGCTGAGGGAGTGCTTGAAGAGGCCGAAGCCCGAGTAGCGTTGCATAGTCATTACTCCAAAACCGCGCTCAGCGATAAACCGGGAAATCAGCGCACAGGGCAGACACGTGCTTGGCCACGTTGGCCTCGACATCGGCGTCGCCGAGGTTGTCGAGGATGTCGCAGATCCAGCCGGCCAGTTCGATGCACTGCGCCACTTTGAAACCACGCGTGGTCACCGCCGGGGTGCCGATACGCAGGCCCGAGGTCACGAACGGCGACTGCGGGTCATTCGGCACGGCGTTTTTGTTGACGGTGATGTGGGCGCGACCGAGGGCGGCATCCGCCTCTTTGCCGGTGAGGCCCTGACGAATCAGGCTGACCAGGAACAGGTGGTTATCGGTGCCGCCGGACACTACATCGTAGCCGCGTTTGATAAACACGCTGGCCATCGCCTGGGCATTGTCGATCACTTGTTGCTGGTAGGCCTTGAAGCCTGGCTCCAGCGCTTCCTTGAAGCACACGGCCTTGCCGGCGATGACGTGCATCAGCGGGCCGCCCTGGGCACCGGGGAATACGGCGGCGTTGAGTTTCTTTTCGATCTCTTCGTTGGACTTGGCCAGGATCAAACCACCACGTGGACCGCGCAGGGTCTTGTGGGTGGTGGTGGTGACCACATCGGCGTACGGCAGCGGGTTCGGGTACAGGCCAGCGGCAACCAGGCCGGCGACGTGGGCCATGTCAACGAACAACAGCGCGCCAACCTTGTCGGCGATCTGACGGAAGCGTGGGAAATCCAGAGTCTTGGAGTAGGCAGAGAAACCGGCCACGACCATTTTCGGCTTGTGCTCGACCGCCAGGCGCTCGACTTCGTCGTAGTCGATCAGGCCGGTGTCGGTGTTGATGCCGTATTGCACTGCGTTGTACAGCTTGCCCGAGGACGACACTTTGGCGCCGTGGGTCAAGTGGCCGCCATGGGCCAGGCTCATGCCCAGGATGGTGTCGCCGGCTTGCAGCAGGGCCAGGTACACGGCGCTGTTGGCGGACGAACCGGAGTGCGGCTGCACGTTGGCGTAATCGGCGCCGAACAGCTGCTTGGCGCGTTCGATGGCCAGGGCTTCCACTTTATCCACATGCTCGCAGCCACCGTAGTAACGCTTGCCTGGGTAGCCTTCGGCGTATTTGTTGGTGAGGCCGCTGCCTTGAGCTTCCATCACGCGCTTGCTGGTGTAGTTCTCTGACGCGATCAGCTCGATATGATCTTCCTGGCGCTGCTCCTCGGCATTCATCGCCGCCAGCAGTGCATCGTCATATCCCTGGATCTGGTCTTGTTTGCTGAACATCGCGTCTCTCCCAGCCTTTCGTATTGTTGAGGCCCGGTGCAGGGCCCTTTGATGCGATGGTAGGGCTGGCGCCTGTAGATCAAATGCCTACGCACGCCACGCAAAGGTGCGTTTACGACATTCATTGAGCGCCGCAGAAAAAATGTGGGAGCGGGCTTGCTCGCGAATGCGGTGGGCCAGCCAATACATGTGTTGACTGACCCACCGCATTCGCGAGCAAGCCCGCTCCCACAGGGGGTTACGCAATGATTTTGCGGACGGTTAACAGCAGCAGAAAATGCAGAGGGTAGAGGGTGTAGGCCCAGCGGCGCATGGCCGGTGGCGACGCTTTTTTGCCATGTCGCAACAAGACAAGGCCAGCCAATGGCGCGATCAGGCATGTGGCGAGCCCCAAATAAGCCAACAGCGTGCCGCTATCGAGCAACACCTGCCATTGATTGGCCGCCACGCAGACCAACCCCGGCAATACACTGAAATACCAGGCACGGCTAAACACCAGCAGCATCGCTAACGGCAGCAGCACGCCAAAAAATCCGAACATCAGGTACGGGGAAAACACGCCGGCTATCGTGAGGGCAATCAGCGCCAATCCTCGATCAAAAAGCGTCTTCTGCTGCCATCCTCGCGCAACCAGCATTCCCAGCGCCAAGGTCGGCAACACATTCAACGTATCGGCATCCTCGATAAACAACCGATACGGTACCTCGCTGATCACACTGAACAGCAGCAGCCAGCCCAGGTAGCGCCCGCTGACCGGCGCCCCTTTCACCCGGTGCAGATTCGCCGCAATCGCCAGGCAGAACCATGGGAACGCCAGGCGCCCCGGCACATACAAACCATCCAGGCTCAACCCGACATAGCGCAGGTGATCGAGCACCATGCACAGCAGCGCCAGCCACTTGAGCAAGTCCAAAGCGCCATCTCGGACGGGTCCGACAGGCAAGGTGTGAGTGCCGTGCATAATTCCCCAGTGACTTTGCATTTACAGAGCGTGCGCACCCGCGACAATCTTGGTTACAGTGCGCACCAACATCGACCACAGGAATGGGCCATGACTGACAAGAGCCAACAATTCGCCAGCGACAACTATTCCGGCATTTGCCCGGAAGCCTGGGCCGCCATGGAACAAGCCAACCACGGCCATCAACGTGCCTACGGCGATGATGAATGGACCCACCGCGCCGCCGACGGTTTCCGCAACCTGTTCGAAACCGACTGTGAAGTGTTCTTCGCCTTCAACGGCACCGCCGCCAACTCCCTGGCGCTGTCCTCGCTGTGCCAGAGCTACCATAGCGTGATTTGCTCGGAAACTGCCCACGTCGAGACCGACGAATGCGGCGCGCCGGAGTTTTTCTCCAACGGCTCCAAGCTGCTCACCGCCCGTACCGAAAACGGCAAGCTGACTCCGGAATCGATCCGCGAGATCGCCCTCAAGCGCCAGGACATCCACTACCCCAAGCCCCGCGTGGTCACCCTGACCCAGGCCACCGAAGTCGGCAGCGTGTACACCCCGGACGAAATCCGCGCCATCAGCGCCACCTGCAAGGAACTCGGGCTGAACCTGCATATGGACGGCGCACGCTTCTCCAACGCTTGCGCATTCCTGGGCTGCTCGCCGGCCGACCTGACCTGGAAGGCCGGCGTCGACGTGCTGTGCTTTGGCGGCACCAAAAACGGCATGGCCGTGGGTGAAGCGATCCTGTTCTTCAACCACAAGCTGGCCGAAGACTTCGACTACCGCTGCAAACAGGCCGGCCAGTTGGCGTCGAAAATGCGCTTCCTGTCTGCCCCGTGGGTAGGCCTGCTGGAAAACGACGCCTGGCTCAAACACGCACGCCACGCCAACCATTGCGCGCAACTGTTGAGCAGCCTGGTGGCGGATATTCCCGGCGTGGAGTTGATGTTCCCGGTGCAGGCCAACGGCGTGTTCCTGCAACTCTCGGAGCCGGCGATTGCGGCGCTGACAGCCAAGGGCTGGCGCTTCTACACCTTCATCGGCAAAGGCGGCGCGCGCTTCATGTGTGCGTGGGACACAGAAGAGGAACGTGTAAGGGAATTGGCTGAGGATATTCGGAAAGTGATGGGCGCCTGATCCAGGCGGATACTGGCGCTATGCCGAGTCTGTTATTTGATATTTCTGACAGCAGCACACTGTATTTTCATTGACTAGCCTCTTGGAACCCGCAAGGAAAAGGCCGCTGCAGCGGCCACCTTTCGGGTACAACTGCCTGCCGAATCATCGGCCGGAAATGGAAATCCAGCAGAGAGCCAAACCATGGAATATCAAAGCAGCTTTACCACCCTGCAAAGCGACGACGGCGTCAACACCACAGTCATCGACTGGGATGAGTTCAGGAAATCCGCCAGAGTCGGCGACACCATCCGCGAGCCATCAAGGACGTTGAGGATCTACGATAAAGTCTATGAATTGACAGCATCTGGTCAGCACTTCGTCGTGCATATCTACGCCCAGTAACCACTGATGTGGGAGCGGGCTTGCTCGCGAATACGCAGTATCAGTCACCAGATCAGTGATCTGACACACCGCTTTCGCGAGCAAGCCCGCTCCCACACAAGCCCGCTCCTACTCTGAACTGCGCCCGCTGTCAGAACTCTATGCGCACGTCACCCTTCGGTACGCTGCAGCACGACAGGATGTAACCCTCGGCCTCGTCTTCCTCGGTGATCCCGCCGTTGTGCTCCATCTCCACCTCGCCACCCAGCTTCATCACCTTGCACGTGCCGCAGATCCCCATGCCACAGGCTTTCGGGATCAACAGGCCGAGCTTGGCCGCTGCCGCGTGCACGGTTTCGCCCGGCGCCACGCGGATGCTTTTGCCCGAAGCAATGAACTCCACTTGATGCAGATCCGCCAGGTCGATCTCCGGCGCATCCGCCGCTTGTTCAGCTTGCTCTACCGCATCGGCACGCGCTTCCGCCGGCGTGGCACCGAAGGATTCCTCGTGATAACGCGCCATATCGAACCCGGCGACTTCCAGCAGGCGTTTCACCGCGTTCATGTACGGCGTCGGGCCGCAGCAGAACACTTCGCGCTCAAGGAAGTCCGGCACCATCAGCTCGAGCATCTTGTGATTGAGGTAGCCACGATAACCCGCCCATGGTTCGCCCAGGCCGTGCTTTTCGCAGATCAGGTGCAGGCTGAAGTTGTCGATCCGCGAGGCCATGTGTTCCAGCTCGCGGTGGTAGATGATGTCTTTGGGCGAGCGGGCGCTGTGGATAAACGTCATGTCGACGTTGGCGTTGGTGTCGTAGAACCAGCGCGCCATGGACATTACCGGGGTGATCCCGACACCACCGCTGAGGTACAGCACTTTCGGGCTGGGGAAATCGATGGCGTTGAACAGGCCGACCGGCCCGTGCACCGCCAGCTCCTGGCCTTCGTGCAAGGTATCGTGCAGCCAGTTGGACACCTTGCCGCCCGGCACGCGCTTGATCGTCACCGAGAAGCTGTACGGCACCGACGGCGAGCTGGAAATGGTGTAGGAGCGCATGATCGGCTGGCCTTCGATTTCCAGCTCCAGGGTGACGAACTGCCCCGGCTTGAAAAAGAACAGGATCGGCTGGTCGGCCATGAAACAGAAGGTGCGCACGTCCCAGGTTTCCTGGATGACTTTGACGCAACGGACAATGTGTCGACCATTGGCCCAGGTCTGGGTGGTTACCGGATTCAGGAAGCTGTTGGACATGCTGATTCTCCACTGCCGATGTTCGGCTTTATGGTGGCGATTCTGCGTAACGTCGCAACCGCCCATTTACCTATCTGCGACATTCACATACTTATCGCGACCAGCCCCCAACTACCTAGGCTTGCGCGTCGGGAACAGATTGGGCCATGTCGCCCATGGATAAGGTTCAACCCATCGGCGGCCCCACACTCGCTCCCAACAACGACGCTTTCTTTACGCCTTGCACTGCACCAACCGTAGCCACTATTCGCCGGCCACACAGAATGGCCATGAGGACACACACGATGGACGTCACCGCAACCTTAAGCTTGGGCGATCCGCTGGAACCCGCACGCAAGGCCACCGCGCAAATGCTGCAAGAGCGCGAGCGCACTTTCTCGCTGCCACAGCCGTTCTACTCTGATGAGCGACTGTTTGATATCGACATGCAGGAAATCTTCCAGAAAGAGTGGTTGATCGCCGGCATGACCTGCGAGATCCCCGCCAAGGGCAACTACCTGACCCTGCAAGTGGGCAAGAACCCGATCATCGTGATCCGCGGCGCCGAAGGCGTGGTGCATGCGTTCCACAACGTGTGCCGTCACCGTGGCTCGCGCTTGTGCACCAGCGACAAGGGCAAGGTCGCCAAGCTGGTCTGCCACTACCACCAGTGGACCTACGAGCTGGACGGCCGCCTGCTGTTCGCCGGCACCGAGATGGGTGCTGACTTCGACATGAAGCAGTATGGCTTGAAGCCGGTGAACGTGAAGACCGCTGGCGGCTACATCTTCATCAGCCTGGCCGAGAACCCGCCAGCCATCGATGACTTCCTGTCGACGCTGAACCATTACATGGAACCGTACGACATGGAAAACACCAAGGTGGCGGTGCAAACCACCTTGATGGAGAAGGCCAACTGGAAGCTGGTGCTGGAAAACAACCGCGAGTGCTACCACTGCAACGCGTCGCACCCGGAACTGTTGAAGACCCTGCTGGAATGGGACGACGTCACCGACCCTCGCGCCGACCAGGCCTTCAAGGATCACGTCGCCGCATCGGCCGCCGCCTGGGACGCCGAGAAGATTCCGTACGCCCACGCCAGCTTCGGCCTGCGTAACCGCATCGTGCGCATGCCGCTGCTCAAGGGCACCGTGTCGATGACCCTGGACGGCAAGCAGGGCTGCGCCAAGCTGATGGGCCGCATCAAGAACCCGGACCTGGGCTCGATGCGCATCCTGCACCTGCCGCACTCGTGGAACCACTGCATGGGCGACCACATCATCGTGTTCACCGTGTGGCCGATCAGCGCCCAGGAAACCATGGTCACCACCAAGTGGCTGGTGCACAAAGACGCCGTCGAAGGCGTGGACTACGACGTGGAGCGCATGCGCCAGGTGTGGGACGCCACCAACGACCAGGACCGTCGCCTGGCCGAAGAGAACCAGCGCGGTATCAACTCCACCGCCTACCAACCGGGCCCGTACTCCAAGACCTATGAGTTCGGCGTGGTGAACTTCGTGGATTGGTACAGCGAGCGCATGCTCAACAACCTGGGGGCGGCGCCGGCGCCTTACCTCAAGGGCGTGGCCGCACACGAATAAACAAACATGCGGGCTTGATATGGGAGCGGGCTTGCTCGCGAAGGCGCAGTGTCAGTCACGGATGAAGTTGACTGATACACCGCTTTCGCGGGCAAGCCCGCTCCCACAGTTGATCGGCGCCGCTGGCAGATAGGCTGCCCCTCAACCATGGAATCTCCCACAGTTTGATCCGCACACTGTTCAAAATTTAGCCATACAGCCTACAGGCCTCGAGCAATAGGCCCTCCAGCCTTTGCCCAACAACTTATCCACAAAGCCACCCACAGCAATTGTGGGCAACTGTGCCTCCCAGCCAAAAATAACCGAAGAAAATCCGTGACTTATTCAGTCAGACGGTTTTGAGCACGCACTGATCATTTTTTGATCATAACCCTACAGGCCACGTAATCCGTGGCATGCAGCAGTACGCAAACACCTTATCCACAGAAGCGCCAACAGACTTTGGGTGTAACTTTGAAAGCGCTGTGGAAAACCACCTCAAAGCTTCATAAATCGAGGCTTTGAGGGAATTGGGCGCACAATTATCGGCAATTGATCAAAATATGATCACATGCGTGAAACGCCCTATCCACCTGGCCTGTAGCCGATAGCAAACATCTTATCCACAGAAGCGCCAACAGACTTTGGGGGCAACTCCAGAACCCGCGGGTGCCTTATCCACACGAAAACTGCCTTAAAAACCGTGACTTAGCCTGGTCAGTTTTCATACAAGGGCCTGGAGCCGTTGATTGGCGTGGGCTGTGGACAAGCACCAACACCTTATCCACAGCTACGCTCACAGCGATTGTGGGTAACCCGCGCAACTGTACAAAAAACATACGGCATCTACACTGACTGTTGCATCCAACCTCACAAGCCTGGGTTAACGCGGACGTCCTTGGCGCAACAACAGGAGAGACCACGGTGATCTGGCAGGGTCAAACCAGCCATCACTGCGCCAAAGGTTTTACGCTGATTGAGTTACTACTGACGCTGGCCCTGCTGGCCACGCTCGCGACAGTGGCATATCCGCTGACAGCACTGATGGGAAAACGTGATCGTGAACTCGACTTGCAGCGCTCGTTGCGGGAGATCCGGCGCGCCATCGATTCCTACAAGGAAGCCAGCGACGACGGACGCATTGAAAAGAGCGTCACCGACAGCGGCTACCCGCCCACCTTGCACGCATTGGTGGAAGGCGTGACGGACAAAACCAACCTGCAAGGCCAAAAACTCTATTTCCTGCGGCGCATTCCTCGCGATCCAGTCTGCGAGTGTGCGGAACTTGCGCCTGAAAAAACCTGGCAACTGCGCAGTTACAAGAGCAGCGCCGACAGCCCGCAAGAGGGGGAAGATGTCTTCGACGTTTCATCGCGCAACACTCGGGAGAGTTTGAATGGAACGCCCTACAACACCTGGTAATCGGGGTTTTACCCTGATCGAGTTGCTGGTGGTCATGGCCATCATCGCGACCCTCATGACCCTCGTGACACCCCAGTATTTCCGCCAGCACGCCAAGGCCCAGGAAACCGTGCTGCGCCACAACCTGTCGTCGATCCGCCAGGCCCTGGACCAATACCGCGAAGACCACGGCGCCAACCCCGACAGCCTGCAAGCCTTGGTGGATAAGCGCTACTTGCGTGAGATCCCCCGGGACCCGGTGACCGGCAGCCGCGACACCTGGCAACTGCAACCCTCGGACGAACAAGGCCTGGGTGACGTGCGCAGCGGCGCGCCCGGCACTGCCAACGACGGGAGCGCCTATGCCGACTGGTGAGCAGCGCCAACATGGCTCGGTGTTCATGGGCATGCTGGTGACGGTGGCGGTGGTCGCCGTGATGTTGATGCAAGTGGGCACGCTGTGGTCCAGCGTGTTGCAGCGCGAGCGTGAGCTGGAATTGCTCGCGCGGGGCAACGAGATTCGTCGGGCGATCGGCCTGTATTACCGCGAGGGCAACACCTTTCCCCAGTCCCTCGAAGACTTGGTCCAGGACCGCCGCCAACCCACCGTCAAACGCTACCTGCGCAAGCTCTACAACGACCCCCTGAGCGGCACCACAGACTGGGGCGTAGTCGCTGGCCCGGGTGACACCATCATGGGCGTATTCAGCAAAGCCCACGGCACACCGTTCAAGCAAGGCAACTTTGCAGTGATCAATCAGAGTTTTACAGGGCAAGGCAGTTATCAAGGGTGGGTGTTTCTGTATGGCTCTGTACAGAGTAGCCCTCCAACCCGCACCGCTCCCATGGGAGATCAGCTGAATCGATGACGTGAATGCATTTACACAACTGGTCGTTCCAGCAGTTCGGAACTTGTTTATCTGAATTGAAGGTGGAATAGAGCATGAACAACTTATTTCGATATATGAGTGTGCTTCAAAAGTACGTGCTGGCAGCCTGTATGTTGATGCCCATACAGACCGTTTTTGCCCATGGCGATGTGGACGGTTCACGCGCTGACAAGTGCAGCAAGGGACAGAACATTAACTGTGGCGGCGCACAATGGGAGCGACAAAGCACAGGCGAAACATACAAGGGCTTTCCCAATGGCAAAGGCGGCGCACCAGGGCAAGGCCCGGTTGATGGCGAAATTGCCAGCGGCAGCAATCAGCGCTTCGCGGCCCTGGACGCCCAGACAGCCACTCGATGGAATAAAACGGATATTTCAGATTCGAATATCTCGTTCACATGGACCTTTACCGCGCCACACCGGGCCACCATGTATGAGTACTTCGTTACAAAAAACGGCTGGAATCAGAACCAACCCCTCACCCGTGCGTCATTCGACCCCGCACCGTTCTGTAGCATCAACGCGGGCAACGTGGTGCCCGCCACGGGGCTCACTCACAACTGTGTGATTCCCCCTGGCAAGAGTGGCTACCACGTTATTCTCGCGAAGTGGACCGTTGATGACACCCCAATGGCATTTCACAAACCCATTGACGTGAACATCGAGATCGGGCCGGGCGTACCGGGCATGAAAAAGATCGGCAGTATTTTGCCCGTAGACACCTTACTGCCCGGAGATTCGGTCAAGGCACGTGCGTTCAGTAGTTCTGGGGAAAGCCAGACTTATTCCGTTTCGACCACGATCGGAACGCCAGAAGAAGGGATGCCGGAGCAATGGCCTCGTGTTCTCGCGAAAAAATTCAATGACACGCAAACATTGGTCAAAGCAGGCAAGCCTCAAGCCGATGGAACGATTGTTCCCGAAAGTGGTGAAAATGATATTTACGCCGCCCCGGCAAGTTTGATAACGCATTACGAAATAGAGAAAGACATCAAGGAAAATCCTAATGCGCGCATGACCATATCCGCCCTCCCTGCTGACAACCAACTGACGGATGGGAAATATGATCTGAAGTTCACCGTCATTGCCGACCCGACAATGAACGTGGAAACCACGTTATTTGATGCTGCCAACAAAGCAGTAGGGACCGCCAAAGGCGTTGTAGGCAACACGGGAGCCTGGCTGGACATGGCTATCCGTTCTCAGCCTGGGCTGCATACGCTCATTGCGACAGGAACAACCGAAGATGGCCGCACGTCACGCCAGTCCTCAGCCCCTCTCACACTGACCGGCACGGGTGAAGCGCAAAAATATGACTTCGTATTCCCTGATCAATTGAAGTCATACAAAGCGGGAACCCTCGTACTTCAACCCAAAAATGGCAAGGTTTACGAATGCAAGCCGGGAAGCGTCGCCGGGTGGTGCGCGATATGGACGCCGAGTGCGACCCAGTACGAGCCAGGATCCGGATCTAATTGGGACGATGCCTGGATCGCCAGATAAGCACACCGACAACGCCATACAGAACCTAGCGTAAACATTGAGGCGCCGCGAGAACCTCGCGGCGCTTTTCCAAAAAGGCTTGTTATTCACAATAACGATATAGAAAAGTGCCAATCGTTATAGGGTGCCCTTCGGCGCCGTACATCGACCGACGCTACAGTTGAAATAAGTACTGGTTCTAACGCAGTCCTACCGGCGGTGCCCGCTCCCCCTGCGGGCCGGAAGAGTTACACACAACCGTCGGGTATCGCCATGCGCACACGCACGCTTATCCACAACCCCCAACACGGCTTCACCCTGCTGGAGCTGCTCGTCGTCCTGCTGATCATCGCGCTCCTCGCCGGCTACGTTGGTCCCAAAATGTTCGACCGGCTCGAGCTGGCCAAAGTCCAAACCGCCCAGGGCCAGATGAAGTCCATCGCGGATGCCTTGAACCAGTACCGCCTGGACAACGGCAACTACCCCGACGAAACCCTGGGCCTCAACGCCCTCACTACCCGCCCCGCCAACGCAGCGAACTGGCAGGGGCCGTATCTGAAAACGCTGCCGCCAGACCCCTGGGGCAACCCGTACATTTTCAAGAACCCCGGCACCCCGCCCAACGATGCCGAGATCATCTCGCTGGGCCGCGATGGCAAGGCCGGCGGTGTAAACACCTACGCCGACATCGTCTACGGACTCTGACATGCACACGCTGCGGATCGCCCTGACCTTGCTGTGCCTCGTGGGCACCGCCCAGGCCGACTGTTGGCAGTTGGCGGCCAGCCGTTATCACGTCGATCCGCTGTTGCTGTACGCCATCGCCAAGGTCGAATCCAACCTCAACCCCAACGCACGCAATCTCAACGGCGACGGCAGCCAGGACCTGGGCCTGA
Source organism: Pseudomonas sp. FP2335 (assembly GCF_030687535.1). Classification (NCBI taxonomy): domain Bacteria; kingdom Pseudomonadati; phylum Pseudomonadota; class Gammaproteobacteria; order Pseudomonadales; family Pseudomonadaceae; genus Pseudomonas; species Pseudomonas sp. FP2335. The sequence continues at coordinate 5,522,759 of NZ_CP117437.1, forward strand.
TGCAGATCAACAGCCGCCACTTGCCCACCCTCGCCCGCTGGGGCATTACCGAACAACAATTGATCAGCCAGCCCTGCACCAGCGTGATGGTCGGCGCATGGGTCCTCGCCGGGTTTATTCAACAGACCGGCTATGGCTGGCAGGCGGTCGGGGCCTACAACGCGGGGGGCCGGCCGGATCGTGAGGCGCGCCGTTCCAGCTATGCGCTGGCGGTATGGCGCTACTACGGCGCGTTGCTGCAACAGCGCGAGCAACTGGCGAGGCCGGCACCATGATCGACATCGACGCCCGCATCATCCGTGACGGCCATTTGCAGACCCTGCGCCTGCAAGCCAGCGACCTCGCCCAGGCGCGCCAGCAACTGCAAGCCGATGGCGCCCAGGTTGTCTCACTGAAAACCCGTCGCCAGCTCAAGTTGCCCAGCCGCCGCGCCAAGTTCGCCCTGGGCCTGTTTATCCAGGAGTTGGTGGTGTTGCTCGACGCAGGCCTGGTGCTGGTGGAAGCCGTGGAGACCCTGCGCGACAAGGCGCCGCCGGGGATCAACCGCCAGGTGATGAGCGACTTGCTGGCCTCGATGTACGAGGGCAACGCTCTGTCCAAGGCCATGCAGCTCAAGCCACAGACCTTTCCCGAGTTGCTGATCGCCACCGTGGCGTCCTCGGAACACAGCGGCCAATTGGCGGTGGCGCTGCGTCGTTATCACCATTTCGAGGCGCACTTGGAGACAGTGAAAAAACGCGTCAGCGGTGCGCTGATGTACCCCTTGGTGGTGCTCAGCGTCGGCGCCTTGATCCTGTTGTTCCTGCTGTTTTTCGTGATCCCGCGCTTCGCCTCGGTGTTCGACTCGGTCACCGACCTGCCCGCCACCGCACGTTTCATGGTGTGGTGGGGCGCGCTGGTGGAGACCCGTGGCAGCGAACTATTGATCGGCGTGGCGCTGGCAATTGTCGGCCTGGTGCTGCTGTTGCGCAGCGCCGCGTTCAAGCGGCGCGTCGCCGACCTGTTCTGGAAGATCCCCAGCCTCGGCGCCCAGCGCACGCTGTTTATCCTCGCGCGGTTCTACCGCACCGCCGGCATGTTGCTGATGGGCGGGATGCCCGTGGTCACGGCGGTGCACATGTCCGGCGCACTACTGCCCGCCGAGCGTCAGGGCGCGCTGCGCCAGGCCATGACCGACATCCAGGCCGGGCAGCCGCTGTCCACGTCCCTGGCCCGCCATCAACTGACCACCGCCGTCGCCGAACGCCTGTTACGGGTCGGTGAACAGAGCGGTGAACTGGCGGCGATGTGCGAGCGCATTGCGCAATTTCACGATGAAGCGCTGGAACGCGCCATCGAACTCTTCAGCAAAGTTTTCGAGCCTCTGTTGATGCTGGTGGTGGGCGGCTTGATCGGCCTGATCGTGTTCATGTTGTACATGCCGATCTTCGAACTGGCAGGTTCCATTCAAGGGTAGCGCCATGAGCGAACAGACACGGCAATGGCAAGCATTGGCGCAACAACGCTCGATGTCCCTGGCCAACTACCTGCTGGAAGTGCTGGACAAGGCACCCGATCAACTCGCAACCATCGCCACCCCCCTGGGCCTGACGCCGATCAAACCCGAGCACCTGACGGAAAACCACTGGCGCTTCGACCTGCTGTCACTGCCCCAATCGCTGATGCACAACGTGCTGCCCCTGGACTACAAGGGCTACCCCTGCCTGGCGCTCGGCGACCCGTTCACCCTGGCCAATCGGCACTGGATCCAGTCCACTCCCAGCCTGCATTCACTGCCCCTGGCGATGAGCCTGCCGGGCGCGGTCAAGGCCCAGTTGGCGCTCGCCGAAACCAGCCAGCGCGTGATGCAGCCCTTTGGCGAGGACAATGAAGACGCCCGCGTCGGCCAGGCCGCCCAGGAAATCTCCCTGAGCAGCATCGCCCGCGACGACAACCCCGTGGTGCGCCTGATCAACTCCATGTTGTTTGATGCGCTGCAAAGCCGCGCCAGCGACATCCATCTGGAGACCAACCCCGAAGGCCTGGACATCAAATACCGCATCGATGGTGTGCTGCAAGCGATGGGCAAGGCCAACGGCCTGGACATGGCCGAGCAGGCGCTGTCGCGGATCAAGGTCCTGTCGGAACTGGACATCGGCGAGCGCCGGGTGCCCCAGGACGGGCGATTCAAGATGAAGATCCAAGGCCGTGAGGTGGATTTTCGTGCGTCGATCATGCCCAGCATCCATGGCGAAGGCGCGGTGCTGCGGATTCTCGACAAGTCCCAGCGCGGTGAATCCCTGAGCCTGGAAAGCCTCGGCCTCGCCGCCGACACCATCGCCCGCATCCGCCTGCTGGCCAGCGAGCCCTACGGCATGCTGCTGGTGACCGGGCCCACCGGCAGCGGCAAATCCACCACGCTGTACGCGACCCTGTCGGAGATCAACACCGGCGAGAAAAAAATCATCACCATCGAAGATCCGGTGGAATACGAACTACCCGGTGTGCTGCAGATTCCGGTGAATGACAAAAAGGGGCTGACCTTCGCCCGCGGTCTGCGCTCTATCCTGCGCCATGACCCCGACACCATTCTGGTCGGGGAAATCCGCGATGGCGAAACCGCCGGCATCGCGGTGCAAGCGGCACTCACCGGGCATCTGGTGATGTCCTCGGTGCACGCCAACAGCGCGTTCAGCGTGCTTGAACGCTTTACCTACATGGACGTGGACCCGGCCAGCTTCGTCGAAGCCCTCAACGGTGTGGTCGCGCAGCGGCTGGTGCGGCGGGTGTGTCCGGATTGTGCGGTGAATGCCGAACCCGACGCCGACAGCGCCCGCCTCGTCCAGCTTGCCGATGACCAACTCAAACACGGCCACTACCGCGCGGGCAAAGGCTGCGACGCCTGTCGTCACACGGGTTATCGCGGACGGCTCGCCCTGGCGGAAGTGCTCACGCTGAACGACAGCATCAAGGAGGGCCTGCTCAACCGCAGCTCGGCAGCCACCTTGCGCGAGCTGGCGCGTGAGACTGGCCATGTGTTCATGCGTGAGATCGGCCTGGCCCATGCCGCCCAGGGCCACACCACGATCAAGGAGATCCTCCGTGTCCTTCCCTTTCATTGAGCATGTGGTGTGGCTGCACAGCAGCGGCGCCGTCTGGGCTGCGCGCCCGCGCTGGCGCGGTGCAACGGTATGGCGCGCGGAACAGGCCGGCGAACCCTTGGCCGCCTGCGCCGAACTGCTCGCACAGGCGCCGCGCGGTCGCGTGCGCTTTCTGGACCGGGCCAGCGTGCTGCTGGGGTTTCCCCACGTGCATTACCTGATGCTGCCGTGGCAAGACGACCTGCATCGCCACACTGACTGGCAGGGCTTCGCCGAAGCCACGTTCAGCCAACAGGCCGGTATCGACAGCGAACACTGGCAGGTCCAGGTCGCCAACAGTAGCTTCGGCCGCGATCGCCTGGCGGTGGCCCTGCCACGGGACCTGCTGCAAGACATCCGCGAGCTGTTCAAGCTGGCGCACCTGCCTCTGGTGAGCTGCACACCGCTGCTCACGGCCGTGGCCCAGCGTTACTGGCGATACCTGCCCGAAGACTGCGTGCTGGCCGTCCCCGAAGCCAGCGGCCTCAGTTGCCTGTATCGACACAGCGGCGCGCCGTCCCAGGTGTGCGTGCTGCCCACCCGCCCCGACAGCCACTTGAGCGACAACCTGTTCACCGCCGACCTGCTGGCACAGCAACAGGCGACGACCACGCTGATCGTCGCCAATCGCCCTGTCTCGCCCTGGCTGGGGCCCTTGCATCCGTGGCTGGAGGAATCGTCCACATGAAATCCCGGCTCGCCAGCGCCTGGCACACCCTGCGCACGCCGCAGGCGCCAGCGGTGGACTTGCAACGCCCCGACGGCGTCCATCGGCCGCTGGTCGCCATGCTGTGGCTGCTCACGCTGGGAGTGCTGCTCAACACCTGGTTGCACTGGCAGCGCATGGACCACCAGCAACGCCAGACCGATGCACGGGAGCAGCAGTTCATCGAGCTGACGCGACGCCAGGAGCAATTGATCCAGGCTGCGAGTCGCCTGTCGCCCCGGCAGAAACAACAGCTGGCAGCGCTATCCAAGCAAGCGGCGACACCCTTCGCGCTGATCGACGCCGTGGCGCAAGCCTGGTCCCCCGACGTGGCCCTGACCCGGGTCGAGGTCAACACCCAGACCCAGCTGTTGCACATGGAGCTGGAGGCCAGGCGGCTGGGCGATGCGTTCCGCTTTGTCGAACGGCTCAAGGCCCAGCCGCGGCTGCATGTGAACCTGCAACAAAGCACCCTCAAGACCAATGACCCGCAACACCCGGTGCAGGTCAAGATCGCCGTGGGCGCGGGGTAATCGCCCATGGACGCGTTGACTCGTCACCTGCCGCGCGTGCGCTGGCACCTCATGCAATGGCAACGGCGTCTGGGCTCCTGGGGGCTGCTGGCATTGGCCGTGATGGCGACTGCACTGGTGGTCGAAGTCACGGTGATTCAACCGGCGGGCATCGTCGACCGCCAGCGCCGCCAGGAACTGGAGGCCGGCATCGCCGAACGGCCCCAGGACGTGCAAGTCACGGAGCCTGCGGCCGTCGAAAAAATGCCCAGTGCCGACGACTTTGCGCTGCGCCTGGAACAGCTGCTGGGCTCCCTCACCCAACGCGGCTTCGTGATCGAGCAAACCACCCTGGCCTACTCCGCCCCCGGCGACACCGGGCTGCAACGCCTGGACGTGGAAATCCCGTTGGTCGGGCCCTACAGCCTGCTGCGCGAGGCTTTGGTGGACATCGCGCAACAGCCGGCAGTGCGCATTGAAAACCTCATGCTGGAACGCAAGGAGATCATCAGCAGCCGGCTGAACATCAACCTCAAGATCAGCCTGCTGGGGGTGACGCAATGAAGCTGCCTCTCTATCTACGCGTGCTGTTGCTGCTCACCGTCATCGGCTGCGCCTGGCTGTTCTGGCAGGACACGCCGGACAGTCCGGTCAGCGCCCCCACGGCAGTGGCCGCCAAGCCGGTGGCCGCCGCACCGGCACCCCAGCCCGTGCACGCACCGGCGGCCATGGTCGAGCTGTTCCCCGCGCAAACCTGGACACCCCCGCCGCCACCGCCGATACCTGTGGATAACTCGCCGCCCAAACCGCCGCCGCTGCCATTCACTGTCAGTGCGCAATGGCGCTACGAGAACCAAGCGAAAATCGTCGTGCTGCAAGGCAACGGCAGCCAATACACCCTGTGCAACCGCTGCTCCGTACCGGGACGTATCGTGCCCGGCAAGATGCTCGACGCGCACTACCGGCTGGACAAACTCACCGACACGCTCGTGGTGCTGACCTACATACCGCTCAAGCATGTCAGCACCTTGCGCCTGGATACTCACTGATGAAGGGGAATGATCATGTGGATGCGTACATCGATTCCCCTGGGCCTGGTGCTGATATTGCTTACCGGCTGCGAGACCGATCGAGCGATCAAGCACAGTGACGAACTGCGCCAGCAAGGCGACATCGTGCGCTCGGTCGAAGTGCTGCAAGCCGAAGCCAAACAGGCGCCCGACGATGTGAAATTGCGCACCGCCCAATTCAGCAAGCTGGAGTTGCTGGTCGCCCAATACAGCCGCGAAGCCAGCGCCGCACTGGTGCGCGGCGACGACGCGGCCGCCATTCGCGCGCTGCAAATCATCCTCAAGTACGACCCCGGCAACCTCGGCGCCCGCCAGGAAATCCAGAGCATCGAGGCGATGAAACAACTGCGCCCGCAACTGGCGCGGGCCTATGAAATGAAACGCGCCAACCCGGTCGAAGCGCTCAATCTGGTGCGCCAGATCATTGCGCAAAAACCCAACTACCGAGAGGCCCTGGATTTTCGCAACGCCCTGACCCGCGAGTTGGTGAGTGCCGACTACCTGAGCGCCGACCTGTCCGAAGCCATGCGCAAACCCCTGAGCCTGGAGTTCAGCGCCCAGAGCCTGAGCACGATCTTCGAGACGATAGCGCGGCTGTCGGGGGTCAATTTCGTCATCGACAAAGACGTCAATCCCAGCGCCTCGGCGAGCATGAGCGCCAGCCGCACCACCGCCGAAGATGCGCTGAACCTGCTGCTCGCGACCCAGGGCCTGGACAAGAAAATCCTCAACAACAATACGATCCTCGTGTACCCCAAGCGCCCCGACAAAGAGCGTGAATACCGTGAGCTGGCCGTGCGCACCTTTTACCTCAGCCATGGTGACGCAAAGATCGTCGCCGCCGAGATCAAGCAAGTGCTCAAACCCAAGGAAGTGCTGGTGGACGAGCGCCTGAATGCGGTGATTGTGCGCGATGGGCTGGATACGTTGAGTGCGGTGGAGAAGATGGTCGAGGCCATCGACATTGCGCAATCGGAGGTCACTATCGACATTCAGGTGCTGGAGGTCAGCCTGACGGATGAACTGAATCTGGGCATCCAGTACCCGGAGAGTCTCGGCTTGTCGGTGGGCAACCTGGCCAACGTACCCGCGGGGCTCGCGGGTGTGCCGCTGAGTGCACTGCGCGGGATCAATGGCGATAACATCCTGCTGGACTCAGGCAGCACCTCGGCCCGCATCAATATGCTGCAACGCAGCGGCAACACCGTGACCCTGGCCAACCCTCGGGTACGGGTGCGCAATCGCGAAGAGGCCCAGGTCAATATCGGCGACAAGATCCCCGTGGTCACCACCACGACGGCCAACCTGGTCACCACCTCATCCGTGGCGTACCAGGACGTGGGACTGCAGATCAGGGTCAAGCCCAATATCAGCCTCAGCGATGAGGTGAACCTGGAAGTGGATGTGGAGATGAGCCATATCACCAAGCGCATTGCTGGCTCGGAAAATGTGCCTGCCACTTTTGAATTGGGTTCGCGCTCGACCAGAACCTTGCTCACGGCGCGCAACAATGAAACCCAGGTGGTCTCAGGGCTGATCCGCACCGCCGACGTCGATGACGGCTCGGGCTTGCCGTGGTTGAGCCAGATCCCATGGATCGGCAAAAAGCTGTTTGGCACCAATCAGAGTACCCAGCAGAAAACCGAGATCATCCTGCTGCTGACTCCCAGGATCGAACGCAACCTCGACCTGCCGATTTCCCAGATCAGCACCTTCCACAGCGGCACCGAGGCGCGCAGTTCGACGGAGGGCATGATTCTGCGCGACACCACCGAGAAGATGACGCTCAAGCCTACCGGTGGCGATCCGACGCCCTCGATACCGCCACCGATGCAGCAACCGAATGCCAACTGGGCACCGTTGCCGCCGCCGTTGCCGGAATTGCTGCCCAAGCCAGCGCCGGTGCCGACACCTCAAGCCCCACAGGCACAATGAAAATCAATTGTGGGAGCTGGCTTGCCTGCGATGGCGGCGGGTCAGCTTGTACAGCCTTAGCTGATGGACCGCTATCGCAGGCGAGCCAGCTCCCACATGGTTTTGCAGGGTTCTCTAGTTAGCGGACTACACCCTCTTCCACCAACAACTTGAGGATCGCCTGGGCGCCCTCCTCCGCGCTCACACCCTTGAGCACTTGCCCACCACCGCCACTGGCCTTGGCCGTCGCGGCTTTCATCCGGTCGGCACCGCTCTTGGCCTTGATCACCTTCAAACGCTTGGGCCGTGGCTTGGCCGGTTGCAGCACTGCGGCGTTGAACAGTTCGTCTTCTGCCACCTCAACCTCATGCGCCGCTAACTCACCACGTTGCGCCGGGCCGTAGGCACTTTGCCGGGGCTTGGGCGCGGCGTTGTCCACCGTGGCCAAAAACGGCAGGCGCACCTTCAAGCGCCGCCGCTGGCCGCGAGGCAAGGCTTGCAGCACATGGGCCACGCCGCCGTCGATGGACTCCACTTGCGCCAACCCGACAATCAGCGGCCAGCCCAGTTGCTCGGCGAGCAGGAACGGCAACATGCCCGAACCTTCGCCGGTTTCCGCCTGGCTGCCGGCGAGCACCACGTGGGCACCGGCATCGCGCAAGTATTCACTGAGCACAGGCAAGGCATCGCTGCCCGCCGGTTGTTCCAGCACATGCAGTTGCGGCAAGCCCATGCCCAAATAACTGCGCAAGGTCGGCTCGGCGATGTTGCCGGCATGCAGCACCTGCAATGTATCCCCAGCCAGTTGCAGGCCCAGCTCCACCGCGCGCGCGTCCTGCTCGGCGCGGCGCGGGCGCCCGGAGGTTGGGTGGGCGCCGATGGACACCAGGCTGATTACATTCGTGGTCATGGTCATGTCCTTAAGCGGCATCGCGCTTGGCGCCGTTGCGGTAGGTCTCGACTGCAGCGATCAAGGCTTGCAGGATCGCGGCACTTTCGCCGATCACCGACAGGTCGGCACGCTTGATCATGTCGCAGCTCGGATCGAGGTTGATCGCCACCACCTTGTCGCAGGCGCCGATGCCTTGCAGGTGCTGGATCGCCCCGGAAATCCCCACGGCCACGTAGACCCGGGCGGTGACCCAGGTGCCGCTGGCGCCGACCTGGCGATCACGGCCCATGAAGCCATCGTCCACTGCCACCCGCGAAGCGCCTTCGGTGGCACCCAGTGCGGCGGCAGTCTGGTGGAACAGCGCCCAGTCCTTAACGCCATTGCCGCCGGAGAAAATGAACTCCGCCTCGGCCATCGGAATCGCTGCCGGGTCCACGGCCACCGCGCCGAGGTCCTCGATACGCGGCAGGCTGCGCGCCAGGGTTGTGGATAACTCCACGGGCAGCACTTCGTGCCGGGTTTCGCTGACGGGTTCAGCGCATTCCACGGCAGCCAGGATCAGGCGCGGCAGTGGCCGGGCCAGGTCTTCCTGGCCCGCGCCGGCACGGCCGATGCACTCGTCGCCCTTGATCTGCCACACCCGTGTGGCCGGACGCTCCTTGAGGCTGGCGGCAAACCGTCGTCCCAGTTCCCCACCGCCACTGCGGCTGTCCGGCAGCAGCCAGTGACGCGGGTTGAACTGGTTATCCACAGCCCGCAAACCTTGCACGCGTTGCTCCGGTGAATAACCGTCGAACTCGTGGCCTTCCAGCACCAGCAGGCGATCCACGCCCGCAGTGGCAAACGTGTTTTCCTTATGCTCGCCAAACACCACCGCCAGCACTGCGCCGTCGCTGCCGGCGAGTTGCCGGGCGAGGCCGAGCAGGTCGCGGTCGTGGCTGCTCAGGCGGCCACCGACCATGTCCGGCACCACGTTGATGTAGAACGCCGGCGCCGCCACCTGATGCAGCGGCAACTGCACTTGCACTGCCGCCGTGCGTTTGGCCGCGCCGCCCTGCTGGGCGCCGCTGCGGTCGATGCGCTTGATGCCGTTGGGGCCGATAAAACCGACGCCATGCACGTTCTTGCGGACGATGCCGTTAGGCCCCATCCAGCTATGTTGTACGGGCTGCATCGCTGCGTGCAGCGGGTGCAGACGGTTGCGGGCGATCCATTCGGCACGGGGGTCGCGGCGGATAATGTCGCTCATCAGTGCACCTCCGCAGGTTCACGCTTTAAAGGGGCTTTGCTCGGTGCGGCGTCTTCAAGCAATGCGTCGGCCACCAGCTCGGCGATGTCCTTGATCAACGGCCGCGGTTCAACCACGCCTTCGAGCATCGCCGTGCACTGTGGACAACCCACGGCCACCAGTTCGGCGCCGGTTTCGCGGATGTCTTCCATGCGCATATCGGGGATACGTTGCTTGCCGGGAATGTCGGTGATCGGCGCGCCGCCACCACCGCCGCAGCAGCGGGAACGGAAGCCCGAGCGTTGCATCTCCTTGACCTCGATGCCCAGCGCACGCAGCACTTGGCGCGGTGCCTCGTACTCGCCGTTGTAGCGGCCCAGGTAGCACGGGTCGTGATAGGTCACGCTGTTGCCTTTGTGCTGGCCCAGGTTCAGCGCGCCTTCGCCGATCAGCTCGGCCATGAAGGTGCTGTGGTGCTGCACGAGGTAGTGGCCGTTGAAGGAGCCGTACTCGTTTTTCAGCACGTGAAAACTGTGCGGATCGCAAGTAACGATGCGCTTGAAGCTGTACTTGGCCAGGGTCTGGATATTGCGCGAGGCCAGCAGTTGGAAGGTGGCTTCATCGCCCAGGCGTCGGGCCACATCACCGCTGTCGCGCTCTTCGAGGCCAAGTACGGCGAAGTCGACATTGGCGGCCTTGAGCACTTTGACGAACGCACGCAGGGTGCGTTGGTTGCGCATGTCGAAGGCCCCGTCGCCGACCCAGAACAGCACGTCGGCACTGCCTTTGTCGCTGAGCAACGGCAGGTTCAGATCCGCCGCCCAATTCAAGCGCCCCCCCGGTGCGAAGCCGCCAGGGTTGTCGGTGGCGATCAGGTTTTCGAGGACTTCGGCGCCCTTGTTCGGCGTGGCGCCCTTTTCCAGGGTGAGGTGGCGGCGCATGTCGACGATGGCGTCCACGTGCTCGATCATCATCGGGCACTCTTCCACACAGGCGCGGCAGGTGGTGCACGACCACAGGGTCTCGGCGTCCACCAGGCCATTGACGATCGGCTGATGTGGGTTGCCGCTGTGTTCACCGATGGCTTTGCCTGGGTACGGGCTCCCGGCGAACTTGGCATCGGTGCCACCGGCCAGGCCGACCACCATGTCCTGGATCAGCTTTTTCGGGTTCAGCGGCTGCCCGGCGGCGAACGCCGGGCACGCGGCTTCGCACTTGCCACACTGCACGCAGGCGTCGAAACCGAGCAGTTGGTTCCAGGTGAAATCCTTGGGTTTTTCCACGCCCAGGGGCGCGGATTTGTCGCTCAGGTCCAGCGGCTTCAGGCCAGTGGAACGGCCGCCGCCGAAACGTTCGGCGCGACGGTGCCAGGCCAGGTGCAGGGCACCGGCGAAGGCGTGTTTCATCGGGCCGCCCCAGGTCATGCCGAAGAACATTTCGGACACGCCCCACAACACACCTACGCTGAGCAGCGCGGCGAGCAGCCAGCCGCCGAAGTCCGCCGGCAGAATCCCGGCCACTGGCAGGGTCACCAGGAAGAAGCTCACCGAGAACGCCATCAGGCTTTTCGGCAGGCGCATCCACGGGCCTTTCGACAGGCGTGCCGGCGGGTTGCGCCGACGCAGGTAGACAAAGGTGGCGCCGACAAACATCAGTACCGAGGCAAGCAGCAAGGCATAGCCAAGGATGCGGTTGTGCAGGCCGAAACCGTGCACCAGGATCGCCAGCAACGCCGACAGCACAAAGCCCAGCGCCGTGGCGACGTGGGTGTTGGCGATGTATTTGTCGCGGGCGACCACGTGGTGCAAATCGACCATGTAGCGCTTGGGCATGGCCAGTAGGCCGCCCAGCAGGTCGACTTTGGACGCGCGGCCACGGCGCCACATCATGACGCGCCGCAGCGCGCCGAGGACGGCGAGGCCCAGGGCGGCAAACAATAAAATGGGAAGCAGGGTGTTCAACATGGTGAAGCTCCCAAAGACCACACAGGTCTACTGTGAAACTGGCCCCAAATGTGGGAGCGGGCTTGCTCGCGAATGCGGTGTGTCAGCTGACGCATTCGGTGGCTGATTCACCGCATTCGCGAGCAAGCCCGCTCCCACATTTTTGACCGAGTACACATTGGTTCAAGGCTGGGTCAGAAATCCTTGCACAGGCGCAGGGCGTCGTAGATCGCAGCGTGGGTATTGCGCTGCGCCACACAGTCACCGATGCGGAACAGCAAGTACCCATCGCCCGTCTCGCTCAGGCACGGTTGCGGTTTGATCGCGAACAGCGCTTCGACGTCGATCTGGCCCTTGTTGCGCGAGCCTTCCTTGAGGGCGTAGTAGATGGCTTCATCCGGACGCACGCCGTTCTCGACGACGACCTGATCGACCACCCGCTCCTCTTTGGCGCCGGTGTATTCGTTCTCCAGCACCGCCACCAGCTTGTCGCCCTCGCGGTAGACCTTTTCCAGCATCATGTCGCCGGTCATGATCACTTCCTTGGGGTACATGCTGCGGTAGTAGGTCGGGAACGACGTACCGCCGATGGCCACGCCCGGCTTGATGTCGTCGGTGACGATCTCGACCTGGCTGCCTTTGTCCGCGAGGAAGTCCGCCACCGACATGCCGGTGAACTCGCAAATAGTGTCATAGACCAGCACGTTCTTGCCCGGTGCAACCTTGCCGTCGAGCACGTCCCAGCTGCTGACCACCAGGCCTTCAGCCGCGCCCCAGTGTTCGTTCTGTTCCACGTTCGGATGGCCACCGACCGCCAGCACTACCACGTCTGGACGCAGGTCCATGATGGTGTCGGCGTCGGCCGCGACGCCCAGGCGCAGGTCGACTTTCAAACGCGCCAGCTCCAGCTGATACCAGCGGGTGATGCCGGCGATCTGGTCGCGTTGCGGGGCTTTGGACGCGGTGGTGATTTGCCCGCCGATGAATTCTTTCTTTTCCAGCAGGGTCACGTCGTGGCCACGTTCGGCCGCCACGCGCGCGGCTTCCATCCCGGCAGGACCGGCACCGACCACCACGACCTTGCGTTTGACGCCGGTGGTTTTTTCGATGATGTGCGGCACGCCCATGTATTCACGGGACGTCGCGGCGTTCTGGATGCACAGCACGTCCAGCCCCTGGTACTGGCGGTCGATGCAGTAGTTGGCGCCCACACACTGCTTGATCTGGTCGATCTGGCCCATCTTGATCTTGGCGATCAAATGCGGGTCGGCGATGTGTGCACGGGTCATGCCGACCATGTCCACATAACCGCCTTCCAGGATGCGGGTGGCCTGGTTCGGGTCCTTGATGTTCTGCGCGTGCAGCACCGGGACCTTCACCACTTCCTTGATCCCGGCCGCCAGGTGCAGGAACGGCTCCGGCGGGTAGCTCATGTTGGGGATCACGTTGGCCAGGGTGTTGTGGGTGTCGCAGCCCGAACCCACCACGCCGATGAAATCGAGCATGCCGGTGTCGTCGTAATACTTGGCGATCTGCTTCATGTCCTCGTGGGACAAGCCGTCCGGGTGGAACTCGTCACCGCACAGGCGCATGCCTACGCAGAAGTCGTCACCGACCTCGGCGCGCACGGCCTTCAGCACTTCCAGGCCGAACTTCATGCGGCCTTCAAAGGTGCCGCCCCATTCGTCGGTACGCTTGTTGACGCGCGGGCTCCAGAACTGGTCGATCATGTGCTGGTGCACGGCGGACAGTTCCACACCGTCCAGGCCACCGGCCTTGGCGCGGCGTGCGGCCTGGGCGTAGTTGCCGATCACGCGCCAGATTTCTTCCGGCTCGATGGTCTTGCAGGTGGCACGGTGCACCGGCTCACGTACGCCGGACGGCGACATCAGGGTCGGCCAGTTGAAACCGTCCCAACGCGAGCGACGGCCCATGTGGGTAATCTGGATCATGATCTTGGCGCCATGCTTGTGCATGGCGTCAGCCAGGTTCTGGAAGTGCGGGATGATACGGTCGGTGGACAGGTTCACCGAGCTCCACCATTCCTGGGGGCTGTCGATCGCCACCACGGAGGAGCCGCCGCAGATCGCCAGGCCGATACCGCCCTTGGCTTTCTCTTCGTAATACTTCACATAGCGGTCGGTGGTCATCCCGCCGTCGGTGGCATACACCTCGGCGTGGGCAGTACTGAGCACGCGGTTGCGGATGGTCAGTTTGCCGATCTGGATCGGCGCAAACATTGCTTCGAAAGCCATGGCACGGTCCTCGGCTTACAACGGCTTGACGGTGAACAAGCCATCATCGTGGCCCTCTTCGGAGCCTCCGTAGACTTGTTCGGCGACGGTGCGGATCTTGCTGCCACGCGCTTGCAGGATCTGGTCCATGGCACCGGCAAACCAGCCGGTGAACATGTAGTCGACTTTGCGCCCGACCTTGCCGTACACGTAGACGAAGGCCGAGTGTTCCAGCTTGACGCTGGCGGTGCCTTTGTCGAGATCGATGTCCTGGATCTTGAACAGGCCCCAGCCGCGTTGCGACAGGCGCTTCATGTAGTGCTCGAACACCGCGACGCCTTCCAGGCCGTGGCACTCGGCTTCTTTTTCACACCAGTGCCAGGCGGATTTGTAGCCGGCCTTGTAGAGGATCTCGGCATAGGCCTCGGCGCCCAGCACTTCTTCGATACCGATGTGGTTGTTGACGAAGAAATGGCGCGGCACGTACAGCATTGGCAGGGCGTCGGAGGTCCAGACACCGGTCTCGCTGTCGACTTCGATTGGCAATTGCGGGGCGATCTTGGCCATGGAAACTTAACTCCAGAAAAATTCTTGTTAATGCCCCCGGGCGCGGACGGCCGGGGGAGAAGATGTGTTGGCGGTGGCTTATTCGCCCCAGACGTCCTTGAGGACGTTGACCCAGTTTTCGCCCATGATCTTGCGGACCACGCGCTCGGGGTGGCCGCGCTTGAGCAGGGTTTCGGTGAGGTTGGGGAACTCGCCCACGGTGCGGATGCCCAGCGGGTTGATGATCTTGCCGAAGCTGGTCAGGCGGCGGGCGTAGCCCTTGTCATGGGTCAGCATTTCGAAGAAATCCTGGCCATGGCCCTGGGTGAAGTCGGTGCCGATGCCAATGGCGTCTTCGCCGACGATATTCATGGTGTATTCGATGGCTTCGGCGTAGTCGTCGATGGTCGAATCGATGCCCTTGGCCAGGAACGGCGCAAACATGGTCACGCCGACAAACCCGCCGTGGTCGGCAATGAACTTGAGTTCTTCATCGGACTTGTTGCGCGGGTGCTCTTTGAGCCCGGACGGCAGGCAGTGGGAGTAGCACACCGGTTTTTTCGATTCGAGGATGACTTCTTCGCTGGTCTTGGAGCCGACGTGGGACAGGTCGCACATGATGCCGACGCGGTTCATCTCGGCGACGATCTCACGACCAAAACCCGACAGGCCGCCATCACGCTCGTAGCAGCCGGTGCCGACGAGGTTCTGGGTGTTGTAGCACATCTGCACCACGCCAACGCCGAGCTGCTTGAAGATCTCGACGTAGCCGAGCTGGTCTTCAAACGCGTGGGCATTCTGGAAGCCGAAGATAATGCCGGTCTTGCCCTGCTCCTTGGCGCGGCGGATGTCGGCGGTGGTTTTCACCGGGATCACCAGGTCGCTGTTTTCACGGATCAGGGTCTGGCTGGCCACGATGTTATTGATGGTGGCCTGGAACCCTTCCCACACCGACACGGTGCAGTTGGCGGCGGTGAGGCCGCCTTTGCGCATGTCCTCGAACAGGTCGCGGTTCCACTTGGCAATAATCAGCCCGTCGATAACGATGCTGTCGGCGTGCAATTCGGCTGGGCTCATCAGGCGTCCCCTTATTGGCGATTCATGCGCCGAATCGTCTGCCGGCGCTTTGGGGCCAGCATATGCCCAGGGGCCGACAGAGCCGGGTGCAAAAACGACAGGGGAATTGCCGAAAGCGTCAATCCACGACAAAGGCTAAGAACAGAGGCCTGACTGACGACTGTTCTTTGTCCTACTCTTGGGCCAGAATTCCCGCACACCTGATATGAGACGGCGCAATGAAATCGATTTTCCTGGCTTTGGCACTCATCGCAACCGGCGTCCACGCGGCCGAAGACACCGACAGCACCCCGTGCGATGGCATCGAAAACGACAAACAAACCCTGGAATGCGCTACCTACAACAAAACCACCGCCGAGCAACTGCTCAAGGATAACTACCAGGGCCTGCTGGAACGCATGGCGGCGACCTACGGCAGCGACAAAACCAAGCTGGCAGACATTACCGCTCGTCTGAAGGATGCCCAGCAGAAGTGGGAAAAACTGCGGGATGCCGATTGCGCCGTGGACACCTTCCCGGCGGTAACGGGCACCAAGGCCTATGCGATTGCAGTGAATGACTGCCTGGCGCGCATGAGTGACGAGCGGTCGGAGTTTTTGGAGTCGATTGGGCAGGAATAAGCGACAATCCCCGGCACTTTCCGTTTGAAACAAGGCTATTCATGAAGACTTGCGGCATCGAAATCAAAGGCAGCGAAGCCATCATCGCCGTCGCCTCCCTGGACAACCAAGTGCTGAGCCACGTCGCCCTGGCCACCAAGAAGATCGCCCTGGAAGACGACGACGAAGCCGCCAACGTCAAAGCCTTCGCCGCGCAAGTGAAGGCGTTTGTGCAGGCCAATGGCATCGAGCGCATCGCGATCAAGAAGCGCAGCAAGAAGGGTGAATTTGCCGGCGGGCCGACCACGTTCAAGATTGAAGGGGTGTTTCAGTTGCTCGACGGTGCGGAGGTGACGTTGTTGTCGCCACAGACTATTAATGCGCAGAACAAGAAGCACAATTTTGATCTGCCCGCGACGCTCAACAAGTACCAGCACGAAGCCTACAAAGCCGCCTGCTCGGCCCTGCTTAAGAAATAAGCCACACTGATACTCGGTGCAGCTCTGAAATTAAGTTTTATACCCAATTATGGCGGCAACTATAATTTATAGTCGCCACTATAATTGGCTAAAAAATGATCAAACCACCTCCCGTCGCCGATCCTCCCGTGGGCACTTGGCAAACCGCGCGCGGTAACTGCGGGTGAAATACGACGGCGATTCAAACCCGCACGCAATACTCACTTCCAGCACGCTCATGTCGCTCTGGCGCAGCAGTTGCCGGGCCTTTTCCAGGCGCAGGCCGAGGTAGAAATTGCTCGGGGTGTCATTCAGGTGCAAACGAAACAGGCGCTCCAGCTGGCGCCGAGTGACCTTGATCGCCTCGGCCAGGGCCAATGTGCTCAGCGGTGGCTCGGTGTGCTGTTCCATCTCGCCGATCACTTGCACCAGTTTCTTGTTGTTGATGCCGTAGCGCGTGGCGATCTGCATGCGCTGGTGGTCTTTGCGTGGGCGGATGCGGCCCAGCACGAATTGCTCGGAAACCTGGATCGCCAGGTCGGGACCATGGGCCTGGGCAATCAGGTCGAGCATCAGGTCGATGGACGCGGTGCCGCCGGCGCAGGTGATGCGGCGACGGTCGATCTCGAACAGTTCCTGGGTCACGGTCAGGTGCGGATACGATTCCTTGAAAGCGTCGATGGCTTCCCAGTGCAGGGTCAGGCGGTGCCCATCGAGCAGGCCCGCCTCAGCCAGCACACAAGCGCCGGTGTCGATGGCGCCAAGGGTTACGCCCTCGTGGTCGAGGCGGCGCAACCAGTGCTCCAGCGCGGGCGTGGCGAACTGCAAAGGCTCGAAGCCAGCGACAACCAATAATGTCGCGCCTTTCTTCAGCGGCTCGAGCGCCGCGTCGGCATTGACCGACATGCCATTGCTCGCCAACACCGCGCCGCCATCGGCGCTCAGCACGTGCCAGCGGTACAGCTCGCCACGAAAGCGATTGGCCACCCGCAGCGGTTCCAGCGCGGAGATAAAGCCGATGGCCGAGAAGCCCGGCATCAGCAAAAAATAGACATCCTGGGACATGGTGGCGCTCTCGTCGGACGGCCAGCGTGGCACTGTGATACTCCCGTTCGCGGGTGGTTTCAAGGGGGCAGGTCGCTGCAGTGCAAGAGTCGGTCGCCGCCGTGCGTTTTACCGCCGCGCAAGCTGCGTACCTTGGCTGCACGGTGCACAAAGACACCGGCCCCCACAATAACGACCTGCCGAGGGAACCACCATGAAACGACTGATGTTCGCACTCAGCGCCAGCGCACTCTTGAGTACCAACGCGATGGCGGCCGACGCGGCGTCCTGCCAGAACGTGCGCATGGGCGTGGTGAACTGGACCGACGTCATCGCCACCAGCGCCATGACCCAAGTGTTGCTCGACGGCCTCGGCTACAAGACCAAACAGACCAGCGCCTCCCAGCAAATCATCTTCGCCGGCATCCGCGACCAGCGCCTGGACCTGTTCCTCGGCTACTGGAACCCGCTGATGACCCAGACCATCACGCCGTTCGTCGACGCCAAGCAAGTCAAGGTCCTCGACAAGCCGAGCCTGGAAGATGCGCGTGCCACCCTCGCCGTGCCGACTTACCTGGCGGACAAGGGCTTGAAAACCTTCGCCGACATCGCCAGGTTCGAGAAAGAACTGGGCGGCAAGATCTACGGCATTGAGCCAGGCTCGGGCGCCAATACCCAGATCAAGGCAATGATCGCCAAGAACCAGTTCGGCCTGGGCAAGTTCCAGCTGGTCGAATCCAGCGAGGCCGGCATGCTCGCCGCCGTCGACCGTGCGGTGCGCCGCAAGGAAGCCGTGGTGTTCTTCGGCTGGGCGCCGCACCCCATGAACGTCAACGTCGCCATGACCTACCTCACCGGCAGCGACGACGCCCTGGGCCCGAACGAAGGCATGGCCACGGTATGGACCGTCACCGCGCCGACCTACGCCGAACAGTGCCCCAACGTGCACAAGTTGCTGACCAACCTGACCTTCACCGCTGCCGACGAGAGCCGGATGATGCAGCCCCTGCTGGATCACAAGGACGCCATCGAGTCCGCCAGGCAGTGGCTCAAGGATCACCCCCAGGACCAGGCGCGCTGGCTCGAAGGCGTGACCACTTTCGACGGCAAGCCGGCTGCGGCCAACCTGCAACTGTCCAGCAAATAAGCCATTTCCAACCACCGTTTCGCGGTCACTCCCGACCGCGAACGGCATCACCACGCCTGTAAGGAACCGCCTCATGAACCACGACGTCATCATCACCTGCGCACTCACCGGTGCTGGCGACACGACCAGCCGCAGCCCCCACGTGCCGGTCACTCCCAAACAGATCGCCGCCGCCGCCGTGGAAGCCGCCAAGGCCGGCGCCACCGTAGTGCACTGCCATGTGCGCGACCCCGAGACCGGCAAGTTCAGCCGCGACGTCGCCTTGTACCGCGAAGTGATGGAGCGCATCCGCGAGGCCGACATCGACATCATCGTCAACCTCACCGCCGGCATGGGCGGCGACCTGGAGATCGGTGCGGGCGAGAACCCGATGGCGTTCGGCCCCAATACCGACCTGGTCGGCCCGTTGACCCGCCTGGCGCATGTGGAGGAACTGCTGCCGGAAATTTGCACCCTGGACTGCGGCACGCTGAACTTTGGGGATGGCGACACCATTTACGTATCCACCCCGGCGCAACTGCGCGCGGGCGCCAAGCGTATCCAGGAGTTGGGGGTCAAGGCCGAGCTGGAGATTTTCGACACCGGCCACCTGTGGTTCGCCAAGCAGATGATCAAGGAAGGCCTGCTCGACAACCCGTTGTTCCAACTGTGCCTGGGCATCCCGTGGGGCGCACCGGCCGACACCACCACCATGAAAGCCATGGTCGACAACCTGCCCGCCGACGCCGTGTGGGCCGGCTTCGGCATCGGCCGCATGCAAATGCCGATGGCGGCGCAAGCGGTGCTGCTGGGCGGCAATGTGCGGGTGGGGTTGGAAGACAACCTGTGGCTGGACAAGGGCGTGCTCGCCACTAACGGCCAGTTGGTGGAGCGGGCGAGTGAAATTCTCAGCCGGCTTGGTGCACGGGTTCTGACCCCGGCGGAAGGTCGCGTGAAGATGGGCCTGACCCGACGCGGCTAACCCCCTGCCCGAAACCGAATCAAAAATGTGGGAGCGGGCTTGCTCGCGAATGCGGTGGCTCAGTACCGGATAGAGCGACTGACACTGCGCATTCGCGAGCAAGCCCGCTCCCACAATGGATCACCGAACTCTTCAGGAATGTCGCCAATGAGCTTTATCACCGAAATCAAAACCTTCGCCGCCCTGGGCAGCGGTGTCATCGGCAGCGGCTGGGTGTCCCGCGCCCTCGCCCATGGCCTGGATGTGGTCGCCTGGGACCCCGCGCCCGGCGCTGAAGCCGCCCTGCGCAAACGCGTCGCCAACGCCTGGGGCGCCCTGGAGAAACAAGGCCTGGCACCCGGTGCATCACAGGATCGCCTGCGCTTTGTCGACACCATCGAAGCCTGCGTAAAAGACGCCGATTTCATCCAGGAGAGCGCCCCCGAACGCCTGGAGTTGAAGCTCGAATTGCACAGCAAGATCAGCGCCGCCGCCAAGCCCAATGCGCTGATCGGTTCGAGTACGTCCGGTCTGTTGCCGAGTGAGTTCTACGAGCGCGCCACACACCCGCAACGCTGCGTGGTCGGCCATCCGTTCAACCCGGTGTATCTGCTGCCGCTGGTGGAAGTGGTCGGTGGCAAAAACACCGCGCCGCAAGCGATCCAGGCCGCGATCAAGGTGTATGAATCCCTCGGCATGCGCCCGTTGCATGTGCGCAAGGAAGTCCCTGGCTTTATTGCCGACCGCCTGCTTGAAGCGCTCTGGCGTGAGGCGCTGCACCTGGTCAACGACGGCGTGGCGACCACTGGCGAGATCGACGATGCGATCCGTTTTGGCGCGGGGCTGCGTTGGTCGTTCATGGGCACGTTCCTCACCTACACCCTCGCGGGTGGCGACGCCGGCATGCGGCATTTCATGGCGCAGTTCGGACCGGCGCTACAGCTGCCGTGGACCTACCTGCCGGCACCGGAGCTGACCGACAAGTTGATCGACGATGTGGTGGAGGGCACCCGCGATCAGTTGGGCACACACAGCATTTCGGCGCTGGAGCGCTATCGTGATGATTGCCTGTTGGCGGTGCTGGAAGCGGTAAAAACCACCAAGGCCAAACACGGCATGAGCTTCGCTGAATAACCCCTGTGGGAGCGGGCTTGCTCGCGAAAGCGGAGTGTCAGTCACTTAAATTTTTCTGACTCACCGCATTCGCGAGCAAGCCCGCTCCCACATTTTTTGACCGAGTACATGCCATGCCTGCATTAACCACTTATACGACGCAAATCCAACCCGACTGGGTGGACTACAACGGCCACCTGCGCGACGCGTTCTACCTGCTGATTTTCAGCTACGCCACCGACGCGCTGATGGACAGCCTCGGCCTGGACAGCACCCACCGCGAAGCCAGCGGCCACTCGCTGTTCACCCTGGAGTTGCACCTGAACTACCTGCACGAAGTGAAACTCGGCGCCGACGTCGAGGTGCATACCCAACTCATCGCCCATGACACCAAGCGCCTGCATCTCTACCACAGCCTGCATCCGGTCGGCGGCGATAAGGAGCTGGCGGGCAACGAACAGATGCTGCTGCACGTCGACCTCAAAGGGCCCCATGCGACAGCGTTTAGCGAGGCCACGCTGCAACGCCTTTCGGCGATCTGCCTGGAGCAGGCCGACTTACCGCGCCCTGCCCTGCTCGGCCGGGTCATCGGCATAAAAAAAGCCCCGATCAAGCCGTGACGAGATCGAGGCAGAAGGTTTTGTGTGAGCTGTACATCCCGAGGGTGACCAAACCGTCAAGCTGCTTGCTTGAACCCAGTGTGCCCATTAGTGCCGTCGGCAAATGGCCCGAAAACGACATGCTCATAGCCATCTGAGCCATTCGTGCAATCTGCCCTTGCCGACCCCTTGAGTGGCTACCAGAATCGAGGTCAAACCCGTTCCCTTCACCAGGATAAACGTCATGATGCATGCGGATTTGATTGACCAGGATGACCTGCTGGGCCAGTTGCGCTCACTGGGTTTTGAAGTCTCCAGCGGCTCTACCGCCGAGCAGGCCTGCGAGTGTGCGGTGCGTGGCTTGAGCGAGGCGCGGGCCAAGGCACTGAAGGGGATGGTGGAGCAGATGTACACCGGCAGCGCGACGATCTTGCCGGCGGTGCGCCAGGCGATCGATAAGCAGTTGCTCCCGGCCCTGATGCAGTTCAAGCAGAACTCCGGGGCCTGATGAACCGCATTCGCGAGCAAGCCCGCTCCCACATTCGACCGAGTTCCAACCCTGGAATGCAGTTGAATGTGGGAGCGGGCTTGCTCGCGAATGCAGGCGCCTGGGTCTAGAGCCTTACGCTGGCAAACGTCGACTCATTGCGCGCCTGGCTCAACGCCGACATCGGCCCCGACAACGGTGACAGCACCAAGGCCGGTGGAATCGGCATCATCGCCACCTGTTGGGTCGTGTTGGAGCCCACACGTTCATCCCGTGGTGGAATGCCGAAGTATTCGCGGTAGCACTTGGAGAAGTGCGGCGTGGAGACAAACCCACACACCGACGCCACTTCGATGATCGACATCGGCGTTTGCTTGAGCAACTGCCGCGCACGGATCAAGCGCAACTTCAGGTAGTAACGCGACGGCGAGCAGTGCAGGTACTTCTGGAACAGCCGCTCCAGCTGGCGCCGCGATACGGCGACGTACACCGCCAACTCATCCAGGTCGATCGGCTCTTCCAGATTGGCCTCCATCAACGCGACGATTTCCTGCAGCTTCGGCTGGTTGGTACCGAGCATGTGCTTGAGCGGTACGCGCTGGTGATCCTGCTCGTTGCGGATGCGTTCGTACACAAACATCTCGGAGATCGCGGCCGACAGTTCACGCCCGTGATCGCGGCTGATCAGGTGCAGCATCATGTCCAGCGGCGCGGTGCCGCCGGAGCTGGTGAAGCGATTGCGGTCGAGGGTGAACAGGCGTGTGCTCATGGCCACGCGGGGGAAGGCTTCCTGCATCGAGGCCAGGCATTCCCAGTGCACGCTGCAATCGAAACCATCGAGCAGACCCGCGCAGGCCAGGGCCCAGCTGCCGGTGCACACGGCGCCCAGGCGACGCGACTGGCGCGCCTGGCTCTGCAGCCACGACACGTGTTCACGGGTGACGGTACGTTGGATACCCACGCCGCCGCACACGATCACGGTGTCCAGGGCCGGGGCTTTGTGCATGGAGGCATCGGGAGTGATTTGCAGCCCGTCGCTGGCCCACACTTGGTTGCCGTCGACACTCAGGGTTGTCCAGCGATACAACTCGCGACCGGACAGCTGGTTGGCCATGCGCAGGGGTTCGACTGCGGATGCCAGGGAAATCAGCGTGAAATTGTCCAGCAGCAAAAAGCCGATGGATTGAGGCGTACGGTTCTGGGGTTGAGCCCCGGAGTTGAACGACGTCATCACAGTATCTCCTCACACAAAGCGGGTGATGGCCTCAGGCGAGGCTCTTGTTATTGCGCTCTTCATCCTTCACGGAGAGAGGCTTTGAATTGACAGAGCAAATGCCATGCCTAAATTTGAATGGCCGTCCAATAACTCCTAAAAACGACGTTTTGACGCGTCTATATAAGCCCGCGCGAGACGCATGGTTAAGCCCTGAAATGGGCGTAGGAACGGGCCCTCACAGACCGGGTGAGCAGAACGGTAGCACTTGTGGGAAGGCGCTTTGCGGGCGTAGGAGAAGTCTGTCACCCATGGCACGGGGGACGGGTGGTCGAGGGGTAAACCGTTCGTGAGCTACTTATCTGTTTGCGACGCGCTAAAAGGTGGCGCTTTTGCTTTGGGTGTGCACTTTGTGAGCAGTGTTGTCTGGACCTCCGCTATCGCAGGCAAGCCAGCTCCCACATTCGACCGCGTCCTCATGCTGGAACTCGGTCAACTGTGGGAGCTGGCTTGCCTGCGATAGCGGTGTCACTGACTCAACACTCGACAGCACTCACCGCCAACCCACCCCGCGACGTCTCTTTGTACTTGTCGTGCATGTCCGCCCCGGTATCGCGCATGGTGCGGATCACCCGGTCCAGCGAGATAAAGTGCTGACCATCCCCACGCAACGCCATCTGCGCCGCGTTGATCGCCTTCACCGCCGCAATCGCGTTGCGCTCGATGCACGGCACCTGCACCAGCCCGCCCACCGGGTCGCAGGTCAGGCCGAGGTTGTGTTCCAGGCCGATCTCGGCGGCGTTGCACAGTTGCTCCGGCGTGGCGCCGAGGATTTCCGCCAAGCCGGCGGCAGCCATCGCGCAGGCTGAACCCACCTCGCCCTGGCAGCCGACTTCGGCACCGGAGATCGAGGCGTTTTTCTTGCACAGGATGCCCACCGCCGCGGCGCCGAGCAGGTAGTCGACCACATTGGCTTCGGTGACTTCTTCGCTGAACTTCATGAAGTAGTGCAGCACCGCCGGGATGATCCCCGCCGCGCCGTTGGTGGGTGCGGTGACCATGCGCCCGCCGGCGGCGTTTTCTTCGTTGACGGCGAGGGCGAACAGGTTGACCCACTCCATCGCGCTCAACGTCGAGCCGATTACATTGGGCTTGTTCAATTCCTGCAGGCTGCGGTGCAACTTGGCGGCGCGGCGGCGCACGTTCAGGCCGCCGGGCAAGATGCCTTCGTGCTTGAGGCCCTGCTCCACGCAATCTTGCATGGCGTGCCAGAGCTTGAGCAGGCCACTGCGGATTTCTTCTTCGGAGCGCCAGACCTTTTCATTGGCCAGCATCAGTTCGGCGACGCGCAGGTTGTGGGTCTTGCACAGCTGCAACAGCTCGGCGGCGCTGGAAAAATCGTAGGGCAGTTCGGTGCGGTCCATGTCGGCCACGCCGCTTTGTGCCTGGGCTTCATCCACCACAAAACCGCCGCCCACCGAATAGTAAGTGTCGCGATGCAACTCGCCGCTGTCGCCGTACACCACAAGGGTCATGGCATTGGGGTGAAACGGCAGGTTTTCGTCGAGCAGGCGCATGTCGCGGGCCCACACGAAGGGCACCGGCAGGTGTCCGTCCAGCAGCAGGGTGTCGGTTTCGCGCAGGGTGTGAATGCGCAGGCCGATTTGCGACGGGTCGATTGCGTCCGGCCACTCGCCCATCAACCCCATGATGGTGGCGGTGTCGCTGCCGTGGCCGATGCCGGTGGCGGACAGGGAGCCATAAAGCTGAACTTCGACGCGCCGCACTTGTTCCAACAACTCACGTCCACGCAGGCCCTGGACGAACAACGCCGCGGCGCGCATGGGGCCGACGGTGTGAGAACTCGAAGGCCCGATGCCGATCTTGAACAGGTCGAAAACACTGATAGCCATTGCGGTAGAACTCCTCGATAAGCACGGCCAGGCTTGAACGAGGTGCTACGCTCAGATCGCCCAGATGGCGGCATCATCAAGCTTTTATCCGCCGTCACGGCGTCTCACACCGACGCACCCATGCTCACTAGCGTCGCTGGCGTGTGATCACCTGTTTTGGGCGTTTTTTGCGGTGCAGATGGGCAAAAACTGCAGTTTTGCCTTGGGAAAAACCTGTAAGCGACGTCACCGACACTGGATACGACCCTCCCTGTACTGGATACGACGCCCCCTGTAGGCGTCAGATTTTCACTGGTACATGATCAGTCTCGACTCGTTTGCAAGGCGCCGTGCCAGAGCAGTTGTCACACGCTCTAAACGCAACACTTATAAAGCGCGGCGAAGGCCGCCAGAAAAAACACAGGAGTCTAGCCCCATGAAAGGTTCACCCCAGTTGTTATTGGCCGCCATGCTGAGTCTGCCAGTCCTGGCGCACGCGGCAGAGCCGGCACAATGTCACACCGTCAACTTCTCCGATGTCGGCTGGACCGACATCACCGTCACCACGGCGACCGCCAGCGAAGTCCTCAAGGGCCTGGGCTACAAGCCGCGCACCACGATGATTTCCGTACCAGTGACCTACAAGTCTCTGGCCGACGGCAAGAACATGGACATCTTCCTCGGCAACTGGATGCCGACCATGGAAAACGACATCAAGCAGTACCGTGATGCCGGCACCGTGGAAACCGTGCGCGCCAACCTGGAGAACGCCAAGTACACCCTGGCGGTCCCCGAAGCGCTGTACAACAAAGGCCTGAAGGACTTCGCCGACATCGCCAAATTCAAGGACGAGCTGGGCGGCAAGATCTACGGCATCGAGCCGGGCAATGACGGCAACCGCACCATCCAGACACTGATCGACAAAGACGCCTTCGGCCTGAAAACCGCCGGTTTCAAAGTGGTCGAATCCAGCGAAGCCGGGATGCTCTCCCAGGTTGAGCGCGCCTCCAAGCGTGACCAGGCCATCGTGTTCCTCGGCTGGGAACCGCACCCGATGAACACCCGTTTCAAGATGAAGTACCTGACCGGCGGGGATGATTCCTTCGGCCCCAACTACGGCCAGGCCACCATCTACACCAACGTGCGCAAGGGCTACACCCAGGAATGCAGCAACGTTGGCCAGCTCCTGAAAAACCTGTCGTTCACCTTGAACATGGAAAGCACCCTGATGGGTAACGTGCTGGACGACAAGATGAAGCCCGACGCTGCGGCGAAAGCCTGGCTGCAGAAAAACCCGCAAGTGCTCGACACCTGGCTCGCGGGGGTCACCACCGTTGATGGCAAACCTGGACTGGACGCCGTGAAAGCCTATCTCGCCAAGTAATTCACCGTTGTCCCCGGGGCGGTGCGCTGCCCCGGGATGTTTTCCCTCTTCGCATGTGGACATTCACTACCATGCTGACTGAACAGAAAATCCCACTAGGCCAGTACATCGCTGCCTTCGTTGAATGGTTGACCCAACACGGTGCCAACTACTTCGACGCAATCGCATCGACGCTGGAAACGATGATCCACGGCGTGACGTTCGCGCTGACCTGGTTCAATCCGCTGGCATTGATCGGTCTGATTGCGCTGCTGGCTCATTTTATTCAACGCAAATGGGGCCTGACCGTATTTGTGATCGCCTCCTTCCTGCTGATCCTCAACCTGGGGTACTGGCAGGAAACCATGGAGACCCTGGCGCAGGTGCTGTTCGCCACCCTGGTCTGCGTGGTCATCGGTGTGCCGCTGGGCATTGTTGCCGCGCACAAACCGATGTTCTACACCATGATGCGGCCGGTACTCGATCTGATGCAGACCGTACCGACCTTCGTCTACCTCATCCCTACCCTGACCCTCTTCGGGCTGGGTGTGGTGCCTGGGCTGATTTCCACGGTGGTGTTCGCGATTGCCGCGCCGATCCGCCTGACTTACCTGGGTATCCGTGATGTACCGCAAGAGTTGATGGACGCCGGCAAGGCCTTTGGCTGCTCGCGCCGTCAGTTGCTCTCGCGCATTGAACTGCCCCACGCCATGCCGAGCATCGCTGCCGGCATTACCCAATGCATCATGCTGTCGTTGTCGATGGTGGTGATCGCCGCCCTGGTGGGCGCCGATGGCCTCGGCAAACCGGTGGTCAACGCACTCAACACCGCTGACATCGCCCTGGGCTTTGAAGCCGGCCTGGCAATCGTATTGCTGGCCATCATGCTCGACCGCATCTGCAAACAACCCGACGCCAAAGTAGGGGGTGATGCATGAGCATTATCCGATTCGACAATGTCGACGTGATCTTCTCCAAAGACCCACGCGAAGCGCTCAAGCTGCTGGACCAGGGCATGAGCCGTAACGAGATCCTGAAAAAGACCGGGCAGATTGTCGGCGTTGAAAAAGCCAGCCTGGACATCGAGAAAGGCGAGATCTGTGTGCTGATGGGCCTGTCGGGCTCGGGCAAATCCAGCTTGCTGCGCTGCATCAACGGCCTCAACACCGTGAGCCGCGGCCAGCTGTTCGTGGAGCATGAGGGTCGCCAGATCGACATCGCTTCCTGCACCCCCGCCGAGCTGAAAATGATGCGTACCAAGCGCATCGCCATGGTGTTCCAGAAGTTCGCCCTGATGCCGTGGCTGACCGTGCGCGAAAACATCAGCTTCGGCCTGGAGATGCAGGGCCGTCCGGAAAAAGACCGGCGCAAGCTGGTGGACGAAAAGCTCGAACTGGTAGGCCTGACCCAATGGCGCAACAAGAAGCCGGATGAACTCTCCGGCGGCATGCAGCAGCGCGTCGGCCTGGCCCGCGCGTTGGCGATGGACGCCGACATCCTGCTGATGGACGAACCCTTCTCCGCCCTCGACCCGCTGATCCGCCAGGGCTTGCAGGACGAGTTGCTGGAACTGCAACGCAAGCTGAGCAAGACCATCGTGTTCGTGAGCCACGACCTCGACGAAGCGCTCAAATTGGGCAGCCGTATCGCGATCATGAAAGACGGCAAGATCATCCAGTACAGCGTGCCGGAAGAGATCGTGCTGAACCCGGCGGATGACTATGTGCGCACCTTCGTCGCGCATACCAACCCACTGAACGTCCTGTGCGGCCGCAGCCTGATGCGCACCCTGGACAACTGCAAGCGCGTCAACGGTTCGGTGTGCCTGGACCCGGGCGGCGACTCGTGGCTGGACCTGGCCGAAGGCAACACCATCAAGGGTGCTCGCCAGAATGGCGCGGTGATGAATTTGCAGAACTGGGCACCGGGGCAAGCGGTGGAAGGTTTGAGTCGGTTGCCAACGCTGGTGGATTCGAATATCGGCATGCGTGATGCGTTGCAGATTCGGTATCACACGGGGAACAAGCTGGTGTTGCATGACAACAACCAGGTGGTGGGGATCTTGGGGGACAGCGAGCTGTACCACGCCCTGCTAGGCAAGAACCTGGGCTAGGCCAATCCCACAAACCCCACTGAAGAAATGGGGTCAATGTGGGAGCGGGCTTGCTCGCGAATGCGGTGTATCAGTCAGCACACCTGTCACTGACCCACCGCATTCGCGAGCAAGCCCGCTCCCACATTCAGACCCAGCAGTGTCAGTGAGGACACTGCCAGGCTTCAACTATCAGCTATAGACCCGGCCAAGGAGCTGCCGATGGCTTTCAAACTGATCGAGCACGTCCCGGGTGATCTGTTCCTGGGCAAAGCCCATCAGGTCGTATTCCTGAGGCCCGTTGTGCAGGTACACCTCAGCGCGGTAGTAGCGGGTGCGCTCTTCTTCAGGCAAGTCGGTCGAGGCCGACGAGTAAGCATCCAGGCTCACTTCGTAGACAAACGGGTTGCCCTCTTCCATCTCGATGCGCACACCAATGCAGCGCTTGGATTTGCCAAGCAAGGTCTGCACTTGCAAGCCCTGCTCACGCAATGCCACGGCGGCTTCTTCCAACGCCGGCGTTACGTGCTTGTCCATGAAACGCTGCACCGTGCCCTGGCTCGGTTGCAGGTCCAGCGCGGTCAACCGCTCGCTGAAACCACGACGGCCACGCTCGGCCAATTGCGCCTGCTCCTGTTCGATGGCCACGTCCTGGCGCATGGCCTTGTGCAGACCGAACATAAAGAACACCAGCACCACCGAGAACGGCAGCCCCGCCAGCACCACCATGGTTTGCATGGCTTCGAAGTTACCCGCGAACAACAGGCCGATGGTCACCAGGGTGATCACCGCCGACCAGAAGATCCGCAGCCAGTGCGGCGCGTCTTCATCCACATTGCCGCCTTTGCACGACAGGTTGGCCATCATCACCGCGCCGGAATCCGCCGGGGTCAGGAACAGCACAAAGCCCACAAAGATCGACACACCGATGACGATTTTCGACGCCGGGTAATGCTCCAGCAGTTGATAGATAGCCATCGACGGTTGTTCCAGCGCCGTCTTGCCCAACTCCACCGCACCGTGGTTCAGCACCAAGTCCAGCGCCGAGTTGCCAAAGATCGACAGCCACGCCAGGGTGAAGCCCAGCGGGATCAACAGCACGCCCGCCACCAGTTCACGCACCGAGCGACCACGGGAAATGCGCGCGATGAACATGCCTACGAACGGCGCCCAGGAAATCCACCAGGCCCAGTAGAACAGGGTCCACAGGCCCATCCAGCGTTCGGTCTTGTCGGCGTCGCCTTCGTACACGTAGAGGTCGAAGGTTTTCAGCACCAGGCCGTTCATGTAGTCGCCGATGTTCTGCACGAAGCCGTTGAGCAGGTGCAGGGTCGGGCCGAACAGCAGCACAAAGATCAGCAAGCCACTGAACAGCACGATATTGAGGTTGGACAGGCGGCGAATGCCGTTTTCCACACCCGACACGGCAGCGATGGTCGCCACGGTGCTCATCACGATGATCACGATCAGCAGGTTGGTGTTGTTGTGCGCCATGCCGAACAGGTTTTCCAACCCGGACGACACTTGCATCGCACCAATCCCCAGGTTGGTCACCAGGCCCAGCAGCGTCACGAACATGCCGAAACCGTCCACCGCGTGACCGGCCGCGCCCTTCACCCAACGCTCGCCGACCAGCGGGTACAGCGCCGAACGCAAGGCCAGCGGCTGGTTATGGCGATACGCGAAGTACGCCACGGCCAGGCCGACCAAGGCGTAGATAGCCCAACCGTGCAAGCCCCAGTGCAGGAAGGTCAGTTGCAGCGCCTGGCGTGCAGCCATGTTGCTGGCGGCCGCGCCTTCAGGCGGGTTGAAGTAGTGGTCCAGCGGCTCCGAGGCGCCGAAGTACAGCAGCGAGATGCCGATACCCGACGAGAACAGCATGCCGGCCCAGGCGCCGTAGCTGAAGTCCGGGGTGTCGTCCTTGCTGCCCAGTTTCAATTTGCCGTAGGAAGAAAACGCCAGGCCCACTACAAACACCAGGTAGGCGGCGATGACCACCATGTAATACCAGCCGAAGCTTTTCGACAGCCAGGCTTGTGCGACGCCGAGCATGCGCCCGGCCTCCTGCGGGGCGATGATCAGGATGGCAGTCAACAACAGAATCAACGCGGTGGAGGTGTAGAACACCCAACCGTTGACCCGCACCTTTTCCGGCGGGGTCTTTATAAGAGAGGCAGAACTCATGGCGCAGATGCTCCGGGCAGTGCGAAAGAGAAACACAAGGCAGCGGTTATCCCGGGACATCGCTTTATGGGCAGGCGACGGACGGGTGTTATAAAGACACCCCGAAAACCCTTGGCCCCCTACCGGACAGGTAGACAGGGCGTTTCAAGGGTTTTTGCAGGTGTCATTTGTCGCGGCTCTCAGGCAGGAAACTTCTGTAGGCAGCGACCATTTGTCGCAGATCTTATTCTTTGTTGATTGAACGTTCAATCAAAACAAAATAGACTGGCCATCAAGCCGACGGACGTTTATCGCCAGTCGGCAGGCCTAAGGAGAGGTGCTACATGCCCAAGGTCGGTATGCAACCCATACGCCGCCAGCAATTGATCGAAGCCACCTTGACGGCCATCGATCAGGTCGGGATGGGAGATGCCAGCATTGCGCTGATCGCCCGTTTGGCCGGCGTCTCGAACGGCATCATCAGTCACTACTTCAAGGACAAGAACGGCCTTATTGCAGCGACGATGCGCTACTTGATGAACGCGCTGATCGACAACGTCCACGAACGCAGGCTCGCGCTGACGGACGACAGCCCACGGGCACACCTTCAGGTGATCATCGAGGGCAACTTCGACGCCAGCCAGGTCAACGGCCCGGCAATGAAAACCTGGTTGGCCTTCTGGGCCACCAGCATGCACCACCCGTCATTGCACAGGTTGCAGCGGATCAACGATCAACGTCTGTATTCCAACCTGTGCTGCCAGTTCCGCCGAGTGCTGCCGCTGCCGCACGCACGCAAAGCAGCCCGAGGCCTGGCGGCCCTGATCGACGGTTTGTGGTTGCGCGGCGCCCTGTCGGGAGACGCTTTCGACACGGCGCAGGCGCAACGGATCGCTTACGAATACATGGATTTCCAATTGGCCAAGCAGGTGAGTTAGAGCACACATAGACGCTCAACCCCTGAACGCTGCCGCACCGGCCTACGGTGCGGTGGTCAACGCCAACCACTTATGCACTTGCGAGGACTTTATGGCCCGTTTCGAACTGCAAAAACTCTACATTGACGGCGGCTACAGCGACGCTGGCAGCGATGCCACCTTCGAAGCCATCAACCCGGCTAACGGTGAAGTTCTCGCCCAAGTGCAACGCGCGACGAAAGACGACGTTGAACGTGCCGTGGTCAGCGCCGAAAAAGGCCAGAAAATCTGGGCCGCGATGACCGCCATGGAGCGTTCGCGCATCCTGCGTCGTGCCGTCGACATCCTGCGCGAGCGCAACGACGAACTGGCGGCCCTGGAAACCCTGGACACTGGTAAAGCGTTCTCCGAAACCAAGTACGTCGACATCGTCACCGGCGCCGACGTGCTGGAATACTACGCAGGCCTGGTGCCCGCCATCGAAGGCGAGCAGATCCCGCTGCGTGACACTTCCTTCGTCTACACCCGCCGCGAGCCGCTGGGCGTGGTGGCGGGTATCGGCGCGTGGAACTACCCGATCCAGATCGCCCTGTGGAAATCCGCACCGGCCCTGGCCGCCGGTAACGCGATGATCTTCAAGCCAAGCGAAGTCACCTCGCTGACCACCCTGAAACTGGCCGAGATCTACACCGAAGCCGGCGTACCAGCGGGCGTGTTCAACGTATTGACCGGCAGCGGCCGTGAAGTCGGCACCTGGCTGACCGAGCACCCGCGCATCGAGAAAATCTCGTTCACCGGCGGCACCGACACCGGCAAGAAAGTCATGGCCAGCGCGTCGAGCTCCTCGCTCAAAGACGTGACCATGGAACTGGGCGGCAAGTCCCCGCTGATCATCTTTGACGACGCCGACCTCGACCGCGCCGCCGACACCGCGATGATGGCCAACTTCTACAGCTCCGGTCAGGTGTGCACCAACGGCACCCGCGTGTTCGTGCCCAAGCACCTGCAAGCGGCGTTCGAAGCCAAGATCGTCGAGCGTGTCGCGCGCATTCGCGTCGGCAACCCGGAAGACGAAAACACCAACTTCGGCCCACTGGTCAGCTTTGCCCACATGGAAAGCGTGCTGGGCTATATCGCCAAGGGCAAAGAGCAAGGCGCACGCCTGCTGTGCGGCGGCGAGCGCCTGACCGACGGCGACTTCGCCAAAGGCGCCTTCGTGGCCCCGACCGTGTTCACCGACTGCACCGACGACATGGTCATCGTGCGTGAAGAAATCTTCGGTCCAGTCATGGCGATCCTGACCTACGAAACCGAAGAAGAAGTGATCCGCCGCGCCAACGACACCGACTTCGGCCTGGCCGCCGGCCTGGTGACCAAGGACCTGAACCGCGCCCACCGCGTGATTCATCAGCTGGAAGCGGGTATCTGCTGGATCAACGCCTGGGGCGAGTCCGACGCGAAGATGCCGGTGGGCGGCTACAAGCAATCCGGTGTGGGCCGTGAGAACGGCATCAGCTCGCTGAACAACTTCACCCGCATCAAATCGGTACAGGTCGAGCTGGGCGATTACGCCTCGGTGTTCTAACACCCGAGCCTTGTATTGCCTGTGAGTGCCCTATCGCAGGCAAGCCAGCTCCCACACTTGGAATGCGTTCCCCTGTGGGAGCGGGCTTGCCCGCGATGAGGCCCGACCTGACCATCTCCAAAGAGGGTGCATTTATGTCCCAAGAATACGACTACATCATCGTGGGTGCCGGCTCCGCCGGTAACACCCTGGCGACCCGTCTGACCGAAGACGAAGGCGTCACCGTCCTGCTGCTGGAAGCCGGCGGCCCGGACTACCGTTTCGATTTCCGTACGCAAATGCCAGCCGCGCTGGCGTTCCCACTGCAAGGCCGCCGCTACAACTGGGCCTACGAAACCGATCCAGAGCCACACATGGATGGCCGCCGCATGGAATGTGGTCGCGGCAAGGGCCTGGGCGGTTCTTCCCTGATCAACGGCATGTGCTACATCCGTGGCAACGCCATGGACTACGACAATTGGTCGAAGCTGCCAGGCCTGGAAGACTGGACCTACCTCGACTGCCTGCCGTATTTCCGCAAGGCCGAAACCCGCGACATCGGTCCTAACGACTGGCACGGCGGCGATGGCCCGGTCAGCGTGACCACGCCAAAGGCCGGCAACAACCCGCTGTTCCACGCCATGGTCGAAGCCGGCGTGCAGGCCGGTTACCCGCGTACCGAAGACTTGAACGGCTACC
This sequence comes from Pseudomonas sp. FP2335, assembly GCF_030687535.1. NCBI lineage: Bacteria > Pseudomonadati > Pseudomonadota > Gammaproteobacteria > Pseudomonadales > Pseudomonadaceae > Pseudomonas > Pseudomonas sp. FP2335. The sequence goes on from NZ_CP117437.1 coordinate 5,556,290, forward strand.
AGCAAGAAGGCTTCGGCCCGATGGACCGTACCGTCACGCCTAAAGGCCGTCGCGCCAGCACCGCACGCGGTTACCTGGACACCGCCAAGAAGCGTTCGACGCTGACCATCGTCACCCACGCCCTCACCGACAAAGTGTTGTTCGAAGGCAAGCGTGCGGTCGGCGTGCGTTACCTGATCGGTGCCGCCGAAGAACGCGTCGAAGCCCGCGCCCGTAAGGAAGTGCTGGTATGCAGCGGTGCGATCGCTTCGCCGCAACTGCTGCAACGCTCCGGTGTCGGTCCGGCCAAACTGCTGGAAAGCCTCGACATCCCGGTGGTCCACGACCTGCCCGGCGTCGGCGAGAACCTGCAGGACCACCTTGAGCTGTACCTGCAATACGCGTGCACCCAACCCGTGTCGCTGTACCCGTCGCTGCTCTGGTACAACCAGCCGGCGATCGGTGCCGAGTGGCTGTTCAACGGCACCGGCATCGGCGCCAGCAACCAGTTCGAAGCGGGCGGGTTTATCCGTACCCGTGAAGAATTCGAGTGGCCGAACATCCAGTACCACTTCCTGCCGGTGGCGATTAACTACAACGGCAGCAACGGTGTGAAAGAACACGGTTTCCAGGCGCACATGGGGTCCATGCGTTCGCCGAGCCGTGGGCGCATCCAGCTGAAGTCGAAGAACCCGCGCGACTACCCGAGCATCCTCTTCAACTACATGGCCACCGAACAGGACTGGCAGGAATTTCGCGACGGCATTCGCCTGACCCGTGAAATCATGCAACAGCCGGCCCTGGACCCGTACCGTGGCCGCGAAATCAGCCCGGGCATCGACGTGCAAACCGATGAACAGCTCGACAAGTTCATCCGCGAGCACGCCGAGACTGCGTTCCACCCGTCCTGCTCGTGCAAGATGGGCACCGACGAGATGGCAGTCGTGGACGGCGAAGGCCGTGTACACGGCATGCAAGGTCTGCGTGTGGTGGATGCGTCGATCATGCCGATCATCACCACTGGCAACCTGAACGCGCCGACGATCATGATCGCCGAGAAAATCGCCGACAAGATCCGTGGCCGCCAGCCGCTGCCACGCAGCACTGCCGACTACTACGTGGCCGGCGATGCGCCAGTGCGTGGCAAGCCGCTGCGTGAAGTGGGCCCTACCGCGCAGTAACTGATACACCGCGTCGCCTGTATCGCAGGCAAGCCAGCTCCCACAGTTGACCGAGTTCGTCTAAATAACTCGATCACCTGTGGGAGCCGGGCTTGCCCGCGATGAGGCCCGACCAGACACCACAAAACCACCCGCCTACACTTTCCTTGATCAGCTCCCAGCCCAGGCCTACTCTGTCCGCCTGCCCGCGACGAGCCGCCCACAAGGAAGGCCCCATGTTCGATAAACACTCCATCCTCAAACAGCACTTCAGTGCCCTGCGCTCCTGCGCCGAATTCTTCTCCCTGCGCTACGTGCGCGAATCCGGCCACTACCTGGCCGTGCGCAAGAACGTCGCCGAACCGCCGCACCTGAACCACGACGAGGGCGCCATGCTCACCGTGCGCGTCAACGGTGTGGAAGCCTACGCCGCGACCAACGACATTTCCCTCGCCGGCCTGCAAGCCGCCCTTGAGCGCGCCGAACAGCAAGCCCGGCAGATCGCTGCCCACGCCCTGCTCGACCTGCGCGACCAGCCGGTGTCCAGCGATGTGGCCGACTACCTGTCGCCCGATCTCGAGCAAGCCTTCCCGTCCCTGAGCGACTGCTACCAACTGCTCGGCGATGAATCCGCTGCGGTGCCCAAAGACGAGCGCCTGGTGAACTGGGAAGTCAGCCTGGGCCTGACCCACGTCGAGCAGATCTACCTCAACACTGCCGGCGCCGAACTGCGCCAGGCCCAACGCTTCGTGTTCCCCGGCGTCAACGTCACCGCCTACGACGGCCACGACAGCCAGACCCGCACCCTGGGCGGCAGCAACTTCGGCCAGCAAGGCGGCTTTGGCGTGATCAGCCGCTTCGGCCTGGTCGGCGCCGCGCCGCGCATTGCCGATGAAGCCCTGCAACTGCTGCTCGCGCCAAATACGCCCAATGGCCCGCGCGACCTGCTGTTGATGCCCGACCAGATGATTTTGCAAATCCACGAATCCATCGGCCACCCACTGGAACTGGACCGCATCCTTGGCGACGAGCGCAATTACGCCGGCACCAGTTTTGTGAAGGCCAGCGACTTCGGCCATCTGCAATACGGCTCACCGCTGCTCAACGTGACCTTCGACCCGCAGATCCCCGAGCAACTCGCCAGCTACGGCCATGACGACGACGGCACCGCCGCCAGCAAGCAATTCCTGATCCGCGAAGGGTTGTTGCTCAAGCCGCTGGGCGGTGCGTTGTCGCAATTCCGTGCGGGCATGCAAGGCGTGGCCAACAGCCGCGCCAGCAGCTGGAACCGCGCGCCCATCGACCGCATGGCCAACCTGAATATCGAGGCGGGTGACAAGAGCCTGTCGCAGATGATTGGCGGCATCGAAAACGGCATCCTGATGTCGACCAACCGTTCATGGTCCATCGACGATGCGCGCAACAAATTCCAGTTCGGCTGCGAATGGGGCCAACTGATCGAAAACGGCGAGCTCAAGGGCGTGGTGAAAAACCCCAACTACCGGGCAATTTCCGCGCAGTTCTGGCGCAACCTCAGCGCCGTCGGCGATGCCAGCACCTTCAAGGTGTTGGGTACGCCGAACTGCGGCAAAGGCGAACCCAACCAGGTGATCCGCGTCGGCCATGCGTCGCCGGCCTGTGTGTTCAGTGATGTCGATGTATTTGGGGGAGATGCCTGATGAACGACTTCAAGGCACTGGTGGAATGGCTCAAGCAGGCCATCACCGACAACGAACAGTTTCATTTGGGCTACGCCGCCGAAGCGTCCGAGTTCGTACGTTTCAACCACGCCAAGGTGCGCCAGGCCGGGCAGGTGCAGCAGGCCAGCGTCACGCTCAAGCTGATCAACGCTGACCGCCACGCCGACCTGAACATCACCCTCGCCGGTGCACCGCAACTGGACCGCCAGCGCCTCGCCGACGGCTTGCAACAGTTGCGCGAAACCCTGCCGCTGCTGCCGCCAGACCCGTACCTGCTGCTGAACCAAAACGCCTGGCAAAGCCGCAACGAACAGGCACAGCCATTGCCAGCGCTGGCCCAGGTGCTGGACGACATCAGCCGCGCCGCCGACGGCGTGGACCTGGTTGGCTTCTACGCCGCCGGCCCGATCAGCCGTGGTTTTGCCAGCTCTTCGGGGGCGTTCGGCTGGCACCAGGCCAATAGCTTCAACTTCGACTTCAGCCTGTTCCACGCCAATGGCGAAGCGGTGAAAGCCAGCTACGCCGGGCACACCTGGGACAGCAAAGCGTTTGCCGCACGCTTGCAACAGGCCCGCGAGCAACTCGAGTTCCTTGGCCGCCCACTGCACAAGCTGGCACCGGGGCAGTACCGCGCCTACCTCGCTCCGGCGGCCATGGAAGAAATCATCAGCATCATCACTTGGGGCGGTTTTTCCGCCCAGGCCATCGCCAGCAAAAGCAGTTCGCTGCAAAAACTGTATGCCGGGGAACAATCCCTGAGCCCGCTGGTGACGGTGGATGAGCGCATCAGCGGCTCCCTGAGCGAAGCGTTTTCCAGCGAAGGCTATCCGCGGGGCGATGTCACGCTGATCAACGCGGGCCAGGCCGCAGGCGAGCTGATCAACTCGCGCAGCGCCGCCGAGTACGGCCTGAGCACCAACGGCGCAAGCCGTGACGAAGCGCCGAGCGCCTTGCAGATGGCGGCGGGCAACCTGGCCCAGGCCGACATCCTCAAGAGGTTGGGCACCGGTTTGTACATCAGCAACCTGTGGTACTTGAACTACTCCGACCTGCCGGCGGCGCGCCTGACCGGCATGACGCGCTTTGCGACGTTCTGGGTAGAGGACGGCGAGATCAAGGCGCCGGTGAGTACCATGCGCTTTGATGACAGTGTGTACAGCTTGCTCGGTTCGCAGTTGGAGGCGCTGACGGCGGAACGGGAGTTGCTGCTGTCGCCGAGCACTTACAGCCAGCGCAATACCTCATCCAACCTGCTCCCGGGCGCCTTGGTCAAACGCCTGACCTTGACCCTCTAAACACAACACCCCCCGGCTTGTGTGGGAGCGGGCTTGCTCGCGAATACGGTGGGTCAGTCAACTCATTCAGTGACTGACACACTGCTTTCGCGAGCAAGCCCGCTCCCACACAAGCCCACTCTCACATTGCACTGTGCAGGTTTCTGATACCTCGCTTCGCACCGTCCTACCGCAAAATCCCATCTCGCACTTGTTCCCCCGTGCTCTGTTGTCCCCTGCAAAAAACCTCGCTATAACGGTTAGTGGCATACCGCCACCCACAGGAAGTGAGCGTTGACATGGACCACGGAAGTTTCGTCATCAACAAGCTGTTCAAGCACTACAACGTTCACGTTGAGCAACTGGGCAACGACCCGCAGAAAGACACCGTATTGATGGTCAATGGCGCGCTGTCCACCACCCGCTCGTTCGCCCGCACCAGCAAGTGCCTGGCCGAGCATTTCAATGTGTTGTTGTTCGACCTGCCCTTCTCGGGCTATTCCCGCGAACACAACACCGACCTGGATCTGGTGACCAAGGACGATGAAGTCCAGATGCTGCGCGCCCTGGTGGAGCGCTTCGAGGTCAACCATCTGGTGTCGGCCTCCTGGGGCGGCATCTCCACGCTGCTGACCCTGGCGCACAACCCGCCATCGATCAAAAGCTCGGTGGTGATGGCCCTGGCGCCAGACCTCAACAGGGCGATGCTCGATTACGTGGAGCGCGTGCGCGTGCTGATCGAGGCGGATGACAAGTCCGCCGTCGGCCATCTGCTCAACGAGACGGTGGGCAAATACCTGTCGCCTCGGCTCAAGCGCAATAACCATCGGCACCTGTCGACCATGGCCACCACCGAATACCGCCAGGCGCGCTTTCATATTCATCAGGTGCTGGCGCTGGGCGATGGCAATTACCTGCCGGAACTCAAGAAGATTGAAACGCCGGTGCACTTCATCAACGGCGCGCTGGATGAATACACGCCGGCCGCCGAGGCGCAGGTATTCAAGCAGTATGTGGGGCGCAGCAGCTTTGCCGTGGCCGAACATACCGGGCACTTGCTCGACCTCGAATCCAGTGAGGCCGCCGTGGCGGTGCACCGTGAACTGCTGGATTTCCTGGTGGGAAAACGCACGACGGATGGCGCATAATCGCCGACACATAGCCTGCTAACAAAAAGGGTTTTCTATGCCGAATCGCGTCCCGCTCGATGCCAAGACCGCCCGCTGGCTCCCCTGGGTGGTGGCGATTGCCTTCTTCATGCAGTCGCTGGACGGGACGATTCTGAACACGGCACTGCCGGCCATGGCCCGGGACCTGGCGGAAAACCCACTGCGCATGCAAGGCGTGGTGATCGCCTACATGCTCACCGTCGCCTTGCTGATCCCGGCCTCGGGCTGGATCGCCGACCGCTTCGGCACCAAGAAAATCTTCTTTGGCGCGATCATGCTGTTCAGCATCGGTTCGCTGCTGTGCGCGTTGTCCAGCAGCCTGAGCATGCTGGTGGGCGCGCGGGTCATCCAGGGCTTGGGCGGTGCGTTGATGCTGCCGGTCGGGCGACTGGTGGTACTGCGCGCCTACCCGCGTTCCGAGCTGGTGCGGATCATGGGCTTTATCACCATCCCCGGCCTGCTTGGCCCGCTGCTCGGCCCGACCATGGGCGGCTGGATGGTGCAATACCTGACGTGGCACTGGATCTTTTTGATCAACCTGCCGGTGGGCATGATCGGTTGCTACGCCGTGTGGAAATTCATCCCCGACCTGCGCGGCAGCGAGCGCACTCGCTTTGATAGCCTGGGTTTCTTGCTGTTTGGCGCGGCAATGGTGCTGATCACCATCGCCATGGAAGGCCTGGGCGAACTGCACCTGCCGCACCTGCGGGTGATGTTGCTGCTGTTCAGCGGGCTGGCGTGCCTGGCGGCGTACTGGCTGCGCGCCGGGCATATCGATAACCCGCTGTTCTCGCCGGTGCTGTTCAAGACGCGCACCTTTGCGGTGGGCATCCTCGGCAACTTGTTTGCGCGCCTGGGCAGCGGCGCGCTGCCGTTCCTGGTGCCGCTGCTGTTGCAGGTGGCGCTGGGCTATTCGCCGTCGGAAGCCGGGATGAGCATGTTGCCGCTGGCGGCGGCGGCGATGTTTGCCAAGTCCATCGCGCGGCCGTTGATCGAGCGTGTGGGCTACCGCATCGTGCTGACCGGCAACACCCTCGCGCTGGGCATCATGCTGGCGAGCATGGGGCTGGTCACGGAACACACGCCCTACCCTTTGTTGCTGGGCATGCTGGCGGTGCTGGGGGCAATCAACTCGCTGCAATTCACCGCGATGAACACCGTCACCCTGATCGACCTCGACGACGCCCAGGCCAGCAGCGGCAACAGTTTGCTGTCGGTCGTGGCGCAATTGTCCCTCAGCCTTGGCGTGGCCTGCGCCGGTGCATTGCTCGGCGGGTTCACCGCAGAAACCGGCAACGATGGCGTGGAAAGCGTGCTCGGCGCGTTCCAGCTGACCTTCCTCACCGTAGGCATCATGGCGATGCTGGCGGCGGCGATCTTCCTGCAATTATCGCCAAAAGACGGCAAACGGCTGGCCAGCCCGGAGCAGCACATCGAGCATTAAGTGGCGTCTCGTCTAGAACTTGCGGGGAAAATCCCACAGGGCTGGTACACTGCGCGACATTTTGTTTTGCAGAGCCAGTCCCGTGACTACCATCGCCACCGCTTTTAATACTTTGCCGCTGTCCGCCGCCATGCTGGCTAACCTCGACTCGCTGGGTTATGTCGAGATGACGCAGATCCAGGCGCAAAGCTTGCCGGTGATCCTCAAGGGGCTGGACCTGATCGCACAGGCCAAGACCGGCAGCGGCAAGACTGCCGCCTTCGGCATCGGCCTGTTGAACCCGATCAACCCGCGTTACTTCGGCTGCCAGGCGCTGGTGATGTGCCCGACCCGTGAGCTGGCCGACCAGGTCGCCAAGGAAATCCGTCGCCTGGCCCGTGCCGAAGACAATATCAAGGTCCTGACCCTGTGCGGTGGCGTGTCCCTCGGCCCGCAGATCGCCTCCCTGGAACACGGCGCCCACGTTATCGTCGGCACTCCGGGCCGGATCCAGCAGCACCTGCGCAAGGGTTCGCTGGTGCTGGATGGCTTGAATACGCTGATCCTCGACGAAGCCGACCGCATGCTCGACATGGGCTTCTACGATGCCATCGAAGACATCATCAGCAAGACCCCGGCACGCCGCCAGACCCTGCTGTTCTCGGCCACCTACCCGGTAAGCATCAAGCAGTTGGCCTCCAAGTTCATGCGCGCGCCGCAGCAAGTGAAGGCCGAGGCGTTCCACTCCGACGATCAGATCGAACAGCGCTTCTTCGAAATCTCGCCGGAAGAGCGCATGGACGCGGTGACCAAGGTCCTGGCGCACTTCCGCCCGGCTTCGTGCGTGGCGTTCTGCTTTACCAAGCAGCAAGTGCAGGAAACCGTGGATCACCTGACGTCCAAGGGCATCTCCGCCGTTGGCCTGCATGGCGACCTGGAACAGCGCGACCGCGACCAGGTATTGGCGATGTTCGCCAACCGCAGCACCTCGGTGCTGGTAGCGACCGACGTCGCCGCCCGTGGCCTGGACATCGACTCGCTGGACATGGTGATCAACGTCGAACTGGCCCGTGACTCGGAAATCCACATCCACCGCGTCGGCCGTACCGGCCGTGCCGGTGAGACCGGGATTGCGATCAGCCTGGTGGCGCCGTCCGAAGCGCACCGCGCCCAGGCTATCGAGCAGTTGCAGAAGTCGCCGTTGAACTGGGACCAACTGGACAACCTCAAGCCGCAAAGTGGTGGGCCGTTGCTGCCAGTCATGAGCACCCTGTGCATCGCCGCTGGCCGTAAAGACAAAGTGCGTCCGGGTGACATCCTCGGTGCACTGACGGGTGAAGCCGGGATTCCGGGGGCCCAGGTCGGCAAGATCGCGATTTTCGACTTCCAGGCCTTTGTGGCCGTGGAACGCGGCATCGCCAAGCAGGCGTTGCAGCGTTTGAATGACGGCAAGATCAAGGGCCGTTCGTTGCGCGTGCGCATCCTGTAAAGCTTTCACGCCATACAGAGATCAAAATGTGGGAGCGGGCTTGCTCGCGAATGCGGTGGACCAGTCAACTTATTCAGTGGCTGACACACCGCATTCGCGAGCAAGCCCGCTCCCACATTGGACTGTATTTCAAATCAGCACTTGTATGAGGACACCGTTTTGCGCTCGACCGAAGTTGTGATCATTGGCGCCGGCGCCGCAGGCTTGATGTGCGCACTGACCGCCGCCGGGCGCGGGCGCAAGGTGATGCTGATCGACCATGCCAACAAGGCCGGCAAGAAGATCCTGATGTCCGGCGGTGGCCGCTGCAATTTCACCAACCTGTACACCGAGCCGGCCAACTTCCTCTCGCACAATGCGCACTTCTGCAAATCCGCCCTGGCGCGCTACACCCAGTGGGATTTCATCGGGCTGGTGGCCAAGCACGGCGTGCCGTACCACGAGAAAAAACTCGGCCAGCTGTTCTGCGATAACAAGTCCAGCGACATCCTCGGCATGCTGCTCGACGAATGCATCCAGACCGGCGTCAGCCTGCACCTGGACACCTCCATCCAGGAGATCGCCAAAGTCGACAGCGGCTACCAATTGCAGACCACCCTCGGCGAACTGCGCTGCGAGTCCCTGGTGATCGCCACCGGCGGCCTGTCGATTCCAACCTTGGGCGCCACCGGCTTTGGCTATCAGGTGGCCAGGCAATTCGGCCACGAACTGCTGCCGACCCGCGCCGGGCTGGTGCCATTCACCATCACCGACCAGCTCAAGGACTTGTGCGGCGAGTTGTCCGGCACCTCGGTGGATTGCCTGGTCAGCTGCAACGACCAGAGCTTTCGCGAGAACATCCTGTTTACCCACCGCGGCCTGAGCGGCCCGGCAATCTTGCAGATTTCCTCGTATTGGGAACCCGGCGACACCGTGGAGATCAACCTGCTGCCCGACCACGACGCCCACACCTGGCTGCAACAGCAACAGGCCGAGCGTGCGAACAGCGAGCTGAAAACCCTGCTGGGCGAGATCTTCACCAAGAAGATGGCCAACCTGCTGGCGGAAACCTGGTTTGTGTCCAAGCCGATGAAGCAGTACACCCATGCCGAGATTGCCGACATCGCGCAGAAACTCGGCAGCTGGCAGTTGGTGCCAGCCGGCACCGAGGGCTATCGCACGGCCGAGGTAACGCTGGGCGGGGTGGATACGCGGGAGGTGTCGTCCAAGACCATGGAATCCCTGAAAAGCCCTGGGCTGTACTTTATCGGTGAAGTGCTGGATGTGACCGGTCACTTGGGCGGGTTCAACTTCCAGTGGGCGTGGGCTTCGGGCTACGCCGCCGCGCAATACGCCTGACACCACGGTTTCAACCTTTGAAAGGCAATCCCTTGTGGGAGCTGGCTTGCCTGCGATAGCGGTGGTGGATTCACCACCGCTATCGCAGGCAAGCCAGCTCCCACAGGGTTATGGGGTGTTGCTGAAATAATTGCGAGTAGATGTGATCACGACCCTTGCCGTGGCGTCACTGATGCGCCAACTTAACGGCATCGTCCCGGAAGACTCCAGCCTTCATGTCATCGACCTCGTTCAAGCAGTCCCTGCGCCGCCTGTGGGCGCTGGATAAATTCAGCTACAGCATCCGGGTGTTCATCGCCCTCACCGGCAGTATGGCGCTGTGCTGGTATCAGGATGAGATGACCCTGCTGATCCCGCTGTTCCTGGGGATTATCGCCAGTGCCCTGGCCGAGACCGACGACAGCTGGCAAGGCCGCCTCAACGCCCTGGCAGTGACGCTGGTGTGTTTCAGCATTGCCGCGCTATCCGTGGAGTTGCTGTTCCCCTACCCGTGGATTTTCGCGATTTCCCTGGCCCTGGCCACCTTCTGCCTGACCATGCTCGGCGCCCTGGGCGAACGCTACGGGGCGATTGCCTCGGCGACGCTGATCCTGTCGGTGTACACCATGATCGGTGTGGACCAGCGCGGTGGCGCGGTCTCGGACTTCTGGCATGAGCCGCTGCTGCTGGTGGCCGGTGCGGCCTGGTATGGCGCGTTGTCGGTGCTGTGGCAGGCGCTGTTTTCCAACCAGCCGGTGCAGCAGAGCCTGGCGCGGTTGTTCCGCGAACTGGGGCGCTACCTCAAGCTCAAATCGTCGCTGTTCGAACCGATCCGCCAGCTGGATGTGGAAGCGCGCCGCCTGGAACTGGCCCAGCAAAACGGCCGGGTGGTCGCCGCGCTGAATGCCGCGAAGGAAATCATCCTGCACCGCGTGGGCAATGGCCGACCGGGTTCGAAGGTCAGTCGCTACCTCAAGCTGTACTTCCTCGCCCAGGACATCCACGAACGCGCCAGCTCGTCGCACTACCCCTACAACGCCCTGGCCGAAGCCTTTTTCCACAGTGACGTGCTGTTCCGCTGCCAGCGCCTGCTGCGCCAGCAAGGCAAGGCCTGCCAGGCCTTGGCCGAGTCGATCCAACTGCGCCAGCCGTTCATCTATGACGCCAGCTTCGCCGAAGCCCTGGGTGACCTGAACGCATCCCTGGAACACCTGCGCATCCAGAGCAACCCGGCCTGGCGCGGCCTGTTGCGTTCGTTGCGGGCGCTGGCGGCCAACCTGTCCACACTGGACCGCCTGCTCGGCGACGCGAGCAACCCCGATAGCCTGGCCGACGCCACCGACAGCAACCTGCTCGACCGTGCCCCGCGCAACCTCAAGGAAATGTGGACGCGCCTGCGCACGCAGATGACGCCGACCTCGTTGCTGTTCCGCCATGCGCTGCGCCTGTCCCTGGCGCTGACCGTCGGCTACGGCATGCTGCATGCGATCCACGCCTCGCAAGGCTACTGGATCATCCTCACCACACTGTTCGTGTGCCAGCCGAACTACGGCGCCACGCGGCGCAAGCTCGGCCAGCGGATCATCGGCACCGCCATCGGCCTGACCGTGGCCTGGGCGCTGTTTGATCTGTTCCCCAGCCCGCTGGTGCAGTCGATGTTCGCCATCGCCGCCGGCCTGGTGTTCTTTATCAACCGCACCACCCGCTACACCCTGGCCACGGCGGCGATCACCCTGATGGTGTTGTTCTGCTTCAACCAGGTGGGCGACGGCTACGGGCTGTTCCTGCCGCGCCTGTTCGATACCTTGCTTGGCAGCCTGATCGCCGGCCTGGCGGTATTCCTGTTCCTGCCGGACTGGCAAGGTCGACGCCTGAACAAGGTGCTGGCCAATACCCTGACCTGCAACAGCATCTACCTGCGCCAGATCATGCAGCAGTACGCCGCCGGCAAGAGCGACGACCTCGCCTATCGCCTGGCCCGGCGCAACGCGCACAACGCCGATGCGGCGCTGTCCACCACACTGGCGAACATGCTGATGGAGCCGGGGCACTTCCGCAAGGAAGCCGATGTGGGCTTTCGCTTCCTGGTGCTGTCACACACCTTGCTCAGCTACTTGTCGGGGCTGGGGGCGCACCGCGAAACGCAGTTGCCGGCCGAGGTGCGCGAGCATCTGATCGACGGCGCCGGCAAGACATTGGCGGCGAGCATCGATGAAATCGCCACGGGGCTGGCGAACAAGCAGCCGATTGCGATTCAGAGTGATGCCGAGGAAGCGTTGGCGGCGGAGCTGGAGCAGATGCCGGATGAGATTGATGAGGGGCAGCGATTGGTGCAGACGCAGTTGGCGTTGATTTGTCGGCAGTTGGGGCCGTTGCGGACTCTGGCGGCGCATTTGATCAAAGAGACTGGCGAGGCTTAAATCGCTTTCGCGAGCAAGCCCGCTCCCACATTTGACCGCATTCCAAATGATGTACGCGTTTCAATGTGGGAGCGGGCTTGCTCGCGAAGAGGCCCTTCCAGACACTACATCCCATGCGCCTTCATCAACCGCGCATAACTGCCATCATCCTTCATCCGGGCAATCTCCCGATCAAAACTGGCAACGATCTGAGCGTGTTCGGGGTTCTTCAGGCTCACCAGGATATGCAGGCTGTTTTCACTCAACGGTGTGGGTAGAAACTCCACCGCATTGCGCACCTTGGGCGACTCCCGTGCCAGGTAATAGCGCGCCACATATTCATCCTCCACCGTCAGCCGTACCCGTTGCGCCGCCAGCATGCGCACGGCCATGGCGAAGCTGTGCACCGGGACTTTCTGCAACTGCGCATCGCCGTCGAACGCTGCGGAGTAGGCATAGCCGCGCACCACCGCGATGGGGTACGCGTGCAATTGCTCAAGGTTGTTGAACTCGATAGGGTCGTCGCGTCGCTTGATGAAACGCACGCGGTTGAGCAGGTACTCGCCGGAAAACTGGCCCAGCCGGGTACGGGCATCGTCGTACCAGGCGTTGACCAGCACGTCGTAGCGCCCGTCACCCACGCCCATCAGCGCACGGGCCCAGGGCACCTGCTCGAAATCACTGGCGTAGCCGGCACGGGCCAAGGCCGTGCTGACGATGTCGGTGGCCAAGCCGCCATTGATCAAGGTGGCATCGGTAAAGGGAGGCCAGGCATCCGCCACCAAGCGTAAACGCTGTGCGAACGCCGGCTGGGCCAGCAACAACACTCCAATCAAAGCAACGGCACGAAACAATCGCGGCATGCTCAACATCCTTGGCGGGCCCAGAGGTTCTAACAGTAGCTCAAGATTACACAAAGAAACGGGCGGCGAATGCACCCAATGATGGCAAATTGATTTCACTCACAAAAAATAGCTGATTTAGACACAATCGCTCGTCGCGCTTACTATCCAGAACACCTACTGATAAGAGATTTCGCCATGACAGTCGATTGGGTCTGCAAACATCACACCGACCTGGGCAAGGAGCAGTTGTACGCGATCCTGCGCCTGCGTGGCGAGGTGTTCGTCGTCGAGCAAAAGTGCGTCTACCAAGACATCGACGGGCAGGATCTGGAAGGCGACACCCACCACCTGATGGCCTGGCAGGATGACCAGTTGGTGGCCTACCTGCGCCTGCTGGACCCGGAGTCCCAGGGCGGTGACGTGGTGATCGGCCGGGTGATCGTGGCGCCGGTGGCGCGGGGCACCGGGTTGGGCCACCAGATGATGGAAGAGACGCTCAAGCGGATTGCCGACATCTGGCCCGAGACGCCGATCTTTCTGTCGGCCCAGGCCCATTTGCAGGGGTATTACGGGCGGTATGGGTTTGTGGTGGCGGGAGAGGAATATCTGGAGGATGACATTCCGCATATTGGGATGCGGCGGGTCTGAGGGCCGCATCGCAGGCAAGCCAGCTCCCACATTCTGATTTGTGAATACAGTCAAAATGTGGGAGCTGGCTTGTCGGGTCGCCGCATCGCTGCGATAACGCCAGCCCCTTCACCACAAAACTTCAGGGATACCCCAACACCTGCTTCACCGAAGCCAGATTCCCCGCAATCCACCCCCGATCAATCGCCCCCCAGCTGCGGATCCGATACTGCCCCGCATGATTGCGCGCCCCGTCTTCCTGCTCGAATTCACACACGATGTCCAAGTCGGCCAACGCCGCAATCGTGTCCTGCGCCGTGCGCCGGGGCATGCCGGTGACGTCGGTCAATGCCGGCACATTGCTCGCCAGCCCGCTGTCGATCAGGTACGCCACGTACAGGCGGCGGTAGAAGCTGCTCTTGGTTTTGCTCACATCCATGGTCGGTCGCCTTATGCGGTCAGGGCTTGCCTTGCAGGTCGCGATACGTGAGGTACACCCGCAGGTCGAATTCCACCTGATGGTAGCCCGGCATCATGTAGTCGCAGAGTTTGTAGAACGCCTTGTTGTGGTCCGATTCCTTGAAGTGCGCCAGTTCGTGAACGACGATCATGCGCAGGAACTCCGGCGCCGCGTCCTTGAACAGCGCCGCGATGCGGATTTCTTTCTTGGATTTGAGATTGCCGCCCTGCACCCGTGAAATCGTCGTATGCAGGCCGAGGGCGCGGTGGGTCAGGTCCAGGCGGTTGTCGAACAGCACTTTGTCGATGGCCGGCGCGTTGCGCAGGTGTTCCTGCTTCAAGGCCAGGGCGTAGGCGTACAGGGCCTTGTCGCTCTGCACGGCGTGACGTTCAGGGTAGCGCTGCTCAAGGTAGGCGCCCAACTGGTCCTTGGCGATCAGTTGGCGCACTTGCTCCTGGAGCGCAGCGGGATAGGCCTGGAGGTATTTCAGCGCGGTCATGGGGTCTGCAACAGGGTTCGAATGGCCGCCAGTGTAACGAATTCAGACCTGCCGAGGGTGCGGCCAGCTGGCGACTTCGTCGGCCATCAGCGGTTGCGCAATCAGCGGGCCCTGGGCAAACGCGCAACCATTGGACTTGAGCCAATCCGCCTGCGCCTGGGTGGCCACCCCTTCGGCAACCACCAGCACATCAAAGTGCCCGCACAGTTCGATGATGCTGCGCGCCATCGCCGCATCCCGGGTCGATCCCGGCAGACGGGCGACCAGTTGCGGGTCGAGCTTGAGGGTGTCGAACTCAAGGTCACGCAGATGGGCCAGGGAACAATGGCCGCAACCAAAGTCATCCAGCGCGATGCGCACCCCGATCTGGCGCAGCAGCTTGAGTTGCTTGGCCGACTCTTCCAGGTTGCTGGTCAGGCAGTCTTCGCTGATCTCCACTTCCAGCTGGCGCCCCTGCAATCCATGGCGCTCTACCACCTGCTGCAACTGGGCGGCGAGGTTGGGCATATTGAACTGGTTGCCGCTCAGGCTGACGCTCAGCACCAACTCCGGGTCAAACGTTTGCCAGGCCTGGCGCTGGGCGGCGACTTGCTGGTAGATCCAGGCACTCAACTGGCTGATCAACCGCGCCTCTTCCAGCAGCGGCAAAAACAGCCCTGGCGGCACATCACCGACACTGGGGTGCTGCCAGCGCAACAACGCCTCGACGCCACGTAAACGCCCGTCCAGCAGCGACACCTGGGGTTGGTACACCAGTGTGAAATCTCTGTTCTCGATGGCCGTGCGCACGCTGTCTTCCAGCATCAGGCGTGAGCGGGCGCGGCCGTTCATGTCTTGATCGTAATAGCGATACTGCTGACGCCCGGCGCGCTTGGCTTCGTACATGGCGATGTCGGCTGCACGCAACAGGCCGCTCAAGTCCGCGCCGCAGTCGGGGAACGTGGCGATGCCGATGCTCACGCCAAGCATCACATCCAGGCCGTCAACCTGCTGGCAGATCGACACGCGCTCGATGAGTTTTTCTGCAATCTTCGCCGCTTGCTCGGGGAATTCCAGCTCCAGCAGCGCGGTGAATTCGTCGCCCCCCATGCGCCCCAGAATGTCGTAGGAGCGCAGGCATGCCTGCATCTGCTCCGAGACCCAACGCAATACACGATCCCCCGCATCATGGCCAAGGGAGTCGTTGACCCGCTTGAAGCCATCGAGGTCCAGGTACAGCAGCACCAGCGCGTTCTCGTTGCGTTCGCTGCGCAGCAACGTGCTTTCCACCGCCTGGTAGAAGCCGCGCCGGTTCAGCAGGCCGGTCAACGGGTCGGTCACAGCCTGGAACTCCAGCTGCTGATGCAGGTGGCGCACTTCGGACATGTCCAGCACCGTCACCACCATGGCCTTCTGCTCGGCGGGCAATGGCGCGCTGGACAAGGCCACCGCCACCTGCTGGCCGCGACTGGTGCGCAAAATGGCGTCGTGCTGGCGCCACGTCTCACCTTTGCAGTACGCCTCATACATGGGGAAGCTCAGCCAGGCGGGCACGTGGGGCTTTTGCAGGAAGCTCAGGAAGCTCTCGCCCTGCAACTCGAGCATCGTGGCGTTCAACAACCGCGAAATCGCCGGGTTGGCGTACTGGATCACACTGCCCTCGCCCACCACCAGAATGCCCTCGGCGGCGTTGTCCAACACCGAGGCATTAAAGGCGCGGGCGGACTCCAGGTCATGACTCAGGCGCTGCAAGGCCCGGCGGTTGCGCTGGTGTTCCAGCAACGCCTGGACCTTGGGCTTGAGGATATGCGGGTCAAACGGTTTGAACAGGTAGTCGATCGCCCCGCTGGCATAACCTTCCTGCACGGCGGCGGGCGACTGCGCATTGGCGGTGAGAAAAATAATCGGGGTCATGCGCGTGCGCTGGCTGCCACGCATCAGCCGCGCCACTTCAAAACCGTCCATGCCGGGCATGCGCACGTCCAGCAAGACCAGGTCGACTTCGTGGGCCAACAGTAATTCCAGCGCTTCCATGCCGGACGCGGCGGTCATCACCCGCCAATCTTCACGCTGCAAAAGCGCACGCATGCTGATGAGGTTTTCCGGGTAGTCGTCGACCACCAAAAGAACCGAACTGCCATCGCCGTTGTGTGGAGCGCAATCCATGCTGCTTCTCTTCCTTAAGGTGCAATTCCGGTCATTTTTGAGAGAAAACCCGGACAAACCCTGAGACGTCACTCTAGACCCGGTTCCTGAAAATCAGAAGTGACGTGGATGCCATGATAGACGCAAAGTTCAGTCAGCCGACTAACGGTCAACCGCTACAGCCCGCGGTTCATGGGAAACATGGCTTTTTGACATTTCGCTGACGCCAATAAGTTGCCAACCAGTGTTTAACAACCGGACAAGCACCGCCTATAAAGAACTTGTCTGGCCTCCGGGCCATAGCTTTCACCCCTCTGTAAAAAGGCCTACGCCATGATCGACCTCTCTACCTGGAACCTGAGCATCCCTGTCGGCTCCCCACCTGCGACCATCGATACGCCAAAGCTGATGAGCGGCTTTAACGATCAATACTTCCAGGCCGAAGGCAGCAACGTGCAGTTCTGGACCCCCGTGACCGGCACCCGCACCGAAAACGCCATCTACCCACGCAGCGAACTGCGCGAAACCTACGCCGATGGGCGCTTGCGCAACTGGACCTACCCGGATGCGGACAACTTCCTGCGCGCGACCCTGGCGGTCAATCAAGTGCCATCCTCGGGCAAGATCGTGATCGGGCAGATTCACGCCTACGACAGCCAGAAACCGCTGATCAAGCTGGAGTATCAATTCAAGGAGAAGACCCAGACCGGCAACATCGTCGCCAAAGTGCGCATGCGCCCGGATGAGGATGAAGGGCGGGTAGTGATCGTCGCTTCGAATGTGCCGCTGGAGAAGAGCTTCACCTACGTGATCAATCTGAATAAGGCAGGGTTGCTCAGCGTGTATGCCGCGGATGGCGAGTGGAACGAACGCATTGGTGCGGCGTGGGGGGCGAAGCCGTTGTATTTCAAGGCGGGGGCGTATGTGCAGGACAACAGTGGAGATAGCAAGGAAGGCGCGAAGGTGACCTTTGCAAAGTTGGATATTGATCACGACTGAACACCGACACCCTGTCAGCACGGTTTTTTTCATTCTTCAGCACACTGGGGAATGGAAAAAACCATCGATATAGCCAACTCCTATAAAACACTGTCAAGTTTCACAGGTGGAGGGCACATCAACTCCCTTTAGACTTGGCACACGGCACCGCACTCAGATCACAACGTCGGACGCAGTTGAGTGACTGAGCCAGAGATTGCCCTACCGATAGCCACGTTACCCCGGAGTAGTTGATGCCCAGCTTAATTACTATTGCTCAAGCTCCTGTCTCTGGATTTTCATCGGGCAACCAACCCAAAATATATAACGCGGTACCGCCTGGGAGTTTTTTCACCGGCCCTCAGACTTTGCCGGTAGTCAGTATCAATATCAGGTATCTCGTCCTCTATCACCTGCTCGACATAGACACCCGGATCAATGACACGATCACCTATTACTTGTACCCGGTTCCCTCTGCCGGTTTCCCCACGGTGACTGTTATCACCACCCTGCTGACCCCTGCCCTCTTGCAGGCATTCATTACCAATAAACGCGAGCACTACGAGGCGGAGGTACGGTTCAAATTCGGCTTACCTGGTATCTACGATATTTATTTCGAACAGACAAACGCATCCGGAACTTACACTGTCATCTCGCAGAATCTACGTTTCACTGTTGTTTGAATCAGCAGGCAAGAAAAAGCCCGCATCGCTGCGGGCTTCTTTTCAAACGCTCGGGGCTTAGTTGACCTTGGCGTTCAACTCACCTTTCAAATACCGCTGGTACATCGCTTCCAACGAGATCGGCTTGATCTTCGAAGCATTACCGGCAGTACCAAACGCTTCATAACGCGCGATACACACATCACGCATCGCAGTCACCGTGGCGCCAAAGAACTTACGCGGGTCGAACTCGCTCGGGTTGGTGGCCATCAGGCGACGCATCGCACCGGTGGACGCCAAACGCAGGTCGGTGTCGATGTTGACCTTGCGCACGCCGTGCTTGATGCCTTCGACGATTTCTTCAACCGGTACGCCGTAGGTTTCTTTGATGTCGCCGCCGTACTGGTTGATGATCGCCAGCCATTCTTGCGGCACCGAGGAAGAACCGTGCATCACCAGGTGGGTGTTGGGGATGCGCTTGTGGATTTCCTTGATGCGGTCGATGGCCAGCACGTCGCCGGTAGGTGGCTTGGTGAACTTGTAGGCGCCGTGGCTGGTGCCGATGGCGATGGCCAGGGCGTCGACCTGGGTCTTCTTGACGAAGTCAGCGGCTTCTTCCGGGTCGGTCAGCATCTGGCTGTGATCCAGCACGCCTTCGGCGCCGATGCCGTCTTCTTCGCCGGCCATGCCGGTTTCCAGGGAACCCAGGCAGCCCAACTCGCCTTCAACCGACACGCCGCAGGCGTGGGCCATGGCGACGGTTTGTTGGGTGACGCGTACGTTGTACTCGTAGTCGGTCGGGGTCTTGCCGTCTTCGCCGAGGGAGCCGTCCATCATCACCGAGCTGAAGCCCAGTTGGATGGAGCGCTGGCACACGTCAGGGCTGGTGCCGTGGTCCTGGTGCATGCACACCGGGATGTGCGGGAATTCTTCGATCGCGGCAAGGATCAGGTGACGCAGGAACGGCGCGCCGGCGTATTTGCGGGCACCGGCCGAAGCCTGGACGATCACAGGGGAGTCGGTCTTGTCAGCGGCTTCCATGATGGCGCGCATCTGCTCAAGGTTGTTGACGTTAAAGGCTGGGACGCCGTAGCCGTATTCGGCTGCGTGGTCCAGCATTTGACGCATGCTGATAAGTGCCATTGTGTTGTCTCTCCCGGTCGAGGGTCGTTAATCGTGCAAGCCTGCCGTAGCGGCGGCTGCTATTCAAGTTATTGCCGGTCAGGGTTTGCATGCCTGGCCTGCTGAATCGTTATTGCTGATTGGATTTAACCCATCTCAATTTGAAACGGGGTCAATGTGGGAGCTGGCTTGCCCGCTCCCACATTTGGATCTCATTTGTCTTGAGATCGAGTTCTTACTGGGCCTTGCAGCCACGGCCGATCAAATCGTCGGTGGCGACCCAGTAAACCAGGCCTTCCTCACCTTTTGTGTGAAACGCCAATTGGTCGTTGGCGTACAGCGCACCCGAGGCGGCGACGTCTTGCTTGAGGCGGTAGACCTGGTCAGAACCGCCGAGGCGTACGTCCACCTCACTGCGGGCTGCATTGGCAAAGCGCCAGTTGACCTCGGCCTTGCTGTCGCAGGTCCAGGTGGTCCACTTGTCGGCAGGCTCTGCCTTGTTGAACATGTTCATGCTGCTGCAGCCGGCCAACAGGGCCAGGGCTGCCAGGGCGAAAACGCCTTTCATTGCCAATCCTCGTGAGGCGACCAACGGCCGCCAATTGATCAGACCCGTCAAGGACAACCCTGTTCCTGACCGTTGGGCGCAGCGTCGTATTTCTCCAGCCGTTCATTGCCGATGCGCTTGTTGATCACCGGCATGGTCTCGGCTTGCCAGTCAGCCTGGTAGCAGCTTTTTTTCGGCTGCGCCCCAGGCGTTCCGGCCTCGGACGCCGCGTTCGGCGTGCTGCCGCAGCCGGCCAACAGGCCCGCTGCGATCACCAGTGCCAACGTCTTGATCATGGGAATGCTCCTTTTCCGGATCACGCGCCTTAGCCTTTGGCCCGTGTTTCCAGCACTTCAACCGCTGGCAGAACTTTGCCTTCGACGAACTCGAGGAACGCGCCACCCCCGGTAGAAATGTAGGAGATCTGATCAGCAACGCCATATTTATCGATGGCCGCCAGGGTGTCGCCACCGCCGGCAATCGAGAACGCCGAGCTCTCAGCGATGGCCTTGGCCAGCACCTTGGTGCCGTTGCCGAACTGGTCGAACTCGAATACGCCGACCGGGCCATTCCACAGGATGGTCTGGGAGGCTTTCAGCAGTTCGGCGAAATTGGCCGCGGTTTGCGGACCGATGTCCAGGATCATGTCGTCGGCAGCCACGTCTGCGATCAGCTTGACGGTGGCTTCGGCGCTCTCGGCGAATTCCTTGGCGACGACCACGTCTACCGGCAATGGCACGCTGACTTTAGCGGCGATGGCGCGGGCGGTGTCGAGCAGGTCCGGCTCGTACAGCGACTTGCCCACCGGGTGGCCGGCGGCGGCCAGGAAGGTGTTGGCGATACCGCCGCCAACGATCAGCTGGTTGCAGATCTGGCTCAGGCTGTTGAGCACGTCCAGCTTGGTGGAGACTTTGGAACCGGCAACGATGGCCGCCATCGGTTGCGCCGGCGCGCCCAGGGCCTTGCCCAGTGCGTCCAGTTCAGCGGCCAGCAAAGGGCCCGCAGCGGCGACTTTGGCGAACTTGGCCACGCCGTGGGTCGAACCTTCGGCACGGTGAGCGGTGCCGAATGCGTCCATCACGAACACGTCGCACAGCGCTGCGTATTGCTGGGCCAGTTCGTCGCTGTTCTTTTTCTCGCCCTTGTTGAAACGCACGTTTTCGAACAGCACGATGTCGCCGGCTTTAACGTCGACGCCAGCCAGGTAGTCAGCCACCAGCGGCACCTCGCGGCCCAGGGCCTTGCTCAGGTAATCGGCTACAGGCTTGAGGCTGTTTTCGGCGGAGAACTCACCTTCGGTCGGACGACCCAGGTGGGAGCAGACCATCACGGCCGCACCTTTTTCCAGGGCCAGCTTGATGGTCGGCAGCGAGGCCAGGATTCGCGCATCGCTGGTGACAACACCGTCCTTGACTGGGACGTTGAGGTCTTCGCGGATCAGTACGCGCTTACCTTGCAGATCGAGGTCGGTCATCTTCAACACGGTCATGGGTCGCAGTTCCTGAATTACTGTTGAGGTTGTTTGGAGGCGATGTGCAGATAGTGTCCTGCAACATCCAGCATGCGGTTGGCAAAACCCCATTCGTTGTCGAACCAGGCCAGGATGTTCACCAGCCTCGGGCCGGAAACGCGGGTCTGGCTGGCATCGACAATCGCCGAATGCGGGTCATGGTTGAAATCACAACTGGCGTGGGGCAACTCGGTGTAGGCCAAAAGGCCTTTGAGCGGGCCGCTGGTGGCGGCGTCGCGCAGGATCCGGTTGACCTCCGTCGCATCGGTGTCGCTCACGGTCTGCATGGTGATGTCCAGGCAAGACACGTTCACCGTCGGCACCCGTACGGCTTTGGCCTGGATTCGCCCGGCAAGTTCCGGCAGCAGTCGCTCGATACCACGCGCCAGGCCGGTAGACACCGGAATCACCGACTGGAACGCCGAACGCGTACGACGCAGGTCTTCATGGTGGTAGGCGTCGATCACCGGCTGGTCGTTCATCGCCGAGTGAATGGTGGTGATCGACACGTAGTCCACACCAATCGCCTGATCCAGCAGGCGCAACAACGGCACGCTGCAGTTGGTGGTGCAGGAGGCGTTGGACACCAACAGCTCCGCGCCGGTCAGGCAATCCTGGTTGATGCCGTAGACGATGGTGGCGTCGACATCTGCCTCGCTGGCCATCGGCTGGGAAAACAGCACACGCGGCGCGCCGGCGTCGAGAAAACGCTGGCCATCGGCACGGGTGTGATAGACACCGGAACACTCCAGCACCAGGTCGACGCCCAGTGCTTTCCAGTCGATGCCTTCGGGGGTAGCACTGCGCAGGACCTGCACGCAGTTGCCATTAATATGCAGACAATCGCCCTCGACCCGCACTTCGCCTGGGAAACGGCCGTGGGTGGAGTCAAAGCGTGTCAGGTATTCGACGCTGGCCATGTCGGCCAGATCGTTGATCGCAACAATTTCAAACCCGGCAGCCGCCCCTCGCTCGAACAGAGCACGCAAGACGCAACGACCAATGCGGCCGTAGCCGTTGAGTGCAACTTTGTAGGGACGCGGTTGAGGCATGGGGTTCTCGATTACCTTGGGTAGAGGGGTGACTGTTAGACCGCTTTCGCGAGCAAGCCCGCTCCCACATTTTGACCGCATTCTCATGCTGGAACTCGGTCAAGTGTGGGAGCGGGCTTGCTCGCGAAGGCGTCAGTACAGCCACCCCAATTTACAGCCTTAGTCTTCCAGCAGCTCTTCAGCCTGACCCAGGATGTTGTCCAGGGTGAAACCGAACTCTTCGAACAACGCTGGCGCCGGCGCCGACTCACCGTAGGTGGTCATGCCGATCACTCGGCCTTCCAGGCCCACGTACTTGTACCAGTAGTCGGCGTGAGCCGCTTCGATGGCGATACGCGCGCTGACCTGCAACGGCAGGACCGATTGCTTGTAGCTGGCGTCCTGGGCATCGAACACGCTGGTGCACGGGATCGAAACCACACGCACCTTGCGGCCTTGCTCAGTCAGCTTGTCGTACGCCTGAACGGTCAGGCCCACTTCGGAACCCGTGGAGATCAGGATCAGCTCCGGCTCGCCAGCACAGTCCTTGAGCACATAACCGCCACGGGCGATGTCGGCGATCTGCGCGTCGGTACGCACTTGGTGTTGCAGGTTCTGACGCGAGAAGATCAGCGCCGAAGGGCCGTCCTTGCGCTCGATGGCGTGCTTCCAGGCCACGGCGGATTCCACCGCGTCGGCTGGACGCCAGGTGTCCAGGTTCGGCGTGGTACGCAAGCTGGTCAGCTGCTCGACCGGCTGGTGTGTCGGGCCGTCTTCGCCCAGACCGATGGAGTCGTGGGTGTAAACGTGGATCACGCGCTTCTTCATCAGCGCAGCCATACGCACGGCATTGCGTGCGTATTCCATGAACATCAGGAAGGTCGCGCCGTAAGGCACCAGGCCGCCGTGCAGGGACACGCCGTTCATGATGGCGCTCATGCCGAACTCACGTACGCCGTAGTACATGTAGTTGCCGCTGGCGTCTTCCGCCGTCACGCCCTTGCAGCCTTTCCACAGGGTCAGGTTGGAACCGGCCAGGTCGGCCGAACCGCCGAGGATCTCCGGCAGCAGCGGGCCAAAGGCGTTCAGGGTGTTCTGGCTGGCTTTACGGCTGGCGATGGTCTCGCCCTTGGCCGCGACTTCGGCGATGTAGGCCGAGGCTTTTTCCGAGAAGTCGGCAGGCAGGTCACCGGCCAGACGACGTACCAGCTCGTTGGCAAGCTCCGGGAACTCGGCGGAGTAGGCCGCGAAACGCTGGTCCCACTCGGCTTCGGTCGCCAGGCCTTTTTCCTTGGCATCCCATTCGGCGTAGATGTCGGCCGGGATTTCGAACGGGCCATGGTTCCACTTCAGCGCAGCACGGGTCAGGGCGATTTCCGCGTCACCCAGTGGGGCGCCGTGGCAGTCTTCTTTACCTTGCTTGTTCGGCGAACCGAAGCCGATGGTGGTCTTGCAGCAGATCAGGGTCGGCTGTGCGCTCTTGCGAGCGGTGTCGATGGCGGTCTTGATCTCTTCCGGATCGTGGCCGTCGACGTTGCGGATCACCTGCCAGTTGTAGGCTTCGAAACGCTTCGGGGTGTCATCGGTGAACCAGCCTTCGACTTCGCCGTCGATGGAGATGCCGTTGTCATCGTAGAAGGCGATCAGCTTGCCCAGGCCCAGGGTGCCGGCCAGGGACGCGACTTCGTGGGAAATGCCTTCCATCATGCAGCCATCACCCAGGAACACGTAGGTGTGGTGGTCGACGATGTCGTGGCCAGGGCGGTTGAATTGTGCGCCCAGGACTTTTTCCGCCAGCGCGAAGCCAACGGCGTTGGCCAGGCCTTGGCCCAGGGGACCGGTGGTGGTCTCGACGCCTGGGGTGTAGCCGAATTCCGGGTGACCCGGGGTGCGGCTGTGCAGCTGGCGGAAGCTCTTGAGGTCATCGATGGTGACGTCGTAGCCGGTCAGGTGCAGCAGCGAGTAAATCAGCATCGAGCCGTGGCCGTTGGACAGCACGAAGCGGTCACGGTCGGCGAACGATGGATTGCTCGGGTTGTGTTTCAGGTAGTCACGCCAAAGTACCTCGGCGATATCCGCCATGCCCATCGGGGCACCGGGATGGCCGCTGTTGGCTTTTTGCACGGCATCCATGCTGAGGGCACGAATGGCGTTGGCACGCTCACGACGGCTGGGCATCGCTGATCTCCTGGGGTTTGAATAAAAAGAAACGGAAAAAAGGACCGGCATTTTCCCTCAGCCACCGCCTGCGGGCAATGACAGATAGTCACTTGAGCGGTTTTTCCTGCCCTTTGTGCGCCAATCCCTTGCAGAAATCGGCCACCCGTTCGTCTAAAGGCTGGAGTGCTTGCTTATGACCGCCACTTATCGATCAATATCAAAACTTTTTGATATTGACCTTGCGATGCTTTGCACCCGTCACTAGACTGCTGGCCTTATGAATCTACCCGTGCCCTCCCTGCGTCCCGATGACGGCGATGAACTGGCAGCCTTGTGCAAGGCCGCCGGCGATCCGTTGCGTTTGAACGTACTGCGCGCACTGGCCAACGACTCGTTTGGCGTATTGGAACTGGCGCAGATCTTCGCCATCGGTCAATCCGGCATGAGCCACCACCTGAAGGTGCTGGCCCAGGCCGAACTGGTGGCTACCCGCCGCGAAGGCAACGCAATCTTCTACCGTCGCGCCCTGCCCCACACCGACCTGCTCGGCGGCAAGCTGCACGCCGCCCTGCTTGAAGAAGTCGATGGCCTGAACCTGCCGGGCGACGTGCAAGCGCGCATCGCCCAGGTCCACGGGCAACGTGCTGCGGCCAGCCAGGACTTTTTCTCACGGGTGGCCGAGAAGTTTCGCGCCCAACAGGACCTGATCGCCGGTCTGCCCCAATACCGCGAAAGCGTACTGGCGCTACTGGACAAGCTGAGCTTCAGTGATGAAGCCAGCGCGCTGGAGGTCGGCCCTGGGGATGGCGGTTTCCTGCCAGACCTGGCATGCCGTTTCAAGCACGTCAGTGCGCTGGACAACAGCCCGGCGATGCTCGAACTGGCGCGCCAGCTCTGCGAGCGCGAGGCTTTGGGCAACGTCACGCTGCAACTGGCTGACGCGCTCAATGGCACAACCCTGCAGGCCGACTGCGTGGTGCTGAACATGGTCTTGCACCATTTCGCCGCCCCCGCCGACGCCCTCAAGCAAATGGCCGGGCTCCTGCACCCCGGCGGTAGCCTGTTGGTTACGGATTTATGCAGCCACAACCAGAATTGGGCCAAGGAGGCCTGCGGTGATCTCTGGTTGGGTTTTGAACAGGACGATCTGGCCCGTTGGGCCACCGCTGCGGGACTCGTTCCCGGGGAAAGCCTCTATGTAGGTTTACGTAATGGTTTCCAGATCCAGGTCCGCCATTTTCAGCGACCGGCTGGCGACACTCACCATCGGTAAATATCAGGAAAACATCGAGATGAGCGAATACTCCCTTTTCACCTCCGAGTCCGTGTCTGAAGGGCATCCGGACAAAATCGCCGACCAGATTTCTGACGCGGTGCTGGACGCCATCATTGCTGAAGACAAGCACGCCCGTGTGGCCTGCGAGACTCTGGTGAAAACCGGTGTAGCGATCATCGCTGGCGAAGTGACTACCACGGCCTGGGTTGACCTGGAGCAGATCGTCCGTGATGTGATCACCGACATCGGCTACAACAGCTCCGACGTCGGCTTCGACGGCGCGACCTGCGGCGTGATGAACATCATCGGCAAGCAATCCCCCGACATCAACCAGGGTGTCGACCGCGCCAAGCCTGAAGATCAGGGCGCCGGCGACCAGGGCCTGATGTTCGGCTATGCCAGCAACGAAACCGACGTGCTGATGCCAGCCCCGATCACCTTCTCGCACCAACTGGTGCAGCGTCAGGCTGAAGCGCGCAAATCCGGCCTGCTGCCATGGCTGCGTCCGGACGCCAAGTCCCAGGTGACCTGCCGTTACGAAGGCGGCAAAGTCGTCGGTATCGACGCTGTCGTACTGTCGACCCAGCACAACCCGGACGTGTCCTACGCCGACCTGCGCGAAGGCGTGATGGAGCTGATCGTCAAGCACGTGCTACCGGCTGAACTGCTGAGCAAAGACACCCAGTTCCACATCAACCCGACTGGCCAGTTCATCATCGGTGGCCCAGTGGGCGACTGCGGCCTGACCGGCCGCAAGATCATCGTCGACAGCTACGGCGGCATGGCCCGTCACGGCGGCGGCGCGTTCTCCGGCAAAGACCCATCCAAGGTTGACCGTTCGGCGGCCTATGCTGGTCGTTACGTGGCCAAGAACATCGTGGCGGCCGGCCTGGCCGAGCGTTGCGAGATCCAGGTTTCCTACGCTATCGGTGTGGCCCAGCCTACGTCGATCTCGCTGAATACCTTCGGTACCGGCAAGATCAGCGATGACAAGATCGTCAAGTTGGTGCGTGAGGTCTTCGACCTGCGTCCGTACGCCATCACCACCATGCTTGACCTGCTGCACCCGATGTACCAGGAAACCGCAGCCTACGGCCACTTCGGCCGCACCCCTGCACAGAAGACGGTTGGCGACGACACCTTCACCACGTTTACCTGGGAAAAAACCGACCGCGCCAACGACCTGCGCGTCGCTGCCGGCCTGTAATCGCCCGCAGTACCCAAAGCCCTGCCGGGTTCGCCCGGCGGGGCTTTTTATTGCCGGATGATTCGCGGTGATGTTCACATTTTTTGGATCCAAACCTTGCAGGCCAAATAATGGCCCACTAGAATCCGCGCCCTCTCGGGCCTTCACCTTATTTGGATATTGCCTTGCGCCAGCCCGGGATTCATCCGCGCGCGAGCAATCGAACATTGAGGTTTTTCATGCGCATCTCCACGCTCGCCCCTGCTGCCCTTCTGCTCAGCCTGTTCGCCCTGCCTGCTCACGCCGGCACCGACTTGAGCGCACTGAGCGGCGCCCTGAGTTCCCAACTGGGCGGCAACTCCGGCGACTGCCAACAACACGCCAAAGACCTGCAAACCAAGATCGATGCCGCCGAAGCCAAGAACGACACGCTGTCCGTGAAGGCCTTCAAAGCGGCGCAGGACCAAGTCAACAAAGGTTGTGACAAACTCGCCGAAACCCAGGCCAAGGCCGACGCCAAGCAGCAAACCACCGAAGCCAAGGCCGACAAGAACGACGCCGTGAAAGCACTGGGCGGCCTGTTCAAGTAAGCAGAAACACCCCGTAAAAAGCCCCGCACCGTCGGGGCTTTTTTGTGGGCGTGTGGATCATTTAGGCTGGGTTCCCCTTCCGAGCAAGGATGCTCATGATGCGTTCAGTGATGGCTCTTTTACTCAGCATGTGCGCTTTTTGGGCGTGGGCCGAGGATTGCCCCGATGACGCCCGGACACAGATCAACAGCCTGTCCGCGCAGATCCGCCAGTGGGACGATAGTTACCACCGGCTCGGGCAGTCCCCCATCAGCGACGAGCTTTACGACCAGGCCCGCCAACGCCTGGCCCGCTGGCGCGAGTGCGCGCCCCAACCCACGGCGCCAGCAGACAACCCCCTGGCCAGCTCCCGGGGCACCCACCCCCACCCCGTCGCCCATACCGGCCTGGAAAAACTCCTGGATGAACACGCTGTCGAGGCCTGGCTGAGCACCCGCCAGGATGTCTGGATTCAGCCCAAGATCGATGGCGTGGCTGTGACCCTGGTGTATCGCAAGGGCCGCCTGAGCCGGTTGATCAGCCGCGGCGACGGTCTCCAGGGCCAGGACTGGTCAGCCGCCGCACGCAGGATCCCCGGCATTGTCCAGCACCTGCCGGAGCCCATCGACCTGGTCCTGCAAGGTGAACTCTATTGGCGCCTCACCGACCATGTGCAATCGGTACACGGCGGGCTCAATGCCCGCAGCAAGGTGGCCGGGCTGATGAACCGCCAACAGCTGAGCGACGCCGACGCCGCCGGTATCGGCCTGTTTGTCTGGGCCTGGCCCGACGGCCCGGCCTCATTCAACGAACGCCTGAATACCCTCGCACACCTGGGTTTCACCGACAGCCAGCGCTACAGCCAGCCGGTCCGGAGCATCAGCGAAGCCGCGCACTGGCGCACTTATTGGTACACCCACCCGTTGCCCTTCGCCAGCGATGGGGTGGTACTGCACCAGGCACTACGCGCACCGGCCGAGCGCTGGAAAGTCAGCGCGCCTTACTGGGTGGTCGCGTGGAAGTACCCGGTCACCAAGGCCCTGGCACTGGTGCGCAAGGTGCAGTTCAAGATCGGCCGCACCGGGCGCATCACGCCGATCCTGGAACTGGAACCGGTGCGCCTGGATGACCGGCAGATCAGTCGCGTCAGCACCGGCTCATTGAAACGCTGGCAAGCGCTGGACATACGCCCCGGCGATCAGGTGTCCATCAGCCTCGCAGGCCAGGTGATCCCGCGGTTGGACGAGGTGATTTTGCGCAACACCGAGCGTGTCGAGGTGCACGCCCCCGACGCCGGCGCCTTTCACGCCCTCAGTTGCTGGCAACTGGACCCCGGTTGCGAAGAGCAATTGCTCGCCCGCCTCACCTGGCTCAGCAGTAATCAGGGCCTGGCGCTGCCCCATGTGGGCCGCGAGACGTGGAACGTATTGATCCAGGCCGGTCTAATCGCAGGCTTTCTCGATTGGTTAACCCTGGATGCGGCAGAGCTTGCTAACATTGACGGCCTCGGTGATCGCAGTCGCGCGCGAGTGCTCGACAGCCTGCGCAGCGCGCGACAACGGCCCTTTGCACAATGGCTCAAAGCCCTCGGCGTACCGCCTACGGCACGCAACAACCTGGAAGGCGGCTGGCACACCCTGGCTGCCAAAGACACCCAAGCCTGGCTGGCAACCGACGGCATCGGCCCCGGTCGCGCGGCGCAATTGAGCGCCTTTTTTCGCGACCCGCAGGTGCTGGCCATGGCTGAAACATTACGCGCGGCCGGGATCGACGGGTTTTGAACCCGCCCGGCCATCAGATTGCGACCTTGGAGCTCCACATGAAATTTCTCGCACCGTTTGCCCTGCTGACCGTCGCAAGCTTCATGGCCACGCCGTTGCTGGCCGCCGAAGACGCCCCGCAACTCACCGGCTGCGCCGCCAAGCGCCAGGCCATCAGCGCCCAGATCGAACAAGCCAAGGCCCACGGCAACAGCGCCCAGCAAGCCGGCCTGGAAAAAGCCCTGAGCGAAGTCACCGCCAATTGCACCGACGCCTCCTTGAAAAAGGAACGGGAAAACAAGGTACTCGACGCCAAGCACGAAGTCAGTCGCCGTCAGGCCGACCTCGACAAGGCCATGAAAAAAGGCGACGCGGACAAGATCAACAAGCGTAAGGACAAGCTTGCCGAGTCGCGTAAAGAGCTGCAGGACGCTGTGGAAGAGCTCGACCAGTAAAATCGCTTAGTGGTCGCGGAACTGCTTATGGCACGCGCTGCAGGCATCTTCGACTTTCTGCACCGCAGGCCCCAGGTTGCTGGCCTTGTAAGGCTGCACCTGGCTGGCGGTCACCAATTCACCGGTGGCCGTTTCAAGGTTGCGGGCCAATTCCTGGAATTGCGCCTGTTTCTGCCAGACATCATCTTTGGCGCTGCTATGGTCTTCTTCGCGCACGCTCGGAAAGTGCTTCCATGGCTCATGGGACAACGCGTCCAGCTTGACCGCACCTTCAGCGAATTTGGCGCCGTCGAACGGGATGCGCCCACGCAGCATGCCGCCCAGGTCTTCGCCGGTCTTGAGCATCTGTTTGAAGATCGCCTTGCGCTGGCCCAAGGGCGAATTCGGATCAACGCCGCCGCAGGCAGACAGTGTCAGGCAGGCCAGCAATACAACGGTCAATCGTTTAAAAGTCATGGTGGCTTCAGGGTCACGGGAAACGGCGGCCAGTATCCTCGCCCAGCCCACAAAGACCAATAGCCCTATTAATAATAAGGGTTGCCCAACAGGCGCTACGGCGCGGGCAATCGCTTCAGGAAATACGTGTATGAATGTCACCCTCAACCCTTGGAGCCGCCGCCTGGCGTGGGCTCTACCGCTGATCGCGCTGCTTGCCGGTTGCGATGCGGGGAAAGAAACAGCCAAAGATGAAACTTCCAAACCCCACGCCGTGGCCACCTATGTGAGCGCGCCCTGGGAAGCCTTGCCGGCGGTATCCGACAGCGACCTGCTGGCCGGTTTTGAATCCTGGCGCAGTGCCTGCCAACGCCTCAAGGCCGACCCGATCTGGGGCGCGACCTGCGCCGCAGCGGCTACGGTGCCGGGAAATGCCGAGGCGGTACGCGGTTTTCTCAAAGAGCGCCTGGATGTCTTCGGCCTGCGTTCGGCCGACAACACGCCTAACGGCCTGATCACCGGCTACTACGAACCGGTCTACCCCGGCAGCCTGACCAAGACCGCCAAAGCCGACGTGCCGGTGTACGGCGTGCCGGATGACCTGATCATCGTCAACCTCGAAAGCATCTACCCAGAACTCAAGGGCAAGCGCCTGCGCGGCCGCCTCGAAGGCCGGGTACTCAAGCCTTACGACGACGCCAGTGCGATCAATGGCCAGGGCTCCACCGCCAAGCCGATTGCCTGGCTGACCGACCCGATGGACCTGCAATTCCTGCAGATCCAGGGCTCGGGCCGTATCCAACTGGCCGGCGGACGCCAACTGCGCATCGGTTATGGCGACCAGAACGGCTACCCCTACCGCCCTATCGGGCGTTGGCTGGTGGAGCAAGGCGAGTTGAAGAAAGAAGACGTGACCATGGGCACCATCAGTGCCTGGGCCAAGGCCCACCCGCAGCGCATCCCGGAACTGCTGGCGAGCAACCCCAGCTACGTGTTCTTCAGCGTGCGCCCCGACAGCAACGAAGGCCCGCGCGGTTCGTTGAACGTACCCTTGACTGCCGGCTACAGCGTGGCGGTGGATCGCAAGGTGATTCCGTTGGGCAGTCTGTTGTGGCTGTCCACCACCAAGCCGGATGGCTCGCCCATCGCGCGACCTGTAGCCGCGCAAGACACGGGCGGTGCAATCACCGGCGAAGTGCGTGCGGACTTGTTCTGGGGCACTGGCGCAGCAGCGGGTGAGCTGGCGGGGAATATGAAGCAGCAGGGGCAGATCTGGATGTTGTGGCCTAAAGGCGCAGCATTGCCACAAGTGCCGCAAGTCACTACCGGGAGCTGACAAGCGCTGAAGATCAAAAATGTGGGAGCGGGCTTGCTCGCGAAAGCGGCGTGTCAGTCAGCACATCTGATGCTGAACCACCGCATTCGCGGGCAAGCCCGCTCCCACAGGGGATCGTTATCAGGCTTTAGATCGAGATGAAGAAGAAACTCGCAATCAACGCCATGCCCACGAACCACACCAGTGAACGCAACATCGCCCAGTCCGCCAGGTAACAAATGATGTACAGCAGGCGACTGGTGATAAACAACACCGCCAGCACATTGATCGTCACCAGCTCAGCCGTGCCGGCCAGGTGCGCGACAATCACCGCCGCCGCAAACGCCGGGGTGACTTCAAAACTGTTGAGCTGCGCGTTGTGCGCACGTTTGGCGACCCCATCAAGCGTCTCCAGGAACGCACGCGGATCATGGTTCTGCCGGGGCCCGAACTTACCGCCGCTGAACTTGGCCACACCCGTGCACAGGTAAGGCAGGAAAATCGCAATCAACACACACCAGAAGGCCACCGTCATCACTGCTTCCTTTTTTGGTTTTTAAACAGAAATTAGAGTTTTAGCACTAAATATGACATGCCGCACTCACCGCTATGAACCACCGCCGCGCGAAAGGTTCTATCGTCGACTTGCCGCTTGCCCTGCAACCTCCCGCCGCTGCTGCGGTCCATCCCCCCACCAATGATCCGCCACCCAACTTCCAAGGACCCCGGATGCTTGAACTTGTCGCCGCGTTTATTTGCCTCACCACCCTGCTCACCTACGTGAACTTCCGTTTTATCGGCCTGCCGCCCACCATCGGTGTGATGGTCACGGCCCTGGTGTTTTCCCTGTTCCTGCAAGGCCTGAGTGTCCTCGGCTACCCGGGCCTGGAGGAACGCATCCAGCAATTGATCGGCCAGATCGACTTCGGCGACCTGCTGATGAACTGGATGCTCTCGTTCCTGCTGTTTGCCGGCGCCCTGCACGTCAACCTCAACGACCTGCGCAGCTACCGCTGGCCCATCGGCCTGCTCGCGACCTTTGGCGTGTTGATCGCCACTGTGGTGATCGGCAGCCTGGCGTATTACATCTTTGCCCTGTTTGGCTGGCACGTGAGCTTCCTGTACTGCCTGCTGTTTGGCGCACTGATCTCGCCCACCGACCCGATTGCGGTATTGGGCGTATTGCGTACCGCCAATGCCTCGAAACCCTTGAAGACCACCATCGTCGGCGAGTCACTGTTCAACGACGGCACGGCAGTGGTGGTGTTTACCGTCTTGCTCGGCATCGCACAGCTGGGCGAAACCCCCACCGTCGGCGCCACAGCGATGCTGTTCGCCCATGAAGCGATTGGCGGCGTGGTGTTCGGCGGCCTGATCGGCTACCTCGTGTACCTGATGATCAAGAGCATCGAGCAGCACCAGATCGAAGTGATGCTGACCCTCGCCCTGGTGATCGGCGGCTCAGCGCTGGCCACCGAACTGCACGTCTCGGCACCGATTGCGATGGTGGTCGCGGGCCTGATCATTGGCAACCTGGGCCGCAAGCTGGCAATGAACGACATGACCCGCCGCTACCTCGACGGCTTCTGGGAATTGCTCGATGACATGCTCAACGCCTTGCTGTTCGCCTTGATCGGCATGGAGTTGCTGCTGTTGCCGTTCAACTGGCTGCATGTGTTCGCTGCCTGCTTGCTCGCAGTGGCCATCCTGCTCTCGCGTCTGCTGACGGTAGCCCCGGCGATCCTGCTGCTACGCCGCTGGCGCACGGTGCCGCGTGGCACTATCCGCATCCTCACCTGGGGCGGTTTGCGCGGCGGGGTCTCAGTCGCATTGGCTCTGGCCCTGCCATTGGGCCCCGAGCGTGACCTGCTGCTGAGCATCACCTATATCGTGGTGCTGTCATCGATCCTGTTGCAGGGGTTGAGCATCGGCAAGCTGGTCAAGCGCGTGACCCGCGACGAGCCCGCGCCTGGCACCTCAACTCATTGAGCCGAGGCCTCCTCGTTACTGAAGAACAGTGTTTGCGCCGCCTCAGGCTCGATGGTGGTGCGAAAGATCGACAATAACCGCTCGTTATCACCACGGGCCGCCCGTAGTCGCTGTTCAAAGCTGCCGACGGGCGTGCCTGCAGGTTTCAGGTGCGCGAACTTGAAGCCCAGTGCCCCTGCGCTGTAATCGGCCGGGTAATGGAAGTGCGCAAACCAGAGCACCTCCGGCACCTGGCCGCTGGCCTTGACCTTCTGTATGTAGAAGCTGCGAAACAGCGGCGGCGAACCGGCGCCGGGTGCACGTCGGGTTTCAGGCACTTCCTTGATCTCGACGACACCCTCGGCCAGCAGGTCAGCGATGCCGGTGGTGGTCGGCTCACGCGCCAGCACCATACGTTGATGAGCCTCGCGGCCCGCCTTGATCAGCTCATTGGCCTTGTCTGTCAGGTTCTTCTCCAGCAACGCTTTCAACGGATCGACGTGTTCTGCATCTTTGCGACTTGCGAGGGAACGTCGTACGTCCTCGAACATCCGCTCGGCCAGCAACTCCAGATCGCCCCGCACCGCCCGAGGCGCAACCCGTATGTTTTGCTCCAGGCTTGGCAACGCCTTCAGAGCGTCCGTCCCGTGCTGGATCAATCGCCAACTGTTGATATAGCCTTGAGGTTGCCAGTGAATGGCCTGAACAACGGGGGTTGCCTGGTAGACCCAATCAACCCCGTCACTTGTCTGGGTTTTGACGAACCGCGCGTAAACATGACGGGTATAGGGGTCAACAAACTCCACCGATTCTTCCTCAGGCGCGCTCGAAGAACTGCCGCCCAAAGAACCACGTTGTGTGGCGGCCAACGCGCCGAAATGGCGACTCTGGACAATCCCTTCTGCGACCGTACCGCTGGTGGCCGGCAGCGCGGTTTGCTCGGCATAGAACTGCAGGGTGTCCTGCACGATTTCCTCACGAATTGTTTGGATATAGGCGCGATACTCATCCAGCGCAACGCGGTCGATGAAACTGCTGGGGATGGCGGCAGCCTGTGCGAGGCGCACATCCAGCCAGGCCAGTTCGTCGACGGTTTCGTCGAGCAATTGGCGGCGCTGGCCAACGCTGAAGTTCTGGTTGGTACAGAGCTGGCGGTAGCTGGATAGCCTCAAGCGACAACGCAGGTTGACGTCTTGTAGCAGGCTCAACACCTGCGCGCCCGGCGCCTCGACCTTTGCCCACACGCAGCGCAGCACCATCGGCCGCAGCCCGGCTTCAAGCCAGGCCAGAATCGGCGCCTTACCACGCCACTCCGGTGTATCCAGCGCACTTATCTGGGTATCTTGCGGGCGCACTGTTTCGAGCAGCGCCTCGTAGGCCACGCGCTGCTCACGGCACAGTTGCACCGCCTGGCCATGCAACCTGGCGATCCCACGAAGGCCAATACGCGTGGATTCGGGGAACGTGGCCCGCATGACCTCATGCAGCGTAAGCAGGTAAACTTCCGCAGGATCACTGATCTGCTTGTAACGCGTGCTGCGCATAACCTCCATCAACCGGACCTGAAAACGCAGGCAATTCACCTGGGTTGCCAGGAAGTGATGGCGCAGCGTCGTGTAATCCTGCACTACGTCCAAACGGCGGCGTTGCTCCAGCAGACCCAGCAGCAATTTGGCGCGCTGCTGCAACAGGGCGACGTTATCGATCTCGCGCTCAATCCGCGTGACACGTTCCGACAACGCGACTTCCGCCAGTAATTGCCCGATCACTGCGGCTCCAGGCATCTGCGCCTCAGTGTATTGGGCGTAGAGCGTATCGAACCGGCTTTTGAGCTCACGCGCCTGGGCAATGCCCTCGGCGTCTGCGCCCGGCGCGCCACCCCGCAACCGCAGCCGCAGGTCCAGGCTCCAGTGCCCTTTACCATCAGCCTTGAGCCAAGGCCCCCGGCGCCCATTGCCGGCAACGACTCGTACGTCGTCGTGTTCGATGCTCACGTTGTAACAATTCCCATCAACCTCGGCGTACCACTGGCCATCGTTCTGCAACAGGCCGGACCTGGCACCACTGATCACCCGGGTTGCCGCCGTGGGCTTGGCCACCCTGAAGGTTTGCAGGTCGGCCAGTTGGGAAGGCGTCAAGCGACTGGACGTGGGCAACCAGCCATATTCGACAGCCATATAAGCCTGGCTCACGTCACGCGCAGCGTCCATGGCCGGCAATTCCTGCACGGGGTTGTCCACGCTCGGCGCGGGGGGCTCGATGATTTCTGGACGTTGCGGCGCCTCGATTTCGCCCTCACGCCGGGCGTTGTTGACGCGATCGCTGAGCGCATCATTGGAGTAGTGCATCAGCACCAACGCCATATTCAGGAAAAACCCAACCAAGGTTGCGCTCTCATCTTCATTGTCCTCGCGAGCGGCGGCGCCGAGTTGCTCGTGCACGGACCACGCCACCTGCAACCATCCGACCACCGCCAGCGGCCCTGTAACCAACGGCATGACGCTGTTCAACCCCAGCGACAGCCCCTCCATTCGCCGCGCCCAGAGGTTTTCACGGTTGGACACCGACTGCCGGTCTGCTTGTTCGAGAATTGCCTGCACCTGGCTTTGATAGAGATGTTGCCCGTAGTCACCTTGCACCTTGTCAGTGGCCAACATCGCCGGGGTGCTGGTCAGGGCATCGATCAGCAACGCCAACCCGTCCATCGTATTGAAGTGGGGAGCGAGGAACCCGCTGCCCCGGTAAGTGGCGCGCGCGTCGGCGCTCATCCAGGCCAGCACCTGTTGCTGCAGTTCACCCGGCTGGTCGATGGCCTTGAGCAGGTCTTGCCGGCTGGCGAACTCCATCAACTTGGGCTGCGCCATCGGCCGGTACAACACCACTGGCCCGGCATCGAGGGACTGGGGCCCGATGACAAACATGTTAGTGACCACATCGGCGGACGCGCTGGCAGTGGCCTTGAACGCCAGGGGCCTGAGCACGATGACTTGGTTGCCCAGGTAGCGATCGATCTCCTGTGCCTGCATCACGGCGACAACGCTTTCGTAGCCCTTGCGGCTCAAGCCCCATTGGCCACGGGTGTAGAACTCTAGCGCCAGCAGCGGCAGTTCAATGCGCAGTTGCGCGATAAAGCTGCGGCTGCGCCATCGCACTTCGGCGGGTGAATCCCTGAGCGCTAGCGCCACTAGGTTGGGGTAGTGCTCGCCGATATCGACCTCGCTCACCAAGCGCTTGATGGCGCTAGGCGTCAGCCAATGGGGCGGCTCGGCGCCGTTACGCAACGTCACTTCAATCGAGTCTCCCGGCAGGCTCGCCAAGTTTTCCAACGCAACCTTGAGCAAGGTGGTGATGAGCTTGACTGGAAGCCCGCCCACGGCCGATACGCCCCTGACCGTATGCACCGTGATGATCACGTCATTCGGTTCCAGGGGCGAGGCCTTGGGGTACGCTGCCATCAGCCGCTCCCGGGTGAACGCCAGCAACGACGGCACCCCATCGTCGAAAAAGCGCCAGTTGGGTTGACTGAACAGCTTGCCCAAGCTGTTCAAATACTGGGAAAACAAGCCGCGCACCTCACGGCTGGCCTGTTTCACCCAGCCCGGCAGGGCACCGTAAAGCCTGCGCAGCCCAGCGTCGGTATCGAGCTGCAAACTGTCGAAATCCCCCGTGGCCAGCCACTGCACCATGTCCAGCAAGGCAGCGCTCCAGTAGGGGGATCGACGCCCCAGCTCAACACCCCACCGCAGGTCGCTCAACTGCTTGGCCAGAAAGCTCAAGGCAAACCCATCGAAAATATTCGAGCGCGGCTCATACAGCCGCCATTGCATTGCACGCCCCGGCGCCAAGCCGGCCAGACGCGTGCGCAACGCTGCGCCCAAGGCGGCACGGGAAGTAAACACTTCAATGCCCGCACTCAAGGTAAAGAGCAGCAGTGTCTCGCCGCTGCCGGCAGGACCGACAAGTACCATGCCGCGCAACAATTCCAACGCGTCGCTGCCCGCCTCTCCCCATTGGTCTACCAGATAGGCCCGGGTAGTGCCGCCGCGCAAGTTGTTGTCGGGGACTTGCAGCACGTCATTGATCATCTGGCGCTGGCCGGGGTCGCTGACAAGCGTGGGCACGCTCAACTGCCTCAGGGTTTCTTTCAAGCGCAGCGACAGCGACTCAAAGCGGCTGCGCGCTTCGATGGACAGCTCGCTCCAGTCATCGATCAACGCCCGCTGGCAATGCTCAAGCAACAAGGGTCCAAGCTGGTTGACGGACGCCTGGGCGTCCAGGTTTTTCAACGCCAAGATCTTGATCGGCTCGCTGTCCGGCTGCTCCGTCAGCAGTTGGCCGCGTGTGTAATCGACCCAGATACCGTCGACGAAACGATTGATCAACGCGTCAACCAACGTCAAACGTTCGTAACCCGCGAGGTCGATCACCTGGTTCTGGTAGCGATAGCGCGGCGTCAGCACCACGGGGGCGGTGTCCGTGATAGCCACCGTGGGGTACGTTGCGCGCAGTGTGCGCTGCAGGGCTTGCAGGGCAATCACTTGCAGGGAGGATCGAGTGGAAAAAAGCGCCTGGATATCCCGGGCGGCTCGCCGCAGGGGCATCAGGTGATACAGCGAATGAGGCGTCTTGGCCATTGGTCACGTCCTTGAAAAGACGCGGGCCCTGAATGCCTGGTGGGTGAAGCTCGGCCAGTCAGCCCGCCGAGCCAGCGTGCCGACCTATCGAAACCCTGGGTGACAAGGGAGTACCACCCTGCGGGTTATTGCTTGTCGATCTGTTGCGGGTGCCTGGGGTCCGCGGCTTTTTTTCCAGGCAAACTGCTTTCACTGCGGATCTGCGCGTGACTGATCAGCGCAAAAATAAAGCTGCCGCCGATGATATTGCCCGCCAGCGTCGGCCCGGCGAAGACCAGCCAGAAATCCTTCCATGGCAACTCGCCGGCAAACACCAGGTAGGACACTTCCGCCGACCCAACCACGATATGGGTGAAGTCGCCCAGTGCCATCAGGTAGGTGATCAGGATGATGATCCACAGCTTGGCGCTTTCCATCGACGGGATCATCCACACCATGGTCGCGATCATCCAGCCGGAGACGATGCCCTTGGCGAACATCTGCCCGGGGTCGTTTTCCATGACCTTGCGGCCGATCTCCAAAAAAGCCAGGTCGGTCTTGGTGTCGAAGATCGGCAAGTGCAACATCACGTACGCCACCAGCAACGTACCGCACAGGTTGCCCACCAGCACCACCGTCCACAAACGCAACAGGCGCCCGGCATTGGCCAGGGTGGGCTTGCTCATCACCGGCAACACAGCGGTCAGGGTGTTTTCGGTGAACAGTTGCTGGCGCGCAAGAATCACCGCGAGGAAGCCTGCGCAGTAGCCGAAGCTGGCGATCACCTTGAATGCTTCGCCGTCCGGCAACCGCGAATTAAGCAGCCCCATGCCCATCAGCGACAGGCCCATGGTCAGGCCGGCGGCAAGCGCCGACCACCACAAGGCCGCGACATTGCGCTCTAGCTCCTGGTCGCCCTGGGTGCGGATGATTTCATGCAGAACCGCCGCGCGGGGCGGCTGGTTCTCGTCCACATCCTGTTGTTCTTCCCGCGACAGGTTGGGGGTCTTGCCGTCGTCTCGAGTGGCCATGATCGTGTGCGTCCAAGGGGTGCCTGAAGATACGACATGCCGCGAGCGTGGCTGTTCATTTAAACCGGAAGGCGCCAGGTCTTGGCCATTTCCACGGTGGTTGAGCTAAAGAGTTTGCCCCAGGGTTTGTTACGCGCCTGATAGTTGTTAATGATGTTATCCAGCACCTGGTTCACTTCGGCTGGCGTCGTCGCACGCTCCAGATCACGCACGGCGTCGCGCAACAGCGTCGCGTTGGCATCCGACTGACCGTAGCGGAACAAGGATGGATAAATCACTTCGCGCACCAGGTTATCGGCCGCCGCTGCCACATCGCGCCGCTTCATCTCAGCCATGCCACTTCGCAGCACCTTGGACATATGCCCGTGTGTCGATTGCAGCAATTGCTGGAAGTTGGCGTTGCCCGGGGCATTGAGTTGCGTCGCCAGCCAGTCCAGCGACTCCGGCCGATCAGCCAGGCTGTCCAGGTTGCGCAAGGCACTGGCCAGCGCTGCGCCCAGTTCCAGCCGATCACCCTGATTGGACGCGCTGATGGCACTGTCCAGAGCCGCTAATACCTGGCGCGCCTCATGCCGAAAACGCAGCACCGGCTTGCAGGCTTCGTCCTTGACGAGATCCGGTGCGGCACTGGCCAACGTTTCGTCGTCCAGGGCCAGAATGGCGCTGTGGACGGAGTCAAACATGTACTGCTCACGTACGTTTTCGCGCTTGTCCAAGTGCTCGCTCACCGCATCAAAGGCGCGCTTTTGCAGATGATTTTTTACATCCTGCGGCATGCCGAAGTTGAGTGTGCCCTTGAGCGTGCCGCGGAAATCGCCCAGTTCGGTATTCAAAGGCAGGCTCACCGTCTGATCGGCAAAGGGCTTCAACCGGGCGCGCATCAGTTCGCCGTTGGCGGTGTGTGCGGTTCCCGTGACGGCGTCCGCGACCGCGTCCATCAGGCCCGCACCCGGCTTGGGCGCCGTGACGTCGTCCAATCGCAGGATCAACCGCTCGACATCGGTCACTGCGTTGCCGTGGGGCTGGCGCTGATACAGGTCCGCCACCGGCGTGTTGAGCAAGACGCCGCCGTCCTGGAAAGCCGTTTTTTCACCTTGCGCCTGGAAGCCATGCCCCCGCTCTTGTGGTGACTTGAACAGGATCGGCAGGGCTGCGGAAATGTGGGCGGCGCGGGCAATGTCCATATCCGGCGTCAGGCTGGCGTTGAACACGACAAGTTGCGGTCTGCCGGCAAACATCGCCGTACCGGTGATATTGAGCGGCTTGATTGCAGGAATCTGCCGGCTCAAGGCCTCCAGGTCGGCAAACGTAGTGGCCCCGCCGGCACTGAGCCGGTCGGCGATGGCCATGGTGCTGGTCGAACGCGCGTCCCTGGGCAGCTCGGCGATTCGTTCCAGCACCGCCTGGCGCGACTCGTCACGGATCAAGCGTTCCAGGGGCTGCGCGCTGGATTGCAGGCGTGGCAGCAGCGTGTAGAGAGCTTGCAGGACATCGCCTACAGGCGCCGGTAAGCGACCCACCATCCGTCCCACGTCGGTGTAGGCATTCTGCAACGCCCGGACCCAGGTCCTGTCGCTATTGAGCAGCGTCGGAAGCTCCAAGTTGTCCGACAGCAGGTCAAACCGCTCGGCCCCCATGCCACTGGCCAGTAGCGCGCCATAAATCGCCCCGGCCGACGAGCCGGAAACCGTCTGGATGTCACGCAGAGCGTTCCTCTCCTCCAGGGCCTGCACCACTCCGGAATAGGCAACGCCCTTGGCCCCACCGCCGCTGGCCACCAACTGCGTCGCGGGCGGGCGCGACAGCAGCATTTCTACCTGGCCATTTCGATACCGGTTGAGGGTCAAGGCACGCTTGCCACTGTTCGCCACCAATACGGTTTTGTCAGCGGCAGTCTCGGATTGAGGTGCGGGGTAGGATACAAGCAGGGGAGTAGGTGAGACTTTCATGGTGGCGCTCTCTGCAGGATTTAATCCTGAGTAACGCGAGCGCCGATGAAAGATCCCTCTCGTGGCTTCTGGAAATAGTTATCCCGCGCAGCCCCCTACTCGCTGATGCTTTCGTCCTGAAACTGATCCTTCACGTACTTGATCTCGGTACGCCCGTGTGGCGCCGGCAAGCCATCTTCGCCGAGGTTGACGAAGACCATTTTTTCCACGGTGAGGATGCTTTTGCGGGTGATCTTGTTACGCACTTCGCAGGTCAGGGTGATGGAGGTACGGCCGAACTCGGTGGCGGTGATGCCCAGTTCGATGATGTCGCCCTGGCGCGAGGCGCTGACGAAGTTGATTTCGGAGATGTACTTGGTAACGACGCGCTGGTTGCCCAGTTGGACAATCGCGTATATCGCCGCTTCTTCGTCGATCCAGCGCAGCAGGCTGCCGCCGAACAGGGTGCCGTTGGGGTTGAGGTCTTCAGGTTTTACCCATTTGCGGGTGTGGAAGTTCATGGTCACTCCAAAGCGTCTTGCCGAATGATGGGCGACATCATGGCAGAGGCCGAGCCAGAGCTCTATGAAGCATTGCCTATCAAGTCCATGAGCGATCTTCATGTGTCCGACAGAAAGGCTTGGGAAGTGCGGCGCACACGGCTATAATCGGCGCCGTTTCAAAACGGTCATATCCACTTGTTACCGTTTTCCCGCCACCTGTCCGAGGGGCGCTGCAGCAGGTTCAACCTGTCAGGCTCGGATGGGGCGTTGTCCGGCCTGGTTCATCGGGCTTGATACTAAACGCACAACGGCGCCCATTCGCACACTACGAATGGAGGCTCTCTATGAGCGCTGTCAACACGCCTGCAGATTTCACCGACTACAAAGTCGCCGACATGTCCCTCGCTGCCTGGGGCCGTCGCGAAACCTTTATCGCCGAATCCGAAATGCCAGCCCTGATGGGTCTGCGCCGCAAATACGCCAGCGAGCAACCGCTCAAGGGCGCGAAGATTCTCGGCTGCATCCACATGACCATCCAGACTGCCGTGCTGATCGAAACCCTGGTTGCCCTGGGTGCCGAAGTGCGTTGGTCGTCCTGCAACATCTTCTCGACTCAAGACCAGGCCGCTGCCGCCATCGCTGCTGCCGGTATCCCGGTATTCGCCTGGAAAGGCGAGACCGAAGAAGAGTACGAGTGGTGCCTGGAGCAAACCATCCTGAAAGATGGCGCGCCTTGGGATGCCAACATGATCCTCGACGACGGCGGCGACCTGACCGAGCTGCTGCACAAGAAATACCCGGCCATCCTGGACCGCGTCCACGGCGTGACCGAAGAAACCACCACCGGCGTACACCGCCTGCTGGACATGCTGGCCAAGGGCGAGCTGAAAATCCCGGCCATCAACGTCAACGACTCGGTGACCAAGAGCAAGAACGACAACAAATACGGCTGCCGTCACAGCCTGAACGACGCCATCAAGCGCGGCACCGACCACCTGCTGTCGGGCAAGCAAGCCCTGGTGATCGGCTACGGTGACGTGGGCAAGGGTTCGTCCCAGTCCCTGCGTCAGGAAGGCATGATCGTCAAGGTTTCCGAAGTTGACCCGATCTGCGCCATGCAAGCCTGCATGGACGGCTTCGAAGTGGTTTCGCCGTTCATCGATGGCATCAATGACGGCACCGAAGCGAGCATCGACAAGGCTCTGCTGGGCAAGATCGACCTGATCGTAACCACCACCGGCAACGTCAATGTTTGCGACTCGAACATGCTCAAGGCCCTGAAGAAGCGCGCCGTGGTCTGCAACATCGGTCACTTCGACAACGAAATCGACACCGCTTTCATGCGCAAGAACTGGGCATGGGAAGAAGTGAAGCCGCAGGTGCACAAGGTTCACCGTACCGGCGCTGGCGATTTCGACCCGCAGAACGACGACTACTTGATCCTGCTGGCCGAAGGCCGCCTGGTTAACCTGGGCAACGCCACTGGC
Organism: Pseudomonas sp. FP2335; assembly: GCF_030687535.1. Taxonomy (NCBI): domain Bacteria; kingdom Pseudomonadati; phylum Pseudomonadota; class Gammaproteobacteria; order Pseudomonadales; family Pseudomonadaceae; genus Pseudomonas; species Pseudomonas sp. FP2335. The sequence continues at coordinate 5,599,291 of NZ_CP117437.1, forward strand.
CACCCAAGCCGCATCATGGACGGCTCGTTCGCCAACCAGGTACTGGCGCAGATCTTCCTGTTCGAGCAGAAATACGCCGACCTGTCGCCAGCCCAGAAAGCCGAGCGCCTGACCGTGGAAGTACTGCCGAAGAAACTCGACGAAGAAGTGGCCCTGGAAATGGTCCGCGGCTTCGGCGGCGTCGTGACTCAACTGACCAAGACCCAGGCCGACTACATCGGCGTGACCGTTGAAGGTCCGTTCAAGCCGCACGCTTACCGCTACTGATTTGCCTGCGGCCCGCTGCCCTTGTGGGCGCGGGCTTGTGTGGAAGCGGGCTTGCCCGCGAATGCGCTATGTCAGTTGATGCATCCGGTGACTGACACACCGCTTTCGCGAGCAAGCCCGCCCCCACATTAAATCGGTGCATGACTTCCGGTATCTGAGTTTCATAGGGTTATTACCATGTCCCAAGACCGTCGCTACAGCTTCGAGTTCTTCCCGACCAAGACCGATGCTGGGCATGAAAAATTGATGGCGACTGCCAGGCAGTTGGCCAGCTACAACCCCGACTTCTTCTCCTGCACCTACGGCGCCGGCGGTTCGACCCGTGATCGCACGATCAATACCGTGTTGCAGCTGGAAAGCGAAGTCAAAGTTCCTGCCGCTCCGCACTTGTCCTGCGTGGGCGACAGCAAGGCCGACCTGCGCGGCCTGCTGACCCAATACAAGCAAGCCGGCATCAAACGTATCGTTGCCCTGCGTGGCGACCTGCCATCCGGCATGGGTATCGCCAGCGGTGAGCTGCGCTACGCCAACGACCTGGTGAGTTTCATCCGTGAAGAAAGCGGCGATCACTTCCATATCGAAGTGGCGGCTTACCCGGAGATGCACCCCCAGGCACGCAATTTCGAAGATGATCTGCAGAACTTCGTGCGCAAGGCCAACGCCGGCGCCAACAGCGCGATCACCCAGTACTTCTTCAACGCCGACAGCTACTTCTACTTCGTCGAGCGTGTACGGGCCATGGGTGTGAACATCCCGATCGTGCCGGGCATCATGCCGATCACCAACTACAGCAAGCTCGCACGCTTCTCCGACGCGTGCGGTGCCGAGATCCCACGCTGGGTGCGCAAACAACTGGAAGCCTACGGCGACGACGTCAAGAGCATCCAGGCGTTCGGCGAGCAGGTCATCAGCGAAATGTGTGAACGTTTGTTACAAGGTGGTGCACCCGGCCTGCACTTCTATACCCTCAACCAGGCTGACCCTAGTCTGGCGATCTGGAACAACCTCAAGCTGCCACGCTAAGGCCCGTTCGGTCGCACCCGGGCCCTCGTTGATACGGGGGCTTTTTTTGTTCATACCTCCCGGAATGGAAGCCTGCAGTACATGAATACAGCATCCCCGACTCCCCGCCCGCAGCTGGTTTATCTGGTATTCGGCGCCGAGACCTATCATCAGGAAGCGGTATTCAGCATCGCCAGTGCCCTGTCCCATCTGGGCGGCCCCCAGGACATGCCCCTGGACATCCAGGTATTCAGCGACAACCCCGAGCCCTATCGCGACCTGCCGGTGCACGTCCACACCCTGGACGACGCCACCCGCAAACGCTGGAGCGAGCCCCACGGCTACCATTTCCGCACCAAGCACGTGCTGTTGCGCCAGGTCCTGGAGACCGCGGAGCGCGCTCTGCTGATCGACACCGACACGTTTTTCCACGACTCGCCCATGGCCCTGTTCGAGCGCGTCGCCCCCGGCACCGTGCTGTGCAACGCGTTCCACGCCAAGTACGGCGATAACCGCGAAAGCGTGCTGTACGAGACCCTCGCCCAGCTCCTGGCCGACAAGGGCCTGGCCGATGACGACATGCCACTGCTTAACTCCGGCGTGATGGGCATGGCTCGCGAGGATGCGCACCTGCTGGACCGTTCCATCGAACTGATGGACGAACTGTTCCCCCTGGCCCAGGGCGCCTACACCCTGGAAGAGTTCTGCCTGTCGGTGGTCGCCTACCGCAGCGTCAACGTGCGCCAGTGCCCGGACCTGATCCACCACTACTGGAGCCGCAAGCAGCTGTTCCGGGCCAAGGTCAGGGCGTGGATCGCCAAGCACGGTGCCGCACCGACCTGCGCGCACGCCCTGGCCGACACTCGCCAGGTCTCCGCCCACCTGCCGCGCCCACCACGCCTGCAACGCCTGATGTACAAGCTGATCACCCTGGCCCTGCCCAAGCGCAAGCAGCAGTTCATCCGCGAAATCCTCTACGGCTGCTACGAGCACGAAAACGAGTTCGACCAGGCGTGCGGCCCGGTTTGGTGGGACAAGGCCCGGCAAAATCAGGCAGAGCGGCAGAAATCCCCCGTGGATGCTCATCAACTGGAGCGCTGGTTCGCCAATCCCCTGGTGCGCCTGATTCTGGGCGAGCGCCGTGCGGCGATCCATGCCCACCTGATGACCTCGGAGACAAAATAGCGCAGCCCGCAGATGCTTGTGCCAGAGCTTTTCTTTAGGGCCCGAGCGACGTAACCTCAGGGCATGCCCGTGATTCTGAAGCTTGCGACCGCTGCCCTTTTGACTTGCTTGAGCCTGGCGGCTTACGGCGAGAAATTGCGCATTGTCACCGAGCCCTGGGCGCCCTACGTCTATGACGACCGCGGCACCATGCGCGGGCTGGACTACGAAACCACGGTGATCGTGTTCCAGCGCCTTGGGGTCGACGTGGAGTGGCAGTTCCTGCCCTGGAAGCGCTGCCTGGCGATGCTCGAACAAGGCCATGCCGACGGCGCGCTGGATATTTTCCACAGCCACGAGCGCGACACCCTACTGCTTTACCCCAGCGAGCCGCTGTCGGAAGTCCAGTTCGTGCTGTACTACGCCAACGACCGCCCCCACCCTGCCGACACCCTTGACGACCTGCGCGGCCTGACAGTCGGCACCTCGCCGGGCTACCTCTACGGCGATGCCTTCAGCAGCTCCAGCTTGTTCAACCGCGAACCGGCGCCCAGCCACGAAGCCAACTTCGGCAAATTGCTGCTGGGCCGCGTCGATCTGGTGATCACCGACCGCCGCGTCGGCCAGCATGTAATCAAGGCCCTGGGCCTGGAGGGCAAAGTCAGCCAGGCGCCGGTGGTGGTCAGCCGCCAACAGCAATTTCTGGCCGTACGCCGAGGCGCGGGCATGGACCTGCTGGTGCAGCGCTTTGCCGCCGAACTCAAGCGTTTCAAGCAGGAGCCCGCGTACATCGCTCTGAGCGCCCAATACGGTGGATTTCAAGCCAGTACGGCCTTGGAACACGCCGTTGAGCAGCAGGAAAGCAGCGCGCCGTGATTGCTCTGTTATACTCCGGCCTTTCCGCCAGGCTTACGCCCGGCCGCTGAGGTCTTGAAAAAGGCACCCAACCCCGCTACAGCGCAGCTTTCAGCCCCGCGCGAGCCGGTGGAGTGCCCGCCAGACGCAGCAGGACCGGACGGGATTGCGCTCCCCTAAGCGCCATTCACGCCCGGCAAGATTATCCCTTTGGGCCAAGCCCTAACTAGAACAGGATTACTCATGTCCTTTGCTTCCCTCGGTCTCTCCGAGGCTTTAGTCCGCGCCATCGAGGCAGCGGGCTATACCGAGCCTACTCCGGTGCAACAGCGGGCCATTCCCGCCGTGTTGCAAGGTCGCGACCTGATGGTTGCGGCTCAGACAGGTACTGGTAAAACCGGCGGCTTCGCCCTCCCGATCCTGGAGCGGTTGTTTCCCAACGGTCACCCGGACAAATCCCAGCGTCACGGCCCGCGCCAACCGCGTGTACTGGTCCTGACCCCAACCCGCGAACTCGCCGCCCAAGTGCACGACAGCTTCAAGCTGTATGCCCGCGACCTGAAGTTCGTCAGTGCCTGCATCTTCGGCGGCGTCGGCATGAACCCACAGGTTCAGGCCATGTCCCGTGGTGTGGACGTGCTGGTCGCCTGCCCGGGTCGTTTGCTCGACCTGTGCGGCCAAGGCAGCGTCGACTTGTCCCACGTGGAAATCCTCGTACTGGACGAAGCCGACCGCATGCTCGACATGGGCTTTGTCCATGACGTGAAAAAAGTCCTCGCGCGCCTGCCGGCCAAACGCCAGAACCTGCTGTTCTCGGCCACGTTCTCCAACGACATCACCGCCCTGGCCGGCAAACTGCTGCACAACCCGGAACGCATCGAAGTCACGCCGCCGAACACCACGGTCGAGCGTATCGAGCAACGCGTGTTCCGCCTGGCCGCCAGCCACAAGCGTGCGCTGCTGGCGCACCTGATCACTGCCGGCGCGTGGGAACAGGTGCTGGTATTCACCCGCACCAAGCACGGCGCCAACCGCCTGGCCGAATACCTGGACAAGCACGGCCTCACCGCCGTCGCCATCCACGGCAACAAGAGCCAGAACGCACGCACCAAGGCCCTGGCCGACTTCAAGGCCGGCAGCGTGCGTATCCTGGTGGCGACCGATATTGCTGCCCGTGGCCTGGACATCGACCAGTTGCCACACGTGGTCAACTTCGAGCTGCCGAACGTCGACGAAGACTACGTGCACCGCATCGGCCGTACCGGCCGTGCCGGTCGTTCGGGTGAAGCCATCTCCCTGGTTGCACCGGACGAAGAAAAACTGCTGAAAAGCATCGAGCGCATGACCAAGCAGAAAATCGCCGACGGCGACCTGATGGGCTTCGATGCCAGCGCCGTAGAGGCCGAGAAGCCAGAAGTGCGCGAGCGTCCGGACGTGCGCAACCCACGCAACCCACGCGGTCCGAAGGGCGATGGCCCGAACGGCGGCGGGGGCGGCGGCGGTCGTCGCGACAAGGGCAAGGACAAGGGCGGCAAGGAAAAAGCGCCGACCAACGGCCGTGGCGAACGCCCGGCCCGCGAGCAGAAGCCCCGCGAAGGCACCCCGGCCCGCGAACAGCGCCAGCCGAGCCAGCCGCCACGCGCCGCAGCCGACCGCGCCCCGGACGAGTTCCTCGACGACGACGTGGACAACTTCGGTAACCGCGTTGACTACGTGCCCCAAGCCAAACCGGCCCAAGGCCGTGGCCGTCGTCCAGGTGCCCCGGCCCAAGGCGCCGGTGCAGGTGCACCGCGCAATGGTCAACCGCAAGGCGGCCGCCAGAACGCCCCACGCAACAGCAGCGGCGGCACCACTGGTACGCCACCGGCCAAGCGCAGCGGCCCACGCAGTGGTGCACCCCGTGACGGCCAGGCGCGTCGCGAAGACTCGCGCAGCAACAACCGCCGCCCGTCCCGTGACGACCAGCCACGTTCGTCCGAACCAGCCGTGCAAAACCCGCGTGGCGGCCCGGCGCCGAAGATCATCCACAAGGAGTCGAAAGCGGATCGCTTCCCGACACCCGAGCAGTTGGATCAACTGCCAGGCCGTCCTCGTGGTGAGAAGCCAGCGCTGCTGACTCGCAACCGCTGAGTTTCAACGCGATATAAAAATGCCCCGCCTCTTTTGAGGCGGGGCATTTTTTATGGGCTCGACGCCGATCAAACCTGGGCCAGGGCTTGTGTGGGAGCGGGCTTGCTCGCGAAAGCAGTCTGTCATTTAAAGATGTGCTGCCTGACCCGCCGCTTTCGCGGGCAAGCCCGCTCCCACAGTTGATCGGTGTTGCTGGGCTGTCAGCACTCGGCTGGAGATCGCCCAGACACTGCTAGTCCTCTGAGCTTTAGCGAGGCTGCGAAGGCGGCGGCACTGCTGGTAGAGACATTTCCCCTCAACCATAGAATCTCCCACAGGGGATCCCATTTCAGCTCAATGGTTGTCTGGAACTCGCAGGCATAAAAAAACCGGGTCTTTCGACCCGGTTTTATGTGCGAGCAGAAATTACTTCTGCTTTACACCTTCCAGCGAGATGTCCAGGTCAACGGTCTGCGAAGAAGGACCTGGGCCTTTGATGCCGAAGTCGTTCAGGTTGACCGTGGTTTTGGCGTTGAAGCCAGCACGTTCACCGCCCCATGGGTCCTTGCCTTCGCCGTTGAACGTGGCCTTGAAGGTCACTGGCTTGGTCACGCCGTGGAAGGTCAGGTCGCCGGTCACGTCAGCAGTGTCTTTACCAGTCGGTTTAACCGCGGTGGAAACAAACTTGGCATCGGCGAACTTGGCAACGTCCAGGAAGTCTTTGCTGGCGATATGCTTGTCACGCTCAGCGTGGTTGGACCACAGGCTGGCGGTTTTCACATCGACGGCGATCTTGCTGGCTTCAGGCTTGGCGGCATCCCAGCTGAACGAACCATCCCAATCCTTGAAGGTGCCGTGAATGTAGCTGTAGCCCAGGTGGCTGATTTTCCAATCGATGAAGGCATGCTGGCCTTCTTTGTCGATCTTGTAGTCAGCGGCCATCGCGGAACCGGCGGACAACAGCGCAGAACCGAGTGCCAGTGCGGCGAGAGTCTTTTTCAACATGCTTTCTATTCCTTGTGAGTCGAGGTTGAACATCAGGCTTTGCGCCCCAGCATTCGCATGAGGGTCGCATCACGGTCAATGAAGTGGTGTTTCAATGCAGCCACGCCATGCAAGCCGGCGAAGACCACCAACACCCAGGCCAGGTACAGGTGCACCAGGCCGGCGTTATCTGCCTGGTCCGGTAGCCCGGAAACCACGGCGGGAATGTCGAACAGGCCAAACACCGGGATCCCGACACCATCTGCGGTGGAAATCAGGTAACCGGCAATCATCACGGCAAACAGCCCGAGATAGAGGAACGCGTGGCCAAACGCGGCCCCCATGCGAGTCATGCGGCTGTAGCTGGCCAACGGTGGTGGCGGCGGGCTGACCAGGCGCCAGACGATACGCACCAGCATGATGGCGAACAGCGTGATGCCGATGCTCTTGTGCAGGTCCGGTGCGTCTTTGCGCCAGGCGCTGTAGTAGTCGAGGCCGACCATCCACAAACCCAGCGCAAACAAGCCAAACACCACCAGGGCCACGCCCCAGTGCAAAACCATGCTGACCCAGCCGTAGCGGGCCGGTGAATTGCGTAACTGCATGTACTTAATCCCGTAAGAGCTGCGCTCAAGACTAGCGATTTACCTATCGAATTAAAGCCGAAAATTTCGCTTTGAAATATCGAGAAATACGATCAAGAGACTATGCATAATAAATTAACAAGGCATTAAGACTATTCCTAAGAAACGTGACAGACCGTCCTGCGTTTACCGCGAATTAATTCTTATAGGGTTGTGACACGGCCGCCCATTGCATAGGCTTGCGCGATTGTTGCTTGAGGAGATGCAAGATGGGCTTGAATAACCAGTGGATGCAACGCGACCTCGCCGTGCTGTGGCATCCCTGCACCCAGATGAAAGACCATCAGCAACTACCGCTGATCCCGATCAAGCGCGGCGAAGGCGTGTGGCTGGAAGACTTCGAAGGCAAGCGCTACCTCGACGCGGTCAGTTCCTGGTGGGTCAACGTGTTTGGCCACGCCAACCCGCGCATCAACCAGCGCATCAAGGACCAGGTCGACCAGCTGGAACACGTGATCCTCGCCGGTTTCAGCCACCAGCCGGTGATCGAGTTGTCCGAGCGCCTGGTCAAGATGACGCCCGCAGGCCTGACCCGGTGTTTCTACGCCGATAACGGCTCATCGTGCATCGAAGTCGCGCTGAAAATGAGCTTTCACTACTGGCTCAACCGCGGCCAGCCCGACAAGAAGCGCTTCGTCACCCTGACCAACAGCTACCACGGCGAAACCATCGCCGCGATGTCGGTGGGCGACGTGCCGCTGTTTACCGAGACCTACAAGGCGCTGCTGCTCGACACCCTCAAGGTGCCCAGCCCGGATTGCTACCTGCGCCCCGAAGGCATGAGCTGGGAAGAGCACTCGCGCAACATGTTCCTGGTCATGGAACAGACCCTGGCGGAAAACCACGCCACCGTCGCCGCCGTCATCGTCGAGCCGCTGATCCAGGGCGCTGGCGGCATGCGCATGTACCACCCGGTGTACCTCAAGCTGCTGCGCGAAGCCTGCGACCGCTATGGCGTACACCTGATCCACGATGAAATCGCCGTGGGCTTCGGCCGCACCGGCAGCATGTTCGCTTGCGAACAGGCCGGCATCCGCCCGGACTTCCTGTGCCTGTCCAAGGCCCTCACCGGCGGTTACCTGCCGCTGGCTGCCGTGCTCACCACCGATGACGTGTACAACGCCTTCTACGACGACTACTCGACCCTGCGCGCCTTCCTGCATTCCCACAGCTACACCGGCAACCCGCTGGCGTGCGCGGCGGCGTTGGCGACGCTGGATATTTTCGAGACAGACAACGTCATCGAAAACAACAAGGCCCTGGCCCAGCGCATGGCCAGCGCCACCGCGCATCTGGTCGACCACCCGCACGTCTCGGAAGTGCGCCAGACCGGCATGGTACTGGCCATCGAGATGGTTCAGGACAAGGCCACCAAGACCGCCTACCCGTGGCAGGAACGCCGAGGCCTCAAGGTGTTCGAACACGCCCTGGAACGCGGCGCACTGTTGCGGCCGTTGGGCAGCGTGGTGTACTTCCTGCCGCCATATGTGATCACGCCGGAGCAGATCGACTTCCTCGCCGAAGTGGCCAGTGAAGGCATCGACATCGCCACCAACAGCAGCGTCAGCGTCGCGGTGCCACAGGACTTCCACCCAGGCTTTCGCGATCCGGGTTGATTCCCCACCTTTTTAGGCACCCTCGCCACCGTTATCTTGCTCCCGCACAGAATTCTCCAGAGAACAGAAATGAGATTGTCCCGCTTTTTCACCGACACCCCGCTGAGCCTCGGCGACGTAGAACTGCCCGAGGCCCAGGCGCATTACATCAGCCGCGTGTTGCGCATGGTCGAAGGCGACGCCGTGCAATTGTTCGACGGCTCCGGCCAGGAATTCCTCGGCAGCTTGCTGGAAGTCGGCAAGAAGCGCGTCACCGTGCAACTGAGCGAAAGCTTCGCGGGCCATGCCGAATCCCCGCTGCACATCCACCTCGGCCAGGGCCTGTCCCGGGGCGAGCGGATGGATTGGGCGATCCAGAAAGCCACCGAGCTTGGGGTCAACGCGATCACGCCGATTTTCAGCGAGCGCTGCGAAGTGCGCCTCAAGGACGAGCGCGCCGACAAACGCCTGCTGCACTGGCGCCAGGTGGCGATCAGCGCGTGCGAGCAATGCGGGCGTTCGACGGTGCCGGTGATCCACCCGCCGCTGCTGCTGGCAGACTGGTTGAAGCAGACCGAGGCGCAGTTGAAGCTGGTGCTGCACCCGGTGGCCGAGCCGATGATCAGCCATGCCAAGCCATCGAGCCTGGCGTTTTTGATCGGGCCTGAGGGTGGGTTGACGGACAATGAAGTCGAGGTCGCCCAAGCCGCCGGCTACCACGCTGCGCGCCTTGGGCCGCGGGTGTTGCGTACCGAAACTGCGCCAGTGGTGGCATTGGCTGTCGCTCAACAGCTATGGGGTGATTTCTAACCCTCTGCCTTTGCAAACCCAATCAAAAATGTGGGAGCGGGCTTGCTCGCGAATGCGGTGAGTCAGTCAGCTTAACTGTGGCTGACACACCGCATTCGCGAGCAAGCCCGCTCCCACATTTGGATTGGATTGCCAGGCAACTACTCCACCGGATCGCTGACCGGCTTGGCAATAATCGCCTTCAGCTCGCTGGTCATCGGGAACTCAAGGTTCAAGCCCTTGGGCGGAATCGGCTGTTCAAACCAGCGCTGGTAAATCCCGTTGATCTCGCCGCTGCGATACAAATCACCCAGGGTCTCGTTGACCACCGCGAGAAACTGCGGGTCATCCTTGCGCACCATGCAGCTGTAGATCTCCCGCGACTGCTCCTCGCCTACCACCACCCAGTTATGCGGGTCCCGGGCCTTGGCACGTTCGCCGTAAAGCAACGCATCATCCATGTAGAACGCCGCCGCGCGGCCGGTCTCCAGCATCTTGAACGCCTCGCCGTGGTCCTTGGCGCTGATCACGAACATGTTGGCTTTGTGCTCGGCGTTGTAGCTCTTGAGAAAGCGCTCGTTGGTGGTACCCGCAGTGGTCACCACGTTCTTGCCGGAAAGGTCGCCGAAGCCTTTGATGCCGCTGTCCTTGGCGGTCAGCAACTGGCCCTTCACATAGATAAACCCGTAGGAAAACGCCACCTGTTTCTGCCGCTCGGCGGTCACCCCGGTAGAGCCACATTCCAGGTCGACGGTGCCGTTCTGCACCAGCGGGATACGGGTTTGCGATGTCACCAGGTTGTACTTCACATTCAGGTTGGCCACCCCGGTTTTCTGCTGGATGCGCTCGACGATCTTGTTCGCCAGCTCCACCGAATAGCCCATGGGTTTGCCACTGTGATCCCCCACGTAGGAAAACGGCACCGACGCATCGCGATAACCCAGGGTGATTGACTGGGCGCTGGCGATCTTGGCCAGTGTGCCGTCCAGCGGGGCCGTGCTCGCTTGGGCCTGTGCGGCCAATAACAGCCCGAGGGTGCAGCCGGTCAACAGGATCTTTTTCATTGTTATTCTCCGTTGGTCTTTGAGTTATTTACGTACAGCAATCACGCTGATTTCCACCAGCACACTGGGTCGAGCCAGTTCCGCTTGCAGGGTGGTGCGGGTCGGCGCCATGCCTGGCGAAAGCCACGCAGACCACTGCGCGTTCATCGGTGCAAAACCGCTGCTGATGTCCTTCAGATAAATCGTTGCATTGAGCAGATGATCCTTGTCGCTGCCTGCCTGGGCCAACAGCCCATCGATCTTGGCGAGGACTTCGCGGGTTTGCGTCGCCACGTCCTCACCGTCGCCTGGCACCTGGCCGGAGAGGAACACCAAGTCCTTGAACGTCACGGCGCCGCTCAGGCGTTCATTGCTGCTGATTCGGTTAATGGTCATGGGGGCATCCTTATGCCGCGCGGGGCGCCAGGCCCTGCATATCAATGGAAGTGACCTGTTGGTCGATGAGCTCGGCAAGCAGTTGGCCGCTGCCACAGGCCAGGGTAAAACCCAGCGCACCGTGGCCCAGGTTCAGCCACAGGTTGCGATATTGACCGGCGCCAATCAGCGGCACGCCGGTCGGGGTGGCCGGACGCATGCCGGCCCATTCCACCGCATGGGCATAGTCGCCAGCCAGGGGAAAAGTCTCCAGGGCCTGGCGTTTCATCAGCGCCAGGCGTTTGGGGTCGAGGCTCGCATCGAAACCGACGATGTCCACCATCGCCGCCACCCGCAGTTGCTCGCCGATGCGCGCGTAGACGATCTTGCGGTCGTAGTCGGTGATGCTCACGTTCGGCGCCCGATGCTGCGCGCCAATCGGCACGCTGAGGCTGTAGCCCTTGAGCGGGTACAGCGCCAGCGAGGCCCCCAGTTCAGCGCTGCGATAACCGGCGGCCAGCACCAGGTTTTCGACCGGCATCACCTCATCGCCCAACTCGATTGCCTGCACCGCGCCGTCGGCATGACGAATGCCAGTGACCTTGCGCCCCAGCTCAAAGCGGCAACGCCCCGACGCTTGCAGCCGCGCCGCCAAACGCTGGCAGAAGGCATGACAGTCGGCCACTTCTTCGTTCGGTGTGTAGATCCCGCCGACAAAACCACCGCCCTCCAGCGCCGGTTCCAACCGTGCACAATCGGCGGCGGATAGCACTTGCTGTTGCAGGATGTCGGTAATTTTATTGCGCGCCGATTCAAAGCTTGCCGCAGTGCGAAAGGTCACCAGCTTGCCGTTGCGCCGCCAGTCGAAACCGTCCAGGCGATCCTCCTCGCGCCATTGCTGCAACGTCGCTTGGCTCAAGGCCGCCAGGCGCAGCAGGTGCGCGGCATTGCGCTGGTTCACCGAGCCACGGCAAGCGCCGAGGAACGCCGCCATCCAGCGCCATTGCCGAGGGTCGAGGCGCGGGCGCAGCTTGAGCGGCGAGTCACCACGCAGCAACCAACCGATGGCTTGCAGCGGCACACCGGCATCCGCCAGCGGGGCGACGTAGCGGTAGGACAATTGCCCGCCGTTGGCGAAGCTGGTCTCGCTGCCCAGGGTGTCGCGCGCATCGATCACCGTCACTTCATGGCCCGCACGCACCAGCGCATAGGCACTGGCCAGACCGATCACCCCACCGCCGATGATGCACACCATCCCCGCCACCTGCCGTTGCATTAAGAGGGTTCCAGCCTAGGGGCAGGTGACAGGCCAGCGACAATGAATAAAGATGGCTCACCTATAAACAAAGGTTATGGACTTGCCATGCGCCTGCGTCATATCGAAATCTTCCAGGCTATCCGCCAGACCGGCTCCGTCAGCGCTGCCGCGCAGCTGTTGCACGTGTCACAACCGGCAGTGACCAAGGTGCTGCAGCACGCCGAGTTGCAGTTGGGTTTCCCGTTGTTTCTGCGGGTGCGCGGCAAGTTGCAGCCCACGCCGGAAGCGCTGGCGCTGGAGCGCGAAGTCGATAAAGTCACCGACAGCCTGCAAGCCGTGCGGCGCCTGGCCAAGAGCTTGCGCCGCGCGCCGGGCCAGAGCGTGCGCATCGGGGCGATCCCGGCGCTGGCCCTGTCGCTGCTGCCGCCGGCGATCCTGGAATGGACCCGCGATTACCCGGACATGGCCTGCGAGCTGTCCAGCGACCACAGCCGCGAGCTGGTGCAGAAACTGCTGATGCGCGAGATTGATCTGGCGCTGACCCTCAACTTCTCCGGGCACCCGGGGTTGACCACCCAAGTGCTGGCCAACGGTGTGCTGGTGGCGTTGGCGTCCAAAGGCTACTGGAGCGAAGCCGAACTGAGCACGCCATTGCCCCTGGCGGACCTGGCGGGTGCGCCGTTGATCGGCCTTTCCAGCGCCGATCCGCTGGCCGCCAAACTCGACAGCTACCTGGAAAACGTCGACCCCGCGCCCCGGGTGACAATCTCGGTGCAAACCTATTCCCTGGCCCGCGCCATGGTCGAATCCGGCGCTGGCCTGACGGTCATCGACCCCTTCACCGCCCTCGGCGCCTCGACCGCCACCACCTGCATCCGCCCGCTCACACCACCGTTGCCGATCACCTTGTACGCCCTGACCCGCGCAGATGAGCCGCCGCCGCATATGTTGGCCAAGTTGTTGGGGATTGTTGGGCAGCGTGCCCAAGAGCTGCTGCAACGCCTCTAAGAACAGCATTCTCAAGCCCAATGAAAAACCAATGTGGGAGCGGGCTTGCTCGCGAAAGCGGTGTATCAGTCAATTAGCCTATTAGCTGACCCACCGCATTCGCGAGCAAGCCCGCTCCCACATTTTTGATCGAGTCGGCCGTCAGAGTACGTAGCGCATGATCGCCACAAAGTGCAGCAAACTCCCGCCAATCACAAACAAATGCCAGATCCCATGGGAATGCCGCAGGCGGTCCTCCAGGGCAAAGAAGATGATGCCGACGGTGTACAACACCCCGCCCGCCGCCAGCCAGGTGAAACCCGCCGTGCCCAGCGCAGCGATCAGCGGCTTGACTGCCACCAGCACGATCCAGCCCATCACCGCATAGATCACGATCGACAAGATCCGCGCCTCGGAACGGGGCTTGATCTCTTGCAGGATGCCGATCACCGCCAACCCCCACACGATGCCGAACAGCGTCCAGCCCCACGGCCCCCTTAACGACACCAGGCAAAACGGCGTGTAGCTGCCGGCGATCAACAGGTAGATCGAAAAGTGATCGACCTTCTGCATGATCTCCTTACGTCGCCCGCGCACGCTGTGGTACACGGTCGACGCGCTGTACAACACCAGCAGCGTGACGCCATAGATCGCCACGCTGACGATCTTCCAGGGGCTGCCATCCAGGCTCGCCACCACCAACATCCACACCGCCCCCGCAAAAGCCGCCACCGCGCCGAGCAGGTGGCTCCAGGCGTTGAATCGTTCACCGTGATACATGCGCCACTGACCTCCGATTCCCGTTAGCAATGAGGGGCTAGGGTCCAGCGTTGTGGGGGAGAGTGCAAGGGGCTAGAGAAAGAGTCCCCAAAAGGGACCGACAGGTGCCTTTTGGGGAACGCTCAAGTATCAAGCCGCAGATGAGGGGGCAATCTGTTCAAGAGCTCGATCCACCAACAACTGCCCAAGCTCTGCCATTTGCAGGATCCCGAGCAGGATTGCGCGCTGAGAGGTGTCCAGGTCGAAGGCCAGGTTGCAGGTCATGGCGTTGAGGGACGACAAGGTTTCGCTGGCGTTGACCAGCAGCGCTTCGGTGTCTTGGTGAGGGTTGACGGTGAAGAGGTGCCTGGGGGGATTGGGGGTGGGTTTGATCATGATTTACAGCTCCGATATGTGATGGAGACTGTCCTCTTCCGCTTGCACGCGAATAAAGGTGGCAGCCGTGCGCAGGTGTGCAAGACCGGGCATATCGGACCCCGGCAGACCCCGAGGGATCTCCCACGCACAGCCGCCATAACAAATACAGCAGGCATGAAAAACGCCCGTTGAAAGGCTATGGGCGTTGGTGCGCCGACATGAAACCGGACTTGCACGTCCGTGTCACCGTTTTTTGCGATGACGGGACGAAGACTAGGCGCGCTGGCTGCACGCGACAAGTTCACGCCTGGCCCAAAATCTTGCAGGAAAAATCCGAGGCATCGCCCAACGCCGACAAACAAGAAGTTTCATACAACGTTTTAGGGTTGTTGCTCGGAACTGACCCTTCTAGCCTTTTTAGCCGAATGCCCAGCGCCATAAAAAGGATCCAGAATGCCCATACACCCTCCCCCTCACCCAGGCGAAATCCTGCTTGAAGACGTGATCCCTGCCCTAGGCATCACCATCACCGAAATGGCCCGGCGTCTGGGGTTTGCTCGTGAGACGTTTTCAAGGATTTTGCACGGGCGTGCGCCGGTCAGCCCGGATTTGGCGGTGCGGCTGGAACGGGCAGGCGTGAGCACTGGGCAGCTGTGGCTGTCGATGCAGAGTGCCTATGATTTGTGGCAGGCCGAGCATCGGGAACAGCCGGTGATTGAGCGGTTTGCGCGGATTGAGTAACGGGCACAGCGCTCAAGGCACAGAAGATCCACTGTGGGAGCTGGCTTGCCTGCGATTGCAGTGTGTCAGTCACAGCATCAACATCTGACACACCGCTATCGCAGGCAAGCCAGCTCCCACATTCGATCTTCACAGGGTTTGAGATCAGGCCAATCCGGACTCCACCAACAACGCTTCCAACCCCAGCAAATCCGGCACCTTCGCCACATGCTCGCCCACCTGCACCGCCGCCAGCTCCCTCGCCACAATAGAGTTCGGCAGGCAGATTCATGCATTGTTTGAGGCTGTTGCTCGGGCAGGTCTGGCCGCAGTTACAACTGCATGTCTATTTTCACCGCTCCCAAACCTTCAAGCGGATAGCTTCGGTACTCGTGGACTTCTCCATGAACAATCAGGTGGATAACTCCGTCCACCCGGTTCACTTGGACGTCAGGCTCTTTGGTTTTCATAAAGGGATGGGCAGAAACCAGCGCTGCCAATATCTCCTGATCACTGCCCAAGTCCTTATGCACATAGTACCTGTAGGAAAAACCCACGGTCGCCCCACCCTGCCCGTCCCGAACCCCATAGATCGACCTACCGTTATCCAACGCATACTTGAACACCACTTGATCCAATTCCGGCGTGCCAGGGCTCACCAACCAGCCAACCCCCAGGTAGCCGAGACACACCACTAGCAGCCCATTGAGCAGGCCCTGTACCAGCCGATTAGTAGCCTTGGGACCTGGCATATTCGATACCCTCCTTGATCCAATACTGATCACTATGGTCATCGCCGTATGGCGCATCGCCCCACCAATCGCCAAATTCCGCTCGGGAGGTGCCAGCTGCCTTTTGCGCGGCGCCTGCGGCCCTTAGCAAGACACCTTCAGGAATGCCCAGCACCGTTCCGGTGACGCCATAGTTGAAGTTGCCGAATGCCTCGTATTCCCGACTTTTCTGTTTGTAATCCCAGGGGCCACGCCCTCGGACCTGTGAGTAAAACCACGAATAGGTAAACGCCGAACCCGGTTTCAGATGCAACCGTCGGTTATTGGCCAAGGCGATATTGTCTTGCAGCGAAACGCCCGGAGGCGTAGGAGGGACAGCCATTTGCGAGTCCTTGCGGATGGAGATGAGTGCTGAAAACTAGCACTCAAAAATCGGCAAAAACTCAGCAAACCAACTTACAGACATTTCAGACAGTGTTTGATAACTGGACCTACACAGAAGACCAAACGTGGGAGGGGCTCAGGCCAAGCCTGATTCCACCAACAACGCTTCCAACCCCAGCAAATCCGGCACCTTCGCCACATGCTCGCCCACCTGCACCGCCGCCAGCTCCAGCGGGCACAGCGGCACGTCCACATAACTCAACTGGCTATCGAGCTTGTACGAACGCGGAATCCCCTGGATCACCAGCGCAATGAACTTCAACGTCGGCCGCCCACCCAGGGCGTTCAGCACCACGATCCGCGAGCGCTCGGCGGTCACGACCGCTTCGCCGCACGCGGCTTCAAAGCTGATCAGCGGCAGTTGTTGATCACGCCAGGTCACTTGGCGCAGATACCACGGTGGCGCATCGCTGGCCGGTTCGCCGCGCTGGAAGTCGATCAGCTCGGCGATGGCGACGTTGGGCAGCACCAGGTGGCGGTCGGCCAGGGGCAACAACAGGCCGGTGAGTTGGCTGGTGCGGTGGTCAAGCATGGGACTTGCTCCAGTAGGCGATGCTTTCCAGCAGCACCGACTCTTGGTACGGCTTGCCGAGGTAGTCGTTGACGCCGATGGCCATGGCGCGGTCGCGGTGTTTCTGGCCGGTGCGTGAGGTGATCATGATGATCGGCAGGCGCATCAGGCGCGGGTCGTTGCGCACCTGGATCGCCACTTCGAAGCCGTCCATGCGCGGCATTTCGATGTCGAGCAGCATCAGGTCCGGGGTGTGTTCTTCAAGCACGGCGATGGCGTCGATGCCGTCTTTGGCGGTCAGGACGTTCATGCCATTGCGCTCCAGCAGGCGGCTGGTGACTTTGCGTACGGTGACCGAATCGTCCACCACCAGCACCAGCAGCGGGCGTTTTTTCAGCGGGTCGTTGAGCACCAGCGGCGCGTCCACTGCCTGCGCCGGCAAGGCCGGTTGGCGGGCACGGATGTGCGCGAGCAAGTCGATGATCAGCACCACGCGGCCATCGCCGAGGATGGTCGCGCCGGACAAGCCCTGTACCCCGGCAAACTGCGGGCCCAGGCCCTTGACCACAATCTCCCGCGTGCCGGCCATGGCATCCACATGCACCGCCACCCGCCGTTCATTGCATTGCACCAACAGCACCGGCACCGGCTGGTATTGGCCAAGCAGCTTGGGACGGCTGACGGTGTGCAGCAGGTCGCCCAGGTAAAACAGTTCGTAGCGCTGGCCGGCGTATTCATAACGCGGCGGATCTTGCTGATAGTGCCCGGCCAGCTCGTGGGGCAGCACCCGCACCAGGCCCTCGATGGTGTTGAGCGGGATCGCGTATTGATCGTCCGCACACTGCACCATCAGCGCCCGGTTGACCGACACGGTAAACGGCAGGCGAATGCGAAAGTGCACGCCGACACCCGGCGTCGACTCAATAAACATCGAGCCACCGAGCTGGCGCACTTCTTCATGCACCACGTCCATGCCCACGCCGCGCCCGGAAATCTGGGTGATCTTTTCCGCCGTGGAAAAACCCGGTTGCAGGATGAACTGCAACACGTCGCGGTCGCTGATCTCCTGGTTGGGGTCGAGCAGGCCACGCTTGATCGCCTTGCGCCGCACCGCTTCGAGCGGCACACCGGCGCCGTCGTCGCGCATGTCGAAAACGATGTCACCGCCTTCGTGGGTCAGGTCCAGGGTAATGCGACCCTTCTCCGGCTTACCCGCCAGCAGGCGCGCATCACGGGACTCCAGGCCGTGGTCGACGGCGTTGCGCAGCATGTGTTCCAGCGGCGCCGCCATGCGTTCCAGCACGTTGCGATCCATCTCGCCTTCGGCGTTGCCGACGATGAATTCGACGTCCTTGCCCAGCTCGCCCGCCACCTGGCGCACGATGCGCTTGAGCCGCGGCAACATGCGCTCGAACGGCACCATGCGCGTGCGCATCAGGCCTTCTTGCAACTCGGTGTTGATGCGCGCCTGTTGCTGCAACAGATCGTGGGCATCGCTGTTGCGCCGCTCGAGGGTGTCCTTGAGGTCGAGCAGGTCGGAGGCCGATTCAGACAAGGCGCGGGACAGTTGCTGCAACTGCGAATGGCGGTCCATTTCCAGCGGATCGAACTCTTCATAACCCAGGCGCTCGGCCTCGGCCTGCTGGCGGCTGAGGATACGGCCCTGGGTTTCGGTGTCGAGGCGCCGCAGTTGGTCGCGCATGCGCTCGATGGTGGTTTCCACCTCGCTCAGGGCAATGCGCGCATCATTGACCTGCTGCTCGATACGCCCACGGAAGATCGAGGTTTCACCGGCCAGGTTGACCAGGTCATCCAGCAAGTCGGCGGAAATCTTCACCATGTCGGCAGCGGGATCAACCACCGTCTCGGCCTTGCCTGCCGGCAACGCCACCGGCAGCACCGGCTCGTTGCTCGGGTGCACCAGGCTTTTGATGCGTTCGATGAGTTTGTCCACCGAGCCCACCGGCAAGCCGTCCGCGACCGCATCGATCATCTGCGCCAAACGGTCGTGACAACCTTGCAGCAGCGCGAACAGTTCCGCCGACGGCGCGAGCAAACCGGCCGACAAGCCTTCGTAAAGAAACTCCAGCTCGTGGGCCAAATCGCCAATCGGGCCGATCTCGACCATGCGCGCGCCGCCCTTGAGGGTATGCAGGTCGCGCAGCAGGGTTTCGACTTCCTGGCGGTTGCCTGGCTCGGCCTGCCAGCGCAGCAAGGCACTGCCGGAACTGTCGAGAATATCGGCGGCTTCTTCGAGGAAAATATCCAGCAACTCAGGGTCGGCGCCGGGGCTTTCCAGCGCCTGGGGCGCGGTGGGCGGCGGCGCGCTTTGGCGCAAGGCACGCACCTTGGCCACCAGTTCGGCGCTGTCGCTCAGGGGCTGTTGGTGTTGCAGTTCTTCCAGTTGCAAGGCCAGCCGTTCATGGCTGGCCATCAGCACCTGGGCCAACTCGGCGGAGTAACTGTAGCGGCGGTCTACCAAGCCTTCGTAGAGGCCTTCCAACTCATGGGCCAGCTCGGCCACCGGGCCGATTTCGGCCATGCGCGCACCGCCCTTGAGGGTGTGCAGGTCACGTTGCAGTGACGACAACGGTGCGCTGCTCTCGGGCTCCAGCAGCCAGCGCTTGAGGGACTGCCCGGCGCTGTCGAGGATGTCCACGGCTTCTTCGAGGAAGATCTCGACGATCTCGTCGTCCACTGCCGTCTCGTGTTCCAGTTTCGCCGTGGCGGCGCCCAGTTCGGCGATGCTCAGCGCGTGGCTGCCGTCGCTCTTGACCAGGCCAGTGGCGGACGGGTCGAGGGCTTCGTCCAGCAGTTCGCGCAGGGCTTGCAGGCGGGTGGGCACCGGGTTGATTTCCTGGCCGGCGGCCAGTTGGTCGAGCATGTTGATCAGCGCGTCATGGGCCAGTTCGGCCTCGTGGAAGAAGCGCTCGCTGACCGCCAGGCTGCTCTCTTCCACGGCGCCGTACAGATCAAGCAGCGCTTCGCAGAGTTCGTCAATGGCGTGCAGGTCGGCGATGTGCGCGCCCTCCCCCAGCGTGGTCAGCTCGTCAAGCAGCGCAGTGAGTTCCTGGCGTTCGCCGGGGTGCTGTTGCCAGCGGCGCAGCAGGGTTTCGGCATCGAGCAGGATGTCCATGCCCTGGGCCAGGAAGTTGGCGATCAATTGTGGGTCGCGCTTGATGCGCAGGCCGGTGTTCGGCGCATCGAGCAGCGCGGCCAACTGATGATCGAGCAGGGCCTGGATGCGCTTGATCAGGTCCGGCGCGCCTTTGATCGGTGCCAGCGGGTCGCGGTCCAGGTGGCGCAAGCCGCGCTGGAACAGGCCCTCGGCTTCCAGCAGCAACTCCACCTCATCCAGGTCCAGCGGCAGGCGATGGGCCTTGTACTCGCGGGTCAGGTGATCCAGCGGGCGCGCCAGTTCGGCGATAGGCAACACGCCGGCCATATAGGCGCTGCCCTTGAGGGTATGCAGGGCGCGTTGCAGTTCATCGCTGACTTGCAGCGGCACATGCTCGGCGGCCTGGTGCAGGAAGTGGTTGAGGCTTTCCAGGTGGCTTTGGACCTCGTTGCGGAAGATCTCCAGCAGCATCGGGTCGTGGGGTTCGGCGGCAGGTGCCGGCGCGCCGCTGGCCAGGGCGTGAGCGCGGGCGGCCAGGGCGTCGACTTCATCGCGTTGGTGCTGGTCGTCAGTCGCGAAGTCGGCGATCAATTCCGGCAGCAGGGCGACGGCGTCGTCCAGCACCTGTTGCACGTCGGGCCCCAGCGCCACGCTGCGTTCCAGCACACGGTTGAGCAAGTTTTCCACGGCCCAGGCCAGCTCCGCCAATACCAGCGCACGCACCATGCGCCCGCTGCCCTTGAGCGTGTGGAAGGCGCGGCGCATTTCGCCCAAAGCCGCCTTGTCGGCGCCGTTGGACAGGTGGCGGTGTAGCACGTCGAGGACTTCATCGGTTTCTTCGAGGAACACTTCGCGCAGTTCATCGTCGATCGGTTCTTCGTCGGCCGGTGGCGGCAGCAGGCTGCCGGGGCGTTGCAGCGCCGGCGGGTTGAGCCGCGACGTGGGGTTGGCCAGGGCATCGAACTGCGACTGGCTCGGCGTGGCGTCCACCGTCAACGCGCCGTCCGGTGCCGCCAGCGCCTGGCGCCAGGGTTTCTCCGCCGGCAGGTAACCCAGCGCCGCCAGGCCCTGGGTGGCAGTTTCCAGGACCCGTTCGCCATCGGCGTCGGGGTCCTGGAGCATGCGTTCGAGGTAGTACTCCAGGCTGCTGATCACATCGGCAAAATGCCCCAGCTCGGTTTCGGACGGCGGCACCTCGTTGACCATCAACTGTTCGTCGACGTAATGGGTGCAACCGCGCATCAGGCTCGCCGCCCGTGGCAGCGGGATCATCGCCAGCGCGCCGCGCACCTGGCTGAGCAGTTCCGGCAAAGACTCCAGGCGCTGGCTGTCCCAGTCGGCTTCGACGCAATCGATCACCAGTTCCTTGGCCTGGCGCAGGCACTGGCAGGACTCGCGGATCACCAACTGGTGGATCTGGGTCAGGTCGGTGGTGGGCAGGCGGCTTTCCTCGCGGCTTTCCGGCTCGACCGTGCCGACCATTCCCGCCAACGTGGCTTCGACGTAGAGCAAGGCACCGGCGACGTCCATCAACACGGCGTCGTTGGGTTCGCGCTGGCCCTGGGCCAGGCTCAGCACCACGGCGAGTTGGTCGATGATCACTTTGCGCGGCTGGCCAAAGCCCAGCACTGCCAGGGTATCGGCGATCTGCCGCAGTGGTGCGAGTAGCGCATCGAGGTCGCTGGTGTGCTGGCGGTCGCTGCGCACGAACAGGTCGAGGCGCTCCTTGACCCGCACCAGCTCTTCGCACAAGGCGCCGAGCACCGAGCCCATGGCGTTGCGATCCGGCCCGGCCAGCCGTGCGCGTTCGGCGTCTACCACGGCACTGTCGGGCAAGGCTTCGTCGAGACCGTAACGTTCCTTCAGGCTTTGCATGCGCGGTGTCGGCCGGGTGACCTTGGCCACGTAGAACAGCAGGCTCTTGAGCAGGTCATCCGGCGCCGGCTGGTTGATCCCGCCGATGCCCTGGGCCAACAGGCGCTTGAGTTGCTTGTCACTGGCCTTGAGCAGGCTGCGCAGTGCCGGGCTGTTGGCGATCACGCCGGTGAGCATGCCTTCGACCAGCGCCGAGGTGACTTGCCACAGCGGCAACAACGGCGCGCCCTGGCACAGCGTTTCGAGGCGGGCGAAAACCCGTGCCATGTCTTCCAGGTTGCTGGGCCCGTGGTCTTCACGCAGCAGCCCGGCAAGGGCTTGTTGCAGCAGTTGGTGCCACTGGCGCAGTTGTTCTTGCAGGTCGGGTGGCGCACGTTGGGCCAGCACGTCGTCGGGCAGCGGCGCAATCGACAGCAGTTGCGGGCTGAACAGGCTGGTTTCCGACAGCAGGCTTTCACCCCGCGCACTGCGCAGGTCGTTGAGCAACGGCAACACCACCAGCGGCAGGTCGCGGCGGGCGCTGTGCACGCGGTCAAGGTACAGCGGCAGTTGGCCGAGGGCTTGTTGCAGCAGGCGCACGCTTTCGTCGCGCTGGCTGACCTGGCCGGCCTGGAAGGCCAAGGCCAGGTGCTCGATCTCTTCGGCCAGCAGCGCCGCGCCGTAGAACTCGACCATTTGCAGCGCGCCATGCACCTGGTGGATACCGGCCAGGCACTGGTCGATGACGGCGCTGTCGTTGGTTTCGACAAACGCATCCAGCGCCGAACGGGCCTGTTTCAGGGTTTCGGCAATGTCGCCCTTGACCCATTCGAGGGCCACGTAGTCGTGCCGATCAACCATAACTGCTCCGCTTAGAATTCGTGGGTTGCTGGTAGTGCATCGCTCTCCAGACCAGAGGAGATCAACTGTGGGAGCGGGCTTGCTCGCGAATGCGGTGGGTCAGCCGGCATCTGTATTGGCTGACCCACCGCATTCGCGAGCAAGCCCGCTCCCACACAAGCCCGCATTCACATTGGGATGGTATTTCAATCATCCACCTGCTTGGCGGGCGGGAGGGTGAACCCCGACACCGACCTGCGCAACTGGCTGGCCATTTTCGCCAAATTGCCGATGCTCTCGGCGGTCGCGGTCGAGCCCGAAGACGTCTGGCTGGTGATCTGCTGGATCACGTTCATGGTCAGCGAAATCTGCCCCGCCGAAGACGTCTGTTGCTGCGCCGCATTGGAGATGCTCTGGATCAGCGCCGCCAGGGTTTTCGACACGCCTTCGATCTCTTCCAGCGCCACCCCAGCGTCTTGCGCCAGCCGCGCGCCGCGTACCACTTCGGTGGTGGTCTGCTCCATGGAGATCACGGCTTCGTTGGTGTCGGCCTGAATGGCGCGCACCAGGGTTTCGATCTGCCGCGTCGCCGCCGAGGAACGTTCGGCCAGGCGTTGCACTTCATCGGCGACCACCGCGAAACCACGCCCGGCATCCCCGGCCATGCTCGCCTGGATCGCCGCGTTGAGCGCGAGGATGTTGGTCTGGTCGGCGATGTCGTCGATCAGGCTGACGATGTCGCCAATTTCCTGGGACGACTCGCCCAGGCGCTTGATGCGCTTGGCGGTGTCCTGGATCTGCTCGCGGATGTTGTCCATGCCGTGGATGGTGTTGTGCACCACCTCGTTGCCTTTGTTGGCGATTTCCACCGAGCGCTCCGCCACCGCCGAAGATTCGGCGGCGTTGGCCGAAACCTGGTCGATGGACTGGGCCATCTGGTTGATCGCGGTGGACGCTTCGGCGATCTGCTGGGCCTGATGCTCCGAGGCCTGGGCCAGGTGCATGGCGGTAGCCTGGGTGTCCTGCACTGCGCCCGCGACCTGGCCGGCGGTGAGGTTGATGGTGGCGACCAGGTCGCGCAACTGGTCGACCGAATAGTTGATCGAGTCGGCGATGGTGCCGGTGAAGTCTTCGGTCACCGAGGCGGTCACGGTGAGGTCGCCGTCGGCGAGGTCTTCGATTTCATCGAGCAGGCGCATGATCGCGTTCTGGTTGCGCTCGTTCTTCTCGGCGGTTTCGTGCAGTTGGCGATTGGTCTCGCGCACCATCACCAGGCCGATCAGGATGATCGAAGCCAGCGCCAGCAAGCCCAGCACGTAGCCGCCGATGGTATCGAAGGTGCGCCCGCTGGCGAGGTTTTCAAACCCGGTGGCCAGGTGCGAGGCTTCATCGAGCAGGGTTTGCGAGAGGTTGAAGATGTTGCTCGCCGACGCACGCACCTGGAACAGTTGCGGCGAGGTTTCGAGGATTTCATCCACGGAGCCGGAGACAAACTCGAACAGCTCCGCAATCTCCGCCAGCCGCGCACGGGCGTCGCGGTCCTCGACCTGGGTGATGCGCAGCCCGGCGTTGCCCTGGAGCATGCCGTTGAGCACCTGGCCGAAGCGGTTGGCATCACGGCCAAACGCATCGGCGGCCTGCACGGCGGTTTCGTCGCCGGCGAGCACGGTGTTGACCGCACCGAGGATGCGTTCGGCGAGCAGCGATTGGCGCTGGGCCAGCGCCACCTGGCTGGCCGGGGCGCCGCGTTGCAACAGGATGTCGACGACTTTTTCCGACTCCATCTGCAATTGCGGCACGGTTTCGGCGAGGGTCGCGGCCACCTGGTGCAGGGACAGCACGGTCTGTTCGCTGGCGAGGATCGCGTCGGTGTTCTTCAGCAGCGCTTCCCAGTCGGTCTGCACCGCACGCATCTCGGCGCGCACCGCGCTGGGGGCGGCGGGCAGGCCGGTTTGCGGGTCGCCTTTTTTCAGGTAGCCCCAACGCTGGGCGAAGTCGTTGCGCGCCTCGCCGAGCAGCTTGAACGCGGCGGCTTTACCGGCGGCGGCTTCGGTGGCGTTCTTGGCGATGCGCTGGGACAACACGCGCAATTCACCGGCGTGGCCGATGTACTGCTTGTCGTAGGTGGACTGGGTGTTGAGGTAGGCGAAGTTGGCAAACAGCAGCATGATGAACACGATCAGCGCGATAAACAGCACGATGATCTGTGAGCGGCTGTGCGAGGCGGCCTGGGGTTTGGGCGTGGTAGCGGTGGTCATGCGGCGACATCCATGAAGCCAGGGGCCTGGGCCAAGGCGAAGGGGCTGAAGACCTGCCATGGCTGATCGCCGTCGAACTGGCCCTGGATAAACGGCGCGCCGGGGGTGACGTTCACCCGCAATGCGTCTTGTGCGAAATGCTGCATGCCCACCACCTCGTCCACCAACAGCCCGACAAACAGGTCGTTGTATTCCACCACCAGTACGCGCCGTTGCTTGCTCGCCTTGGACAGCGCCTGGCCGAGGAACCCACCGAGGTCCATCACCGGCAACAAGCGTCCACGCAGATTAGCCACGCCCTTGACCCAGGTCTTGACCCCGGGCATTAAAGTGCAGCGCGGCTCATGCAGGACTTCGGCGACTTCGCCCATGGGCGCGACGAACCAGTGCGCGCCCACGCGAAAGCCGATGCCGCTCCAACCCTGCTGCCGGGTTTCCTGGGACGGCAGGTCGGCAGCCAGCAGGCGGCAGCGGCGGTCGATGTCCAGCAACAGCTCGAAGGCGGTTTGCGACTCGGTCATGATCGCCTGCCGTCAGCCGGCCAACACCTTGTTCAGGGTGGCGATCAGGGTGTCTTCATCCACCGGCTTGGTAAGGTAATCCTTGGCGCCCTGGCGCGCGCCCCAGATCTTGTCGGTTTCCTGATCCTTGGTGGTGATGATGATAATCGGGATGCCGTTGGTTTCCGGCTCCTTGGACAGCTGGCGGGTGGCCTGGAAGCCATTGAGGCCCGGCATCACGATGTCCATGAGAACGGCATCGGGTTTTTCCTGGCGGGCCAGGGCCACGCCGTCTGCGCCGTTTTCGGCCTTGAGGACTTCGTGGCCATGCTTTTCCAGCATGCCGGTCAATTTGTACATTTCAGTCGGCGAATCGTCGACGATCAGAACACGTGCCATGGTTTTCCCCACTAACTTGGTAGACGCCGGCCCTTGTGGGGCGGTGTCAGTGTGCTTGTTCTGCTGCGGCGAAGGCAGGCACGTAGGCCTTGATCGCGCCCAGCAGTTCTTCCTTGCTGAAAGGCTTGGTCAAAAACTGATCGACACCGACGATACGCCCCTTGGCCTTGTCGAACAGGCCGTCCTTGGAGGACAGCATGATCACCGGGATCGACTTGAACGCCGGGTTGTTCTTCACCAGGGCGCAGGTCTGGTAGCCATCCAGGCGCGGCATCATGATGTCGACAAAAATAATGTGCGGGTGATGATCAACAATCCGCGCCAGGGCATCGAAACCGTCGATGGCCGTGATGACCTCGCACCCCGCGTTCTTCAACAGGGTCTCGGCGGTACGGCGGATCGTCTTTGAATCGTCGATCACCATCACTCTCAAGGCGTTGGAATGCTGTTCCATATCTGCTCTACCATCGCCACAGCGAATCGGTTTTCGGTGTGTACTGCCTGACGTCTCACAGGGTGAGTGCCGCAAGCCTTGGATCTCAAGGGCTGCTGCGCTGTGGCAGTCTTTTTAGCACAGTCTCCGGGCGCAATCTATCGAGCAACCGGCCAGGTGGTTTTTCCTTGACCCACAACAGCCGCAGCGCCACTCTGACGCCACTTTTATGCGCCCTAATTTGCTAGAGGAAATCCCCCATGAGCGTTCGCGTCGGCATTGTCATGGACCCTATCGCCAGCATTTCCTATAAAAAGGACAGCTCGCTGGCCATGCTCCTGGCCGCCCAGGCCCGCGGCTGGACCTTGTTCTATATGGAACAGCGCGACCTGTACCAGGGCGACGGCGAGGCCCGCGCGCGCATGCGCCCGCTGCAGGTGTTTGCCAACCCCGAGAAGTGGTTCGAACTGGGAGACGAAACCGACAGTTCCCTGAGCGACCTGGACGTGATCCTGATGCGCAAGGACCCGCCGTTCGACATGGAGTTCGTCTACTCCACCTACCTGCTGGAGCAGGCCGAACGCGCCGGTGTGTTGATCGTCAACAAACCGCAAAGCCTGCGCGACTGCAATGAAAAGCTGTTCGCCACCCTGTTCCCACAATGCACGCCGCCGACCGTGGTCAGCCGCCGTGCCGACGTGTTGCGTGAATTTGCCGCCAAGCACGGTGATGTAATCCTCAAGCCGCTGGATGGCATGGGGGGTACGTCGATCTTCCGTCACCGCGCCGGCGATCCGAACCTGTCGGTGATCCTGGAGACCCTGACCGCCCTGGGCACCCAGCAGATCATGGGCCAGGCTTACCTGCCGGCGATCAAGGACGGCGACAAGCGCATCCTGATGATCGACGGCGAGCCGGTGGATTACTGCCTGGCGCGGATCCCGGCAGCCGGCGAGACCCGTGGCAACCTGGCGGCCGGTGGACGTGGCGAAGCACGGCCGCTGTCGGACAAGGATCGTTGGATCGCCTCCCAAGTCGGACCAACCCTGCGGGAAAAAGGCCTGTTGTTTGTAGGCCTGGACGTGATCGGTGAGCACCTGACCGAAATCAACGTCACCAGCCCGACCTGCATCCGCGAGATCGACAACGCGTTCGGCACCAATATCGGCGAAATGCTGATGGCTGCCATCGATCGCAAGCTACAAGCCAAGTGACATAGAACAGCCGGACACAAACCAACATTGCGTTATCATGCGCCACCTGTGAAACGCGCGATGTTGGTTCCTCTGTCATGACACTCCCGTCCGAACTGCCCCCCGAACTCTCCCACAGCAGGGTGCGCCCGGCTGATCGGCTCGGATTTACCCTGTTCCTGGCTGCGTTGATTCACCTGGCCCTGCTCCTCGGCGTGGGTTTCACCATGGTCGAACCCAAGCAGATCACCAAGACCCTGGAAATCACCCTCGCCACGTTCAAGAGCGAAAAGAAGCCCGAGAAGGCCGATTTTCTCGCCCAGGACAACCAGCAAGGCAGCGGCACCCTGGACAAGAAAGCGGTGCCCAAGACTACGCAAGTGGCGCCATTCCAGGACAACAAGGTCAACAAAGTCAGCCCACCGCCGACGCCCAAGCCCGAGGTCCAGCAGACGGTACCCAAGCCCACCGTGACCACCGTCGCGCCAAAACCGCAGAAAGCGCCGGTGCAACGCGAAAAAGCCAAGACCGAGCCGCAGCCCCAGCCCGTCAAGCCGGCGCCGACCTTCGACAGTTCGACGCTGACCGACGAAATCTCCAGCCTCGAAGCCGAACTGGCCAACGAACAACAGCTGTACGCCAAGCGCCCGCGCATCTACCGGCTGAATGCCGCCTCGACCATGCGTGACAAGGGCGCCTGGTATAAGGATGAGTGGCGCAAGAAGGTCGAGCGCATCGGTAACCTCAACTATCCTGAAGAGGCCCGTCGCCAGCAGATTTATGGCAATTTGCGCTTACTGGTGTCGATCAACCGCGATGGTTCGTTATATGAAGTGCTGGTACTCGAGTCCTCCGGCCAGCCCTTGCTGGACCAGGCCGCCCAGCGCATCGTGCGCCTGGCCGCACCTTTTGCACCGTTTACCGGCGACCTGAACGACGTCGACCGCCTGGAAATCATCCGCACCTGGAAGTTTGCCAAGGGCGACCGCCTCTCCAGCAACTAAATCAGACACTTGTAGTGAGCGGGCTTGCCCCGCGCTGGGCGGCGAAGCCGCCCCAATCCATTCACCTCGGTCTTTCTGAAACACCGCGGCGTAGCGTTTGGGGCGGCTTCGCCACCCAGCGCGGGCAAGCCCGCTCACTACACGCCAGGCTTGTCAGTTCGCCCCTCCAACGCCACACTAGCGGACATGAAAAACGTCAGCCCGACCTACCTCAAGCACCAATTCCTGATCGCCATGCCTCACATGGCCGACCCGAACTTTGCGCAGACCTTGACCTACATTGTCGAGCACACCGCCAATGGTGCCATGGGGTTGGTGGTGAACCGCCCGCAAGAGCTGAACCTGGCGGACATTCTTGAGCAACTGCGCCCCGAGGCCGACCCGCCGGCTCGCTGCCAGGGCGTGCCGATCTACATCGGCGGGCCGGTGCAGACCGATCGCGGTTTTGTCCTGCACCCCACCGGGCCGAAGTTCCAGGCCACGGTCGACCTGGACGGCGTGTCGCTGTCCACGTCCCAGGATGTGTTGTTCGCCATCGCCGACGGCGTGGGGCCCGAGCACAGCCTGATCACCCTCGGCTACGCCGGCTGGGAAGCTGGCCAGCTGGAGGCCGAACTGGCCAGCAACGCCTGGCTGACCTGCCCGTTCGACGCCGACATCCTTTTCAACACCCCCGTGGAACTGCGCCTTGACGCCGCTGCGGCCAAGCTGCGGGTCAACCTGAGCCTGCTGACCAGCCAGGCGGGGCACGCCTGATGGCTTTGCGTCTGATCCTCGGTTTTGACTACGGCACCAAACAGATCGGCGTAGCGGTCGGCCAGGTGATCACCGGCCAGGCCCGCGAGCTGTGCACCTTGAAAGCCCAGAACGGCGTACCGGACTGGAACCAGGTCGAAGCCCTGATCAAGGAGTGGAAGCCCGACGCCGTCGTGGTCGGCCTGCCGCTGAACATGGACGGAACCCCAAGCGACATGTGCCTGCGCGCCGAAAAATTCGCCCGCCGCCTCAATGGCCGCTACAACCTGCCTTTCTATACCCACGACGAGCGCCTCACCACCTTTGAAGCCAAAGGTGAACGCCGCGACCGTGGCGGCCAGAAAGGCAGCTACCGCGACAACCCGGTGGACGCCATCGCCGCCGCCTTGCTGTTGCAGGGCTGGCTGGATGAAAACACCGCTTTATTTGAATCCTGACTGACGCGGCTTGCCGCGTCTTTTTACGTTTGAGCCCGGACCTTGCCTGCGCCAAGGTCCTGAAGGAGCCTGCATGAGCTTGCCGAACCCCGCCGAACTGATCAGCCAAATGGCCAAAAACCTCACGGCCCATCTGCAACACCGCGCCATCAGCGAGCCACGCTTCATCGGCATTCGCACTGGCGGTGTGTGGGTCGCCCAGGCATTGCTGGAAGAATTGGGCAGCGACGCGCCCCTCGGCACCCTGGACGTGTCGTTCTACCGGGACGACTTCAGCCAGAACGGCCTGCATCCGCAAGTGCGCCCATCGGCCCTGCCGTTCGAGATCGAAGGCCAGCACCTGGTACTGATCGACGACGTGCTGATGAGCGGGCGCACCATCCGCGCCGCCATGAACGAACTGTTCGACTACGGCCGCCCGGCCAGCGTGACCCTGGTCTGTCTGCTGGACCTGGACGCCGGCGAATTGCCGATCAGCCCGGATGTGGTCGGCGCGACGCTGTCGCTGGAACCCCACCAGCGGGTAAAATTGTCCGGTCCCACGCCGCTCGAACTCGAACTGCAAGACCTTGCCCTTTAAACCGCCTTGTAAAGAGTCCCCGCGATGACGCCTCTAGATGCCAAGCGCCCGCTGCAGCTCAATGCTCAGGGTCAGTTGCAACATTTCTTGTCCCTCGACGGTTTGCCCCGCGAACTGCTCACCGAAATCCTCGACACTGCCGACTCGTTCCTTGAAGTCGGCGGCCGCGCGGTGAAGAAGGTCCCGCTGCTGCGCGGCAAGACCATCTGCAATGTGTTCTTCGAGAACTCCACCCGCACCCGCACCACCTTTGAACTGGCGGCCCAACGGCTGTCGGCCGACGTGATCACGCTGAACGTGTCGACCTCGTCGGCGAGCAAGGGCGAGACCCTGCTCGACACCCTGCGCAACCTGGAAGCCATGGCCGCCGACATGTTCGTGGTGCGCCACGGCGACTCCGGCGCCGCGCACTTCATCGCCGAGCACGTGTGCCCGCAGGTCGCGATCATCAACGGCGGCGACGGCCGTCACGCCCACCCGACCCAGGGCATGCTCGACATGCTCACCATCCGTCGGCACAAGGGCAGCTTTGAAAACCTGTCGGTGGCCATCGTCGGCGACATCCTGCACTCGCGGGTTGCGCGCTCGAACATGCTGGCCCTGAAAACCCTGGGCTGCCCGGACATCCGCGTGATCGCGCCAAAAACCCTGCTGCCCATCGGCATCGAGCAATACGGTGTGAAGGTCTACACCGACATGGCCGAAGGCCTCAAGGATGTGGACGTGGTCATCATGCTGCGCCTGCAGCGCGAGCGCATGGCCGGTGGCCTGCTGCCGAGCGAAGGTGAGTTCTACCGCCTGTTCGGCCTGACCACTGCGCGCCTGGCCGGTGCCAAGCCGGACGCCATCGTGATGCACCCCGGCCCGATCAACCGTGGGGTGGAGATTGAGTCGGCGGTGGCCGACGGCACCCAGTCGGTGATTCTCAACCAGGTCACCTACGGCATCGCCGTGCGCATGGCCGTATTGTCCATGGCCATGAGCGGGCAAACCGCGCAACGTCAATTCGAGCAGGAGAACGCCCAGTGAAGCTCAGCATCCTCGGCGCCCGCGTCATCGATCCGGCCAGTGGCCTGGATCAAGTCACCGATCTGCATCTTGAAGCCGGCAAGATCATCGCCATCGGCGCCGCCCCGGCCGGTTTCAGCGCCGTTGAAACCATCGACGCCAAAGGCCTGGTGGCCGCGCCCGGGCTGGTCGACCTCAACGTCGCCCTGCGCGAGCCGGGCTACAGCCGCAAAGGCAGCATCCTCAGCGAAACCCGCGCCGCCGCTGCCGGTGGCGTGACCAGCCTGTGCTGCCCGCCGCACACCAAGCCGATCCTGGACACCTCGGCGGTGACCGAGTTGATCCTCGACCGCGCCCGTGAAGCCGGCAACTGCAAAGTGTTCCCCATCGGCGCCCTGAGCAAAGGCCTGGAAGGCGAACAACTCGCCGAACTGATCGCCCTGCGCGACGCCGGTTGCGTGGCCTTCGGCAACGGCCTGGAAAGCTTTCGCAGCACTCGCACCCTGTGCCGCGCCCTGGAATATGCGGCCACCTTCGACCTGACGGTGATCTTCCATTCCCAGGACCGCGACCTCGCCGAAGGTGGCCTGGCCCATGAAGGTGCCGTGGCCAGCTTCCTCGGCTTGCCCGGCATCCCCGAGACCGCCGAGACCGTGGCCCTGGCCCGCGACCTGCTGCTGGTCGAGCAAAGCGGCGTGCGCGCGCACTTCAGCCAGTTGACCAGCGCGCGGGGCGTGGCCCTGATCGCCCAGGCCCAGGCCCGTGGCTTGCCGGTGACGGCGGATGTGGCGTTGTATCAGTTGATCTTGACCGACGAAGCGCTGATCGACTTCTCCAGCCTGTACCACGTGCAGCCGCCCCTGCGCACCCGTGCCGACCGTGATGGTCTGCGGGCGGCGGTGAAGTCCGGGGTGGTCTCGGCGATTTCCAGCCACCACCAGCCCCACGAACGCGATGCCAAGTTGGCACCATTTGGCGCGACTGAGCCGGGGATCAGCAGCGTTGAGCTGTTGTTGCCCCTGGCGATGACGTTGGTTGAGGAAGGCTTGCTCGATTTGCCGACGCTGCTGGCACGCTTGAGCGCGGGTCCTGCCGACGCCCTGCGCTTACCGGCGGGTAAGCTCGCGGTGGGTTCGGCGGCGGATCTGGTGCTGTTTGACCCGGCCAGTTCCACCGTTGCCGGGGAGCATTGGCTGTCGAAGGGTGAAAACTGCCCGTTCATTGGCCACAGCCTGCCGGCGACGGTGCGCTACACCCTGGTCGACGGTCGGATCAGCTACCAGGCCTAAAGCGGGCAGGATAAAAAATGTGGGAGCGGGCTTGCTCGCGAATGCGGAGTGTCAGTCGCTGAAGATGTTGACTGATCCACCGCATTCGCGAGCAAGCCCGCTCCCACATTCAGTTCCGTGTATGCCCCTAGAAAGAAACTCAGCGGCCGCCATTGCGCTCGGCATTGCGAATCGAAATCTGCGTATTCAACGTCCAGAAGTCATACAGCACCCCCACCAGGAACAAGCCGCCGGTCAGCAGGTAGATCAAGCCGCTGATCCATTTGCCCTGGTACATGCGGTGCACGCCGAACACACCCAGGAACGTCAACAGCACCCAGGCCACGTTGTATTCGATGGGCCCGGCGGTAAAACGCAGGTCGGCTTCACGGTCCATGGCGGGGATCAGGAACAGGTCGATCAGCCAGCCAATCCCCAGCAAACCTAAGGTGCAGAACCAGATCGTACCTGTCACGGGTTTGCCGTAATAAAAACGGTGCGATCCGGTGAAACCGAAAATCCAGAGCAGGTAGCCGATCACCTTGCTATGGGTGTCGGGCTGCGAAATTGCCTGTCGATAGGTGTTCATGGCGTACCTCTTTTCACTCGATAGATAAATTTTTTCACTTTCTTTGTGACTTTTTTACAGGCGCCCGACGTACGGCAGATGGTATC
Source organism: Pseudomonas sp. FP2335 (assembly GCF_030687535.1). NCBI lineage: Bacteria > Pseudomonadati > Pseudomonadota > Gammaproteobacteria > Pseudomonadales > Pseudomonadaceae > Pseudomonas > Pseudomonas sp. FP2335. The sequence goes on from NZ_CP117437.1 coordinate 5,632,229, forward strand.
TTCCCTCCCCTGAAAGCCTTATGCCACCTGACTTGTGTAGGACAATTGCGGCGTTTCGTCGCGTTTTTCCTGATTTTGACCCCAAGGTTCAGTCGACAAACGGCCTGATAACGGCAAAAAAAGCTGTTATAAAGTTGCGCGCAAACCAAAAAGAGCCACGCCTAATGCGACCATTTTTCAAGACATGGCTAACCATTTGCCTATTAATGCCACTGGCCGCCCACGCCACCAATCGTGAGCAACGACTTCCGAACGTCAACGGTTTCACCCCTAAAGTTCACAGCACACCAGCCACCGCCAAAAGAGAAAAGCCGACCGTCAACCGACCTACTCAAGTGAGCAAGGTTCACGGCAAGGCCCTTCATAACTCACTGGCGCTGAACAACACCAAGCAAAGCAGCAATGTACTCAGCCGCGCCGTCAATGTGCTCGGTACTCCCTACCGTTGGGGCGGCAGCAGCCCAAGTAAAGGCTTCGATTGCAGCGGTTTGGTGAAATATGCGTTCAACGACGTTGCCGCAGTGGATTTGCCGCGCACGTCCAACGCCATGGCCGCCGGCCACGGGCAAAAGGTTGATCGCAAGGACCTGAAGCCGGGCGACCTGTTGTTCTTCAAGCTCAAGAGCCGTCAGGTCAACCACGTTGCCATCTACCTGGGCAACGACCGCTTCATCCACGCGCCGCGTCGTGGCAAGTCGGTGAGCATCGACACGCTGAAGAAGCCGTTCTGGGACAAGAACTACGTGATCGCCAAGCGGGTTTTGCCCAAAGAGCAGAACAACCTGCGGGTTGTGCAACGCTGATTTCAAGCTGCAATGCAGTACAAAATGTGGGAGCGGGCTTGCCCGCGAATGCGGTGTATCAGTACCAGATGAGCTGACTGACACTCCGCATTCGCGAGCAAGCCCGCTCCCACATTTGGTTTTCATTGTTCTCAAGCGCTATATATCACCAGGCACCCTCGCCTTCTCCCGCGCATCCTCGCGGCTGACGAGCCCCTCGCCCACCAACGCCTTCAAGCTCATATCGAGCGTCTTCATTCCCAGTGCCCCGCCGGTCTGGATCGCCGAGACGATCTGCGCCACCCTGTCCTCGCGGATCAAATTGCGGATCGCCGGTGTACCCAGCATGATCTCGTGCGCCGCCACCCGCCCGCCGCCAACCTTCTTCACCAGCACCTGCGACACCACTGCCTGCAACGACTCCGACAGCATCGCGCGGACCATGGCTTTTTCGCCGGCCGGGAACACGTCCACCAGCCGGTCCACGGTCTTGGGCGCCGATGCCGTGTGCAGGGTGCCGAACACCAGATGCCCGGTCTCGGCGGCGGTCAGCGCCAGGCGGATGGTTTCCAGGTCGCGCAACTCGCCGACCAGGATCACATCCGGGTCTTCGCGTAGCGCCGAGCGCAAGGCCGTAGAGAAACTAAGGGTATCGCGATGCACCTGGCGCTGGTTGATCAGCGCGGCTTTCGGCCTGTGGATAAATTCGATGGGGTCTTCCAGGGTGAGGATGTGCTGGCGTCGATGCTGATTGAGGTAGTCGATCATCGCCGCCAGGGTGGTGGACTTGCCCGAGCCGGTCGGCCCGGTGACCAGCACCAGCCCGTGCGGCAGTTGGGCTATGCGCTGGAACACCTCACCCAGGCCAAGGCTCTGCAGGCTCTGGACCTGACTGGGAATGCTGCGAAACACCGCGCCCATGCCACGGTCCTGGCGGAACACGTTCGCCCGGAACCGCGCCACGCCGGGCAGTTCGAAAGCGAAATCTGTATCAAGAGATGTTTCGAAATCCTTTTGCTGGTATTGATTGAGCAAAGGGCTGAGCAGATCCGCCACCTGGGGCGGTGAGAGTGCCGGGCAATCCAGCGGCCAGACCTCGCCGTCCACACGCAACATCGGCGCCAGGCCAGCCGACAAATGCAGGTCGGAGGCGCCACGGCGCACGCAGGCCGTGAGCAGTTCAGTGATATCCATAGGGCTTTCCATTTCCAGTAGAATGCCGCGGACTCCATATCCACGGGCGCATCTTGAATGTCGACGATAGCAGACAACATCGATCTGGTTAGCCAGCGGATCCGCGCCGCAGCCGACGCCGTGCAACGTGACGCCAGCAGCATCCACCTGCTGGCCGTGAGCAAGACCAAACCCGCCCAAGCCGTGCGGGAAGCCTATGCCGCCGGCATGCGCGATTTTGGCGAAAACTACCTGCAAGAAGCCCTGGGCAAACAGGCCGAATTAACCGACCTGCCCTTGAGTTGGCACTTCATCGGCCCCATTCAATCGAACAAGACGCGCGCTATCGCCGAGAACTTCGCTTGGGTGCATTCCGTGGAACGCCTGAAAATCGCACAACGCCTGTCCGAACAACGCCCTGCCGACCTGGCACCGCTGAATATCTGCATCCAGGTCAACGTCAGTGGTGAAGCCAGCAAGTCCGGCTGTACGCCCGCCGACCTGCCGGCCCTGGCCGAGGCGATCAGCGCTCTACCGCGCTTGAAGTTGCGTGGGTTGATGGCGATCCCCGAGCCGACTGAAGATCGCGCCGCGCAAGATGCAGCCTTCGCCACGGTGCGCGAGCTGCAAGCCAGCTTGAATCTGCCGCTGGACACACTTTCCATGGGGATGAGCCATGACCTTGAGTCGGCCATCGCCCAAGGCGCCACTTGGGTGCGGATCGGTACTGCACTGTTTGGCGCCCGCGACTACGGCCAGCCGTGAAGCGGCTGACTTTTCACTGAATAAGGACCTGTCATGAGAGACACGCGTATTGCCTTTATCGGCGCCGGTAACATGGCGGCCAGCCTGATCGGCGGCCTGCGGGCCAAGGGCCTGGACGCCGCGCAGATCCGCGCCAGTGACCCCGGTGCCGAAACCCGTGCCCGCGTCAGCACCGAGCACGGTATCGAAACCTTTGCCGACAATGCCGAGGCCATCCAGGGCGCCGATGTGATCGTGCTGGCGGTCAAGCCACAGGCCATGAAGGCCGTGTGCGAAAGCCTGCGCCCGAGCCTGCAACCGCAGCAGTTGGTAGTGTCCATCGCCGCCGGGATTACCTGCGCGAGCATGACCGCCTGGCTCGGTGCCCAGCCGATCGTGCGCTGCATGCCCAACACCCCTTCGCTGCTGCGCCAGGGCGTGAGCGGTTTGTATGCCACCGACGCCGTCAGCGCCGTACAGCGCGATCAGGCCCAGGAGCTACTGTCCGCCGTGGGCATCGCCCTGTGGCTGGAGCAAGAACAGCAACTGGATGCGGTCACCGCCGTGTCCGGCAGCGGCCCGGCGTACTTCTTCCTGTTGATCGAAGCCATGACCGCTGCCGGCGTCAAACTGGGCCTGCCACAGGAAGTGTCCAAGCAACTGGCCGAGCAGACCGCACTGGGCGCAGCCAGGATGGCCGTGACCAGCGACGTCGACGCCGCCGAACTGCGCCGTCGCGTGACCTCGCCGGGCGGCACGACCCAAGCCGCCATCGAATCGTTCCAGGCCGGGGGCTTTGAAGCCCTGGTGGAAACAGCACTGGGTGCCGCAGCACATCGTTCGGCAGAAATGGCCGAGCAGCTGGGCAAATAGTCGTCCCCTTCAAGGAATCAAACATGCTCGGACTCAATGACGCGCTTATTTTCATCATCCAGACACTGGGCAGCCTGTACCTGCTGATCGTGCTGATGCGTTTTATCCTGCAACTGGTGCGGGCGAACTTCTACAACCCGCTGTGCCAATTCGTGGTCAAGGCGACCCAGCCGCTGCTCAAGCCCCTGCGTCGGGTAGTCCCGAGCATGTTCGGGCTGGACATGTCATCGCTGGTACTGGCGCTGCTGTTGCAGATCCTGCTGTTTGCGGTGGTGTTGCTGCTCAAGGGCTTCCTGCCCTACACCGTGCTGCTGTTGCCGTGGGCACTGATCGGCATCTTCTCGCTGTTTTTGAAGATTCTGTTCTGGTCGATGATCATCAGCGTGATTCTGTCCTGGGTCGCACCGGGCAGCCGCAGCCCTGGCGCCGAGCTGGTGTACCAGATCACCGAGCCGGTGCTGGCACCGTTCCGTCGGTTGATCCCGAACCTGGGTGGCCTGGACATCTCGCCGATCTTCGCGTTTATCGCAATCCAGCTGATCCAGGGTTGGGTGATCCCGTACCTGGCTGAATTTGCCGCGATGCCCAAGATGCTGTTCGGGTTGATCTGACACGCAACACCTAAATGCGGGAGCGAGCTTGTGTGGGAGCGGGCTTGCTCGCGAATACGGAGTGTCAGTCACCAGATGAGTGGCTGACCCACCGCTTTCGCGAGCAAGCCCGCTCCCACACAAACAGCTCCCACATTTTGTTTCTGTGAACGGGTTCAGGGGTTTGCTTGCCGCTAGCCCCCCCGCTCTTTAGACTTACGCCTCATTTAAACGAGAGCAGGGTCGATGCCAGCTGCCTTTCCCCCCGATTCTGTTGGACTGGTCGTGCCCCAAGTGGCGCACTTCAGCGAACCGCTGGCCCTGGCCTGCGGCCGTTCGCTGCCCGCCTACGACCTGATCTATGAAACCTACGGCCAACTGAACGCTACGGCGAGCAACGCCGTGCTGATCTGCCACGCCTTGTCCGGGCATCATCACGCGGCCGGTTTCCACTCGGTCGACGAGCGCAAGCCCGGCTGGTGGGACAGTTGCATCGGCCCCGGCAAACCCATCGACACCAACAAATTCTTTGTGGTCAGCCTGAACAACCTCGGCGGCTGCAACGGTTCCACCGGCCCCAGCAGCCTCAACCCGGAAACCGGCAAGCCGTTCGGCGCCGACTTCCCGGTGCTCACCGTGGAAGACTGGGTGCACAGCCAGGCGCGCCTGGCCGACCTGCTGGGCATCAACCAGTGGGCGGCGGTGATCGGCGGCAGCCTCGGCGGCATGCAGGCGCTGCAATGGACCATCACCTACCCGGATCGCGTGCGCCATTGCCTGGCAATCGCCTCGGCCCCCAAGCTGTCGGCGCAGAACATCGCCTTCAACGAAGTGGCGCGCCAGGCCATCCTCACCGACCCCGAGTTCCACGGTGGTTCGTTTCAGGAAGCGGGCGTGATCCCCAAACGCGGCCTGATGCTGGCGCGGATGGTGGGGCACATCACCTACCTGTCCGACGACTCCATGGGCGAGAAATTCGGCCGTGGCCTCAAGAGCGAAAAGCTCAACTACGACTTCCACAGTGTCGAGTTCCAGGTGGAAAGCTACCTGCGTTATCAGGGCGAGGAGTTCTCCGGGCGTTTCGACGCCAATACGTACCTGCTGATGACCAAGGCCCTGGACTACTTCGACCCGGCCGCCAACTTTGACGACGACCTGGCGAAAACCTTCGAAGGCGCCAAGGCCAAGTTCTGCGTGATGTCGTTCACCACCGACTGGCGCTTCTCGCCGGCGCGCTCGCGCGAACTGGTGGACGCGCTGATGGCCGCGCGCAAAGACGTGTGCTACCTGGAGATCGACGCTCCGCAAGGCCACGATGCCTTCCTGATCCCGATCCCGCGCTACCTGCAAGCGTTCAGCAACTACATGAACCGAATCGTATTGTGAGAAAGCCATGAGAGCCGACCTGGACATCATCCAAGAATGGATCCCCGCCGGCAGCCGCGTGCTCGACCTGGGCTGCGGTGATGGCGAACTGCTGAGCTGGCTGCGGGACAACAAGCAAGTCACCGGCTACGGCCTGGAAAATGACCCGGACAACATCGCCCAGTGCGTGGCCAAGGGCATCAACGTGATCGAGCAGGACCTGGACAAGGGCCTGGGCAACTTTGCCAGCAACAGCTTCGACATCGTGGTGATGACCCAAGCCCTGCAAGCGGTGCACTACCCGGACCGCATCCTCGACGAAATGCTGCGCGTGGGCCGCCAGTGCATCATCACCTTCCCGAATTTCGGGCATTGGCGTTGCCGTTGGTACCTGGCCACCAAGGGCCGTATGCCGGTCTCGGATTTCCTCCCATACACGTGGTACAACACGCCAAACATCCACTTCTGCACCTTCGAAGACTTCGAAGCCTTGTGCGGTGAGCGTGAAGCCAAGGTGATCAACCGCCTTGCGGTCGATCAACAGCACCGCCACGGCTGGGCAAGCAAGCTATGGCCCAACCTGTTGGGCGAAATCGGCATTTACCGGGTCAGCAGTCCTGGCCTGACGGATCACAAGATTGCCGTCTAATCATTTTCAAGAGGGATGATCATGAGTCGCTTGGCTATTTTTCTACTGACCGCATGCCTGGGCACCAGCGCCATCGCAGCGGACGCTATCGACGCTAACCGCAAGAAAGACTTCGGTGACATCACCGTCCACTACAACACTTTCACCTCCAGCTTCCTGCAACCGGAAACCGCCCAGAACATCGGCGTGGTGCGCAGCAAGGAGAAAGGCTTGATCAACGTGACCGTGATCAAGGGCGTGACCCCAGTGGCGGCGCAAGTGACCGGCACCATCAAGGACCTGGGCGGCAAGAGCGAGATCCTGACCTTCAAGCAGATCAACGAGAAAGGCGGGATCAACTACCTGGCGCCTTACTCCGTGACGCAGCGTGAATACAAGACGTTTACCATCAACGTTGAAACCGGCGGCAAAGCCCATAGCTTCCAATTCAACCAAGAACTGTTCCCGGCCGACAAATGAACCTGACTCAACTCGTACTGGCCAGCCATAACGCCGGCAAACTCAAGGAACTGCAGGCCATGCTCGGCGAATCGGTGCAATTGCGCTCGATTGGCGAGTTCAGCCAGGTAGAGCCGGAAGAAACCGGCCTGTCGTTCGTCGAGAACGCCATCCTCAAGGCGCGCAACGCCGCACGCATCTCCGGCCTGCCGGCACTGGCCGACGACTCGGGCCTGGCGGTGGACTTCCTCGGCGGCGCCCCCGGCATCTATTCGGCGCGGTATGCCGATGGCAAAGGCGACGCGGCCAACAACGCCAAGCTGCTGGACGCCCTCAAGGACGTACCGGACGCGCTGCGCGGCGCACAGTTCGTCTGCGTGCTGGCCCTGGTGCGCCATGCGGACGATCCATTGCCGATCCTCTGCGAAGGCCTGTGGCACGGGCGCATCCTGCATGCGGCCAGCGGCGAACATGGCTTTGGGTATGACCCACTGTTCTGGGTGCCTGAGCGTAATGTCTCCAGCGCCGAGCTGAGCCCGGCCGACAAGAACCAGATCAGCCACCGCGCCCGCGCAATGGATTTGCTGCGCCAACGCTTGAGCCTGAAATGACCCAGAACACCTCTGCGCAGCCGCTGATCCACGGCGGCGCGCAAACCCCTCGGGCGGCCCTGCCCCTGCTGCCGCCCCTGGCGCTGTACATCCACATCCCGTGGTGTGTGCGCAAATGCCCGTATTGCGACTTCAACTCCCACACCGCCAGCAAAGTGCTGCCGGAAGAAGAGTATGTGGACGCCTTGCTCGCCGATCTCGATCAGGACCTGCATGCCGTGTATGGGCGCGAGCTGAGTTCGATCTTCTTCGGCGGCGGCACGCCAAGCCTGTTCAGCGCCGCAGCATTGGGCCGCCTGCTCAAGGGCGTGGAAGCGCGCATCCCGTTTGCCGGCGACATCGAGATCACCCTGGAAGCCAACCCCGGTACCTTCGAGCAAGAGAAGTTCGTGGCGTACCGCAAGCTGGGGATCAATCGCCTGTCGATTGGCATCCAGAGCTTCCAGCAGGAAAAGCTTGAGGCCCTGGGGCGTATCCACAATGGCGATGAAGCCGTTCGGGCTGCGGGCATGGCGCGCCAGGCCGGGTTCGACAACTTCAACCTCGACCTGATGCACGGTTTGCCCAACCAGTCCCTTGATGATGCTCTGAGCGACCTGCGCCAGGCCATCGCGCTCAAGCCCACGCATTTGTCGTGGTATCAGCTGACCCTGGAACCCAACACGGTGTTCTGGAACCAGCCGCCGGCGTTGCCGGAAGACGACACGCTATGGGACATCCAGGAAGCCGGCCAGGCCCTGCTTGCCGAGCATGGTTACGCGCAATATGAAGTGTCGGCCTATGCCCAACCGGGTCGCCCGGCGCGGCATAACCTGAACTACTGGAGCTTTGGCGACTTTATTGGCATCGGCGCCGGTGCCCACGGCAAGCTCAGCCATCCGGACGGGCGCATTGTGCGCACCTGGAAGACCCGTGCACCGAAGGACTACCTCAACCCGGCCAAGAACTTCCAGGCCGGAGCGAAAGAGCTGACCAACGAAGAGTTGCCGTTCGAGTTCCTGATGAACGCCCTGCGCCTCACCGAAGGTGTCGAAGCCAGGCTCTACGCCGAGCGTACCGGGCTGGACCTGGCCAGCCTCAACGAAGGCCGCCGTGAGGCCGAACAAAGTGGCCTGATGCAGGTCGAACCGTCACGCCTGGCGGCGACCGACCGCGGGCAACTCTTTCTCAATGACCTGTTGCAGACGTTTTTGAGCTGAAGCTCTTAAGGAAATCGAATGGATTTGGTACTCGACCTGCTCGCCACCGTATCCCGCTGGAGCCGTAGCAACCTGTCGGAAATCTCCCTGGCCCTCGTCGGTTGTTTGCTGGTGCTGTTTGGCGCCGACATCAAAGGCTGGGTCGAAGCCCGCCTGGGCAGCGTGGCCGGTGCGTTGCGCGTACCGTTGATGGCGTTGCTGTGCATGATTGGCAGCGGTGCGGCGTTGATCTACGCCACGCCGTGGATTGTGCGGGGGTTGAGCCAGTTCAATAACTACAGCCTGGCGCCGGTATTGGTGGTCGTATTGGTGTTGATCGGCGTAGTCGCCGACCGCCGCTAGTCCCGAGCACACCGAGAAACAAATGTGGGAGCGGGCTTGCTCGCGAATGCGGACTTTCAGTCACTGAAGATGTCGACTGATCCACCGCATTCGCGAGCAAGCCCGCTCCCACATTTTTGACCGCATTCCAGGCTGGAAGTCTGTCAGTCGATTTTCTCGAACTTCAAATCCCACACGCCATGCCCGAGTCGCTCACCGCGACGTTCGAACTTGGTGATCGGCCGCTCGGCCGGGCGCGGCACGCATTTGCCGTCTTCGGCCAGGTTGCGATAGCCAGGCGCGACATCCATCACTTCCAGCATGTATTCCGCATACGGTTCCCAGTCGGTAGCCATGTGCAGGACGCCGCCCACTTTCAGCTTGCTGCGCACCAGTTCCGCGAAGGAGGCCTGGACGATGCGACGCTTGTGGTGACGGGCTTTGTGCCATGGGTCCGGGAAGAACAGCATCAGGCGGTCGAGGCTGTTATCGGCGATACAACGGTTGAGCACCTCGATCGCGTCGCAGTCGTACACGCGCAGGTTGGTCAGGCCCTGGGTCAGCACGCCATTGAGCAGCGCGCCGACACCCGGACGGTGCACTTCAACGCCGATGAAATCCTGCTCCGGCGAGGCCGCAGCCATTTCCAGCAGGGAGTGCCCCATGCCGAAGCCGATTTCCAGGGAGCGCGGGGCCGAACGGCCGAACACTTGGTCGTAGTCCACCGGCGCGTCGGCCAGGGGCAACACGAACAGCGGCGTCCCCTGTTCCAGGCCCTTTTGCTGGCCTTCGGTCATGCGACCGGCGCGCATCACAAAGCTCTTGATGCGGCGGTGCTTGGACTCGTCGCCTTCTTCCAGGGTGTTCGGCGTTTCGTTTGATTCAGTCATCAATGGCTCTTACTTGATCAGACCATCCAGCGGCGAAGAGGCGCTGGCGTAGAGTTTTTTCGGCATGCGGCCGGCGAGGTAGGCCAGGCGGCCCGCGACGATCGCGTGGTTCATGGCTTCGGCCATCAGGATCGGCTGCTGGGCATGGGCGATGGCCGAGTTCATCAGCACCGCGTCGCAGCCCAGTTCCATGGCGATGGTTGCGTCGGAGGCGGTGCCCACGCCCGCATCCACCAGCACCGGGATCTTGGCTTCTTCAAGGATGATCTGCAGGTTGTACGGATTGCAGATACCCAGGCCGGAACCGATCAGACCGGCCAACGGCATCACGGCGATGCAGCCGACTTCTGCCAGTTGGCGCGCGATGATCGGGTCATCGCTGGTGTAGACCATCACGTCGAAACCTTCCTTGACCAGGGTTTCGGCGGCCTTGAGGGTTTCAATCACGTTGGGGAACAGGGTTTTCTGGTCGGCCAGCACTTCCAGCTTCACCAGGTTGTGGCCGTCGAGCAGCTCACGCGCCAGGCGGCAGGTGCGCACGGCTTCGATGGCGTCGTAGCAACCGGCGGTGTTCGGCAGGAAGGTGTAGCGATCCGGCGACAGGACTTCGAGCAGGTTCGGTTCGCCTTCGATCTGGCCGAGGTTGGTACGGCGTACGGCGAAAGTCACGATCTCGGCGCCCGAGGCTTCGATGGCCAGGCGGGTTTCTTCCATGTCGCGGTACTTGCCGGTGCCGACCAGCAGACGGGACTGGTAGGTACGACCGGCCAGGACGAAGGGCTTGTCGCTACGAACGATGCTCATGGGAAATCCTCGTAATGGGGTGAGGTTCTGCAGAATTCGGGCCGGCGACTAGCCGCCACCGATGGCGTGGACCACTTCGACCTGGTCACCTTCGGTGAGCGCGGTCTCGGCGTGCAGGCTACGCGGGACAATATCCAGGTTGAGTTCCACTGCGACACGACGTCCGGTCAAGTCCAGACGGGTCAGCAGGGCCGCAACGGTTTCACCGTCGGGCAGTTCAAAGGATTCGCCGTTCAACTGAATGCGCATGCCACGGGCCGCCATCGTTTTTAGGGGCCCGCATTCTAGCGTGATTGAGACCGGAAGGTCAGCACCAAGCGTCAAGCGGTCACAGCTGCAAGCGCCATGCAGCCAGCCCCAGCAGGAACCAGCCGAGCAGGAATGCCAGGCCGCCAAACGGGGTGATGATGCCGAGCTTGCTGATGCCGGTCATCGTCAGCACGTACAGACTGCCGGAGAACAAGAGGATACCGACCACAAACGAAACGCCTGCCCAGGTCACCAGGCGACCAGGCAGGTGCGCCGCCAGCAGTGCCACGCCGAACAGGGCCAGGGTGTGCACCAACTGGTAGGTCACGCCGGTGTGGAAGATCGCCAGGTACTCGGCGCTCAGGCGGTTTTTCAGGCCGTGAGCGGCGAACGCGCCAAGGGCGACACCCGTAAAGCCAAAAAAGGCAGCCAACATCAGAAAGCCACGCAGCATGAGGAACTCCAGTCACAAGGGGCAGGGTCTGTATAATGGCCCGCTCAACGGGTTCGGCCAAGCCATCTCTATGCTGCGTGTCCTCTTCAGTCGTTTTCTCAAAGTCGTGAAATGGTTTGCGATCGGCAGCGTTTTGCTCGTGCTGCTGTTCCGTATCGTTCCGCCTCCGTTCACCGCGTTGATGGTCGAGCGCAAGATCGAATCCTGGATCGATGGCGAACCCATTGACCTGCAACGCAGCTGGGTGCCGTGGGAGGAGATCTCCGACGAACTCAAAGTGGCGGTGATGGCCGGCGAAGACCAGCGTTTCCCGCAGCACTGGGGTTTCGATTTCGGCGCGATCCAGGCGGCGCTCCTGCACAACGAGCGCGGCGGCTCGATTCGCGGCGCCAGTACCTTGAGCCAGCAGGTGTCGAAAAACCTGTTCTTGTGGGCCGGCCGCAGTTATCTGCGCAAAGGCCTGGAAGCCTGGTTTACCGGGCTGATCGAGGTGTTGTGGCCCAAGCAGCGGATTCTTGAGGTGTACCTCAATAGCGTGGAATGGGATGAGGGTGTGTTTGGCGCAGAAGCGGCGGCGCGGCATCACTTTGGGGTGAGTGCAAAGGCCCTGTCGCGACAGCAGGCCAGCTATCTGGCTGCGGTGTTGCCGAACCCGCGAGTGTGGAGTGCCAGCCATCCGACGGCGTACGTGGCGCGGCGCGCGGCGTGGATTCGCCAGCAGATGGGCCAGTTGGGCGGCGATGGCTACCTGCTCGAGCTGAACAGCTCCCGAAAAGCCCCCTGGTCCGACTGACCCAACACAAAAAAATGTGGGAGCGGGCTTGCCCGCGAATGCGATGTATCAGCCAGCATCTCTGGCGACTGACACTCCGCTTTCGCGGGCAAGCCCGCTCCCACATTCGATCGTGTTGTTTTCGAAACCCGCGCTTTAGGCGGCGATGGACAGTTTCAGCTTGTTCATCGCGCTTTTTTCAAGCTGACGAATCCGCTCGGCCGATACGTTGTACTTCTGCGCCAGGTCGTGCAGCGTGGCTTTGTCTTCTGCCAGCCAGCGCTGGTAGAGAATGTCACGGCTGCGGTCGTCCAGCACTTCCAGGGCTTCGTGCAGGTTGTGGTTGGAGTTGTCGCTCCAGTCCGCATCCTCCAGTTGACGCGCCGGGTCGTACCGGTGGTCTTCCAGGTAGTTGGCCGGCGATTGGAAGGCGCTGTCGTCGTCTGCTTCGGCAGCCGGGTCGAAGGCCATGTCATGGCCGGTCAGGCGGCTTTCCATCTCGCGTACTTCACGAGGCTCCACGCCGAGGCTTTCAGCCACGCGGTGGACTTCCTCGTTGTTCAGCCACGCCAGGCGTTTTTTCTGGCTGCGCAGGTTGAAGAACAGTTTGCGCTGGGCCTTGGTGGTCGCGACTTTCACGATGCGCCAGTTGCGCAGGATGAACTCGTGGATTTCCGCCTTGATCCAGTGCACGGCAAACGACACCAGGCGCACGCCCATTTCCGGGTTGAAGCGCTTTACAGCCTTCATCAGGCCGACGTTGCCTTCCTGGATCAGGTCAGCCTGCGCCAGGCCGTAGCCGCTATAGCTACGGGCGATATGTACGACAAAACGCAGGTGGGCGAGCACCATCTGCCGAGCCGCCCCCAAATCCTGCTCATAGTAGAGACTCTCGGCCAGTTCACGCTCCTGCTCGGGCGTCAGCAATGGAATGCTGTTGACCGTGTGCACATACGCCTCCAGGTTCGCACCTGGGACCAGAGCATAAGCAGGTTGCAAAGAAGTGGTCATACGAAACCTCCGACTTACATAACTCGTGCAGTTCAGCACTGCGAAAATTGACCGGGAACCGTAGGAAAAGTTCCCTAAACCACTGATACGGTCAATACAAACGAAACCACATTAATCTGACATTAACTACTTCGGTGCCAGTTCACGTAAATGACGAGCGACCGCAATCCACGCACCGATATACCCCAACAATACCGCGCCAAGCAAGAGGCTCAGACCATCGGCTACCGGCACCCCGGCCAAGGCAAAATCGCTGCCGTACAAACCGGCCAGCCCGACAACCGCGTCGTTCAGCCAGTCCAGGCCAAACGCCAACAGCCCCCAGGAGAAAATCCCGGCACCGAAGCCATAAAGCGCGCCCATGTACAGAAAAGGACGACGCACATAGCTGTCCGTGCCGCCGACCAGTTTAATCACTTCTATCTCGGTGCGACGGTTTTCAATATGAAGACGAATGGTATTACCTATCACCAAAAGTAATGCAGACACCAACAGCACCGTCAGACCGAACACAAAACGATCGCCCAGCTTGAGGATTGCCGCCAGGCGCTCTACCCAGACTAGATCAAGTTGCGCCTGTTGCACCTTGGGCATCTCTGCGAGTTTTTGTCGCAGGGCCTCCAGGGTTGGCTTGTCGACTTCGTTTGGCGTCACCAGCACCACACCCGGCAGCGGGTTCTGCGGCAGTTCCTTGAGCGCCTCGCCCAGGCCGGATTGCTGCTGGAACTCCTCAAGCGCCTGATCGCGGCTGATGTACTCGGCCTCTGCCACGCCCGGGATGTTCTTGATCTGGTCGCGCAGCGCTTCGCCCTCTTTACTGCTGGCGTCGATATTCAGGTACAGCGAAATCTGCGCCGCACGCTGCCAGGAACCGCCCAGGCGCTCCACATTATTAAGCAGCAGCGACAAGCCCATCGGCAGGCTCAAGGCCACGGCCATCACCAGGCAGGTGAAAAAGCTGCCAATCGGCTGCTTGCCCAGGCGACGCAGGCTGTCGAGCAGGCTGGCGCGATGGCTTTCGATCCAGGCGCGCAGCAGCGTGCCGAAGTCCGGGCCGTCGTCATCGTCGTGTTTTTTCTTTTTCTGCGGTTGCGGGTCGGCGGCTTTCGGCGCCACGCGTTCGGAAACCTTGGGGCTGCGGGTAGCACTCATACGCCAGCCTCCCCGTCACCGATCAGGCGGCCGCGTTGCAGGGTCAGCATGCGATGGCGCATGCGGGCAATCAGCGCCAGGTCGTGACTGGCAATCAGCACGCTGGTGCCCAGGCGGTTGATGTCTTCGAACACGCCCATGATCTCGGCCGCCAGGCGCGGGTCGAGGTTACCGGTGGGTTCGTCCGCCAGCAGCAAGGCCGGGCGGTGGACGATGGCGCGGGCGATGCCGACGCGCTGTTGCTGGCCGGTGGACAGGTCGCCGGGGTAGAGGTCGGTCTTGTCCGACAGCGCCACGCGCTCCAGGGCCGAGTCCACGCGCTTGACGATCTCGGCCTTGGACAGCCCGAGGATCTGCAAGGGCAGCGCAACGTTGTTGAACACCGTGCGATCGAACAGCAACTGGTGGTTCTGGAACACCACGCCGATCTGACGGCGCAGGTACGGAATCTGTGCATTGCTGATGGTGGCCAGGTCCTGGCCGGCCAGCAGCAGTTTGCCCGTGGTCGGACGCTCCATGGCCAGCAACAGGCGCAGCAAGGTACTTTTACCGGCACCGGAATGACCGGTGACAAACAAGAATTCGCCGCGACGCACTCGAAAGCTCAGCTCATGCAAGCCCACATGCCCGTTGGCATAGCGTTTACCGACCTGTTCGAATCGAATCATGAACGCTCCCGCTCGGCGAAAAGTGCCTGTACAAAGGGTTCGGCTTCAAAGGTGCGCAGGTCGTCGATGCCTTCACCGACACCGATATAACGAATCGGCAACCCGAACTGTTTGGCCAGGGCAAAGATCACGCCGCCCTTGGCCGTGCCGTCGAGCTTAGTCAATGCCAGGCCGGTCAGTTGCACCGTCTGGTTGAATTGTTTGGCCTGGCTGATGGCGTTCTGGCCGGTGCCAGCATCCAGCACCAGCAGTACTTCGTGCGGCGCGTCTGCGTCGAGCTTGCCGATCACGCGGCGGACCTTCTTCAGCTCTTCCATCAAATTGTCTTTGGTGTGCAGGCGGCCGGCGGTATCGGCGATCAACACATCGATGTTGCGGGCCTTGGCGGCCTGCACGGCATCAAAGATCACCGAAGCGGAATCGGCACCCGTGTGCTGGGCGATCACCGGGATCTTGTTGCGCTCGCCCCACACTTGCAGCTGTTCCACGGCCGCGGCACGGAAGGTGTCGCCCGCCGCCAGCATGACTTTCTTGCCTTCGGACTGCAGCTTCTTGGCCAGCTTGCCGATGGTGGTGGTCTTGCCGGCGCCATTGACGCCAACCACCAGGATCACGAACGGCTTGTTCGGCGTGATCACCAACGGTGCTTCCACCGGCTTGAGCATCGCGGCCAGCTCGGCCTGCAGCGATTTGTAGAGGGCGTCGGCGTCGGTCAGTTGCTTGCGCGCGACCTTCTGGGTCAGGCTCTGGATGATCACGGCGGTGGCTTCGACACCCACGTCGGCGGTGAGCAGACGGGTCTCGATGTCTTCCAGCAGCTCGTCGTCGATGACTTTCTTGCCGAGGAACAGACTGGCCATGCCTTCGCCGATGCTGGCGCTGGTCTTGCTCAGGCCTTGCTTGAGGCGGGCGAAAAAGCCGGTCTTGCTGGTTTCGGCAACGGCAGCGACGACCGGCTCTGGCTCGACAACCGCAGGCACAGCGGCCGCGACCACAGCAACAGGCGCTGCGACTTCGACAACTGGCGGCGCCTGCACCACCACGTCTTCCACAGGTTCAACCACAGCAGGAATCGGTGGCGCTACGTGTTCGGCCTGAACGTCTTCAACCAACGCCACCGGCTCTTCGGCGACTGGCAGTTCCGGCCAAGGCTTATGCTCGGGTTCTGGCTCGGGTTCTGGCGCGGCCTCCACGACCGGCTGCAACACCGGCTCAACCAGCGGCAGTACCACCGGCGCAGGGGTTTCGACCATCGGCTCGGCGTCCACGATGGGCGCTGGAATCGGCTCAGGCTGGACCTGTGGCTGTTCGACGACGGTTTCCTGCGGCTTTTTGCGCAGCCATCCGAACAGGCCTTTTTTCTCGCCAGCCGCAGCTGGGCTCTTCTTGTCGTCGTTGGAACCAAACATGGAGGACGGCTATCTCAAGGTAGCGATGCGCCAGGGCGCCTCGGTAAATAAATTCGATGCAGAACAGACTGCTTTAAGGCTCGCTTGTTCATGCGCAACATTTTGTAAGGCGTAAATAAAGGCCTCTACAAATCGATTCAATATAGGACTGAAGCGATAAAATCGGCGAAAAGTGGAAGATCGTCGGGGAAACCGAGGGTCTATTCCAACATTCCTACGACTTGATCCGGGACAAGATGACTGCCGCAGTGGCCGTCCCTAAATCGGATCAGTATCCTAGCACCTCCTCGCCCGCCGACGCTAAGACCAAGCGGGCAGCCCAACAGGTTTAAAAACGAATGAATGCTCTAGCCCGCCGCGCCGCAGGCCTGCTGCTCAGCACAGTTTGTCTGCCCCTTTCAGCCTTGGCTGCCGACCCACAACCCACCCACGAATTCACCCTGGATAACGGCCTCAAAGTCGTCGTGCGCGAAGACCATCGTGCGCCAGTGGTGGTGTCCCAGGTCTGGTACAAGGTGGGCTCGAGCTACGAAACCCCGGGCCAGACCGGTTTGTCCCATGCCTTGGAACACATGATGTTCAAGGGCAGCGCCAAGGTCGGCCCCGGCGAAGCCTCGCTGATCCTGCGTGACCTGGGCGCCGAAGAGAACGCCTTTACCAGCGACGACTACACCGCCTACTACCAGGTACTGGCCCGTGACCGCCTGGGCGTCGCCTTCGAACTGGAAGCCGACCGCATGGCCAGCCTGCGCCTGCCGGCCGACGAGTTCAGCCGCGAGATCGAGGTCATCAAGGAAGAACGCCGCCTGCGCACCGACGACAACCCGATGTCCAAGGCCTACGAACGCTTCAAGGCCATGGCCTTCCCGGCCAGCGGCTATCACACGCCGACCATCGGCTGGATGGCTGACCTGGACCGCATGAAGGTCGAAGAACTGCGCCACTGGTATCAGGCCTGGTACGTGCCGAACAACGCCACCCTGGTGGTGGTCGGCGATGTGACCCCGGACGAGGTCAAGACCCTTGCCCAGCGCTACTTCGGCCCTATCCCCAAGCGTGACGTGCCACCGGCCAAGGTGCCGATGGAACTGGCCGAGCCCGGCGAGCGCCTGCTGACCATGAAAGTGCAGACCCAACTGCCCAGCGTGATCCTCGGCTTCAACGTGCCGGGCCTGGCCACCGCCGAAGACAAACGCTCGGTCCAGGCCCTGCGCCTGATCTCGGCGCTGCTGGACGGCGGCTACAGCGCACGCATCTCCGAACAGCTGGAGCGTGGTGAAGAGCTGGTCTCCGCCGCCTCCACCAACTACGACGCCTACACCCGTGGCGACAGCCTGTTCACCCTCTCGGCCACGCCGAACCAGCAGAAGAAAAAGACCATTGCCCAAGCCGAAGCCGGCCTGTGGCGCCTGCTGGATGAACTCAAGGCCAAGCCGCCAACCGCCGCAGAACTGGAACGCATCCGCGCCCAGGTCATCGCCGGGCTGGTCTACCAGCGTGACTCCATCACCAGCCAGGCCACGGCCATCGGCTCGCTGGAAACCGTCGGCCTGTCCTGGAAGCTGATGGACACCGAGCTTGCCGAACTGCAAAGCGTGACCCCGCAAGACATCCAGAAAGCCGCCCGCACCTACTTCACCCGCGAACGTCTCAGCGTCGCCCACGTACTGCCTGAGGAGACCGCTCATGAGTGATCGCAAAAGCAGCCGCCTGATCCTGCCCGGCCTGATCGCCGTCACCCTGGTCGCCGCCGGCGCCGTGTATTTCCTGCGCCCGAGCGAATCCATCGCCAGCCCGGCACTGGAAAAAGCCCAATCGGCCAACAAGCTGCAATCCCTTGCGGAGCTGGACGGCAAGGCGCCGACCAACCGCAAGCTCGACGTACAAACCTGGACCACCGCCGAGGGCGCCAAAGTACTGTTCGTCGAAGCCCATGAACTGCCGATGTTCGACATGCGCATCCTGTTCGCCGCCGGCAGCAGTCAGGACGGCAACGTGCCGGGCCTGGCGTTGATGACCAACGCCATGCTCAACGAAGGCGTGCCGGGCAAGGATGTCAGCCAGATTGCCCGCGACTTTGAAGGCCTGGGCGCAGACTTCGGCAATGGCGCCTTCCGCGACATGGCGCTGGTGTCGCTGCGCAGCCTGAGCGCCAGCGACAAGCGCGACGCCGCGCTGTCGCTGTTTGACGAGGTGATCGGCAAGCCGACGTTCCCGGCCGACTCCCTGGCCCGGATCAAGAACCAGATCCTCGCGGGCTTCGAATACCAGAAGCAAAACCCGGCCAAGCTGGCCAGCCTTGAGCTGTTCAAGCGTCTTTATGGCGACCACCCTTACGCACACCCGAGCGAAGGCACTCCCGAGAGCGTTCCGAAGATCAGCCTGGCGCAGTTGCAGGCGTTCCACGCCAAGGCATACGCAGCGGGTAACGCCGTGATTGCAGTCGTAGGCGACCTCACCCGCGCCGAAGCCGAAGCCATGACCGCCAAGGTGTCCGCATCGCTGCCCAAAGGCCCGGCACTGGCGAAGATCGCCCAGCCGAGCGAACCTAAAGCCGGCCTGAGCCATATCGAGTTTCCGTCCAAGCAGACACACCTGTTGTTCGCCCAGCTCGGCATCGATCGCACCGACCCGGACTACGCAGCCTTGTCCCTGGGCAACCAGATCCTCGGCGGCGGCGGTTTCGGCACGCGCCTGATGAGCGAAGTGCGCGAAAAACGCGGCCTGACCTACGGCGTCTACTCCGGCTTCTCCCCGATGCAGGCGCGCGGCCCGTTCATGATCAACCTGCAGACCCGAGCCGAAATGAGCGGCGGCACCCTGCGCCTGGTCGAGGATGTTGTCGCCGACTACCTCAAGACCGGCCCGACACAAAAGGAACTGGATGACGCCAAGCGCGAACTGGCCGGCAGTTTCCCTCTGTCTACCGCGAGCAACGCCGATATCGTCGGGCAGCTGGGTGCGATGGGTTTCTACAACCTGCCGCTGAGCTATCTGGAAGATTTCATGAAACAATCCCAGGCCCTGACCGTAGAGCAGGTCAAGGCTGCAATGAACAAACACTTGAGCGCCGACAAGATGGTCATCGTGACCGCCGGCCCGACGACTGCGCAAAAGCCACTACCGCCCCCCACTGATAAACCCGCCGAGCAGCCGCTCGGGGTTCCGGAGCATTAATGGCCAGTTCATCTCGCCCGAAAAAACCTGTCCACAACGTCCACAACGGTGTGGGCCAACTGCGCATCATTGGCGGTGAATGGGGCAGCCGCAAGCTGAGCTTCCCCGATGTCGTGGGCCTGCGCCCAACGCCGGATCGCGTGCGTGAAACCCTGTTCAACTGGCTCGCGCCGTACATCGGCGGTGCCAAGGTACTGGACCCGTTCGCAGGCAGCGGTGCGCTGTTCCTGGAGGCGCTGTCCCGTGGCGCCGCCCAGGCCCAGGCGCTGGACGCGAGCAACGTGGCGGTCTCCAGCCTCAAGGAACACCTGGGCACCCTGCGCTGCACCAACGGCCAGGTGCAGACTGCCGATGCCCTGCGCTACCTGGAAACCCAACCAGCCAGCGAGTACGACGTGGTGTTCCTCGACCCGCCGTTCAACCAGAACCTGCTGCCGACCGTGTGCACACTGCTGGAAGAGCGCCAATGGCTGGCTCCCGATGCGTGGATCTACACTGAAAGCGAGACCGCACCTTCCACACTGGGTCTGCCGGGCGCCTGGCGCCTGCACCGGGAGCAGAAGTCCGGTCGGGTGTATTACGCGTTGTGGCACCGCCTGGTCGAAAGCGCCGCCTAGCAGGACTCTGTAGTGAGCGGGCTTGCCCGCGCTGCGATCAACCAGGCGCCTCAAGCTAACCTGACACACCGCCGGCGCGGGGCGAGCCCGCTCACCACCATTGAGTTCGCCTGCTACCGAGATTCTCATGACTCCCTCTTCAGACCGGTTCAAACCCGCCTTCGGCCTCGGCAACCCCC
This sequence comes from Pseudomonas sp. FP2335, assembly GCF_030687535.1. Lineage (NCBI taxonomy): Bacteria > Pseudomonadati > Pseudomonadota > Gammaproteobacteria > Pseudomonadales > Pseudomonadaceae > Pseudomonas > Pseudomonas sp. FP2335. The sequence continues at coordinate 5,652,356 of NZ_CP117437.1, forward strand.
ACCTGCAAACGCTGTGGGGGCCGCTGTGGCGCCCCACTACCCATCTCGAACGCCAACGCGAACGCCTGTGGCTGGACGATGGTGACTTCCTCGACCTCGACTGGCACGGCCCCCACGACGCCCAAGCGCCGCTGGTGCTGGTGCTGCACGGGCTGACCGGTTCATCCAACTCGCCCTACGTCGCCGGCCTGCAAAAAGCCCTCGCCAGCCAAGGCTGGGCCAGCGCAGCGCTGAACTGGCGTGGCTGTTCGGGAGAGCCCAATCTACTGGCGCGCAGCTATCACTCAGGCGCCAGCGAAGACCTGGCCGCCGCAATTGCCCACCTGCGTGCCAAGCGACCGTTGGCGCCGCTGTATGCGGTGGGGTATTCGCTGGGTGGCAACGTGCTGCTCAAGCACCTCGGTGAAACCGGCGGCGCCTGCGGGCTGCAAGGCGCGGCGGCGGTGTCGGTGCCCTTTCGCCTGGATCAATGCGCCGACCGCATCGGGCTGGGGTTTTCGCGGGTGTACCAGAAGCACTTCATGCGCGAGATGCTCGCGTATATCCGCGTCAAGCAGAGCCGCTTCCTACAGGACGGCCGCGCGGACGGGCTGAAGACCCTGGAGGCCTTGGGCTCGCTGGAGAAGATGCGCACGTTCTGGGATTTCGACGGGCGGGTGACTGCGCCACTGCATGGCTTCCTCAGTGCCGAGGACTATTACCGACGAGCGTCGAGTCGCTACTACTTGGGGGAAATCCGCACGCCGACGCTGATTATCCAGGCGGTGGATGATCCGTTCGTGTTTGCCCACAGCTTGCCTGAGGCCGCTGAGTTGTCGGATTGCACGGAGTTCGAATTGACCGCCAAAGGTGGGCATGTCGGATTTGTCGACGGCTCACTCAAGCACCCGAGCTACTACCTCGAACGCCGCATCCCACAATGGCTACTGACACAACATCGGTAAAAATGTGGGAGCGGGCTTACATCCCGGATAGCTCAATCGCCGGTTGCAATAGCCCGCGCCGGATCAGTAATCCACTCACTCCAAGACCCCGCATACAACTTACCCAATGGGTACCCCGCCAGGCTCAGGGCGAACAGGTTATGACACGCCGTCACCCCCGAACCGCAATAGGCCACCAACTCGTCCGGTGAGCGGCCTTGCAACTGCTCAGCAAACCGTTGCTTGAGCTGCTCAACCGGCAGGAAACGCCCATCGCTGCCCAGGTTTTCACTGAACGCCGCGCACTGCGCCCCCGGAATATGCCCGGCAACCGGGTCGATCGGCTCAACCTCACCACGAAACCGCGCCTGTGCGCGGGCATCGATCAGGGTCAAACCTGGCTGGCCCAAGCGTTTTTGCAAGTGCTCGGCATCCAGCAGCAAACCGTAGTCCGGCGTGCCGACAAAGGTGCCAGACGCAACCAGCGGCGCATCCAGGCTCAACGGGAAACCGGCGGCATGCCAGGCCTTGAGGCCACCATCGAGGATAAACACACCATCGCGCTTGCCCAACCAGGCCAGCAACCACCACGCCCGGGCGGCGTATGCGCCGGGGCCGTCGTCATACAGCACCACGTCGGTGTCGGCATTGATGCCCCACACCTGCAGTTGTTGAAGCAGAACGTCCGCCGCCGGCAGTGGATGACGGCCGGTCACACCTTTAATCACCGGGCCACTGAGGTGGCGCTCTAGGTCAGCGTACTGCGCGCCCTCGATATGCCCCTCGGCGTAGCTGCAACGCCCGTAATCCGGGTCTTCGAGAGCAAAACGGCAATCCAGGATCACCAGCCCGGGCGACTTCTGGCGCTCGGCCAATTGGGAGGGACTGATCAGTTGGGCAAGCGGCATGACGGACTCCTGTAAACAGATTCGGGAAAGGTCCTACTTCACTTCTTCCAGTGCCTGATTCAACGGCACGTAAAACTCTTTGAACAACGCATCCACCGCATCCTTGGCTTGGGGTGTGACAAACCCCGCCTCCAGCACCAGCACTTGATACACCCCGCGCTTGATCGCCTCGGCGCTCAAATGGGCGGAGTTTTCATTGGTGGTGCACAGGAAACGCACCCACGAGGTAAGGATAATCCACGCATTGAGGGTCAGGGCTTCGGTTTGGATCGGGTCCATATTGAGGATGCCGGCATCGACAAACCCCCGGTAGATGGCGTTGCCCTGGGTCAGGCAGCGCTGGGAAAACCGCCGATAGCCAGTGGCCAGTTCCGGGTCGCTTTCCAGCAAATGTTCAAGGTCGCGGTGCAGGAAACGATAGCGCCACATGCCGGCCAGCAGGGCCTGCAAGTAGAAGCGCTTGTCTTCAACGGTGGCGGCGCGCCCCTGGGGCGGGCGCAGAAAACTGTCTACCAGGGCTTCGTATTCACGGAACAGCACGGCGATGATCGCCTGCTTGTTGGGGAAGTGGTAGTACAGGTTGCCCGGCGAAATTTCCATGTGGGCGGCGATGTGGTTGGTGCTGATACTGCGCTCGCCCTGCTGGTTAAAAAGCTCCAGGCTGGTTTGCACAATGCGCTCGCTGGTCTTTACTCGTGGTGCCATAGGGGAATCAGCTTCTATACACGTGATGGGGCATCTTACGGCCTATCCCGGCCAGGATAAATCTGCATGTTGCTGCAATGTTATTTGACAATTTAGAGCAATGACTCTAAAAATCCAGGCAGACCTATAACAATCGGGAACTGCGCCATGTCTGCCAACGTTGCCTACCTGCAAGATTCCCAGGCGCTGGACCAACTCCAGGACCTGTTCAACGCCCAACAGCGCGCCTATGCCGCCAACCCGATGCCGCCGGCGGCGCAACGCCAGCAGTGGCTCAAGGCCTTGCGCGACGTGCTCAGCGACGAACGCCAGGCGTTGATCAACGCGATCAGCCAGGACTTCAGCCACCGCAGCGCCGACGAAACCCTGTTCGCCGAACTGATGCCCAGCCTGCATGGCATTCACTACGCCAGCAAACACCTCAAGGGCTGGATGAAGCCTTCGCGCCGCGCCGTAGGCCTGGCCTTCCAGCCCGCGTCAGCCAAAGTCATCTATCAACCGCTGGGCGTGGTCGGGGTGATCGTGCCTTGGAATTACCCGTTGTACCTGGCCATCGGCCCGCTGGTCGGTGCATTGGCCGCCGGTAACCGGGTGATGCTCAAGCTCAGCGAATCCACCCCGGCCACCGGCGAACTGCTCAAGACGCTGCTGGCGAAGATCTTTCCCGAGGACCTGGTGTGCGTGGTGCTGGGCGAGGCAGAGGTGGGCATGGCGTTTTCCAGGCTGCGTTTCGACCACCTGCTGTTCACCGGCGCCACTAGCATCGGCAAACACGTGATGCGCGCGGCGGCCGAGCACCTCACGCCGGTCACCCTGGAGCTGGGCGGCAAGTCGCCGGCCATCGTGTCCGCCGATGTTCCGCTCAAGGACGCCGCCGAACGCATCGCCTTCGGCAAAGCCTTGAACGCCGGGCAGACCTGCGTGGCGCCGGACTACGTGCTGGTCCCGGAAGATCGTGTGGAAGGGTTCGTCGAGGCCTACACCCAAGCCATTCGCGGGTTTTATCCGACCCTGGCAGACAACCCGGACTACACCGCCATCATCAACGAACGGCAATTGGCGCGGCTCAATGCCTACACCAAGGACGCCACCGACAAAGGCGCCACCCTGATCCCGCTGTATGAGCAAGGCCAGGCACGGCGCATGGCCCACAGCCTGCTGCTGAATGTCAGCGACGACATGACGGTGATGCAGGACGAGATCTTCGGCCCGCTGCTGCCCATCGTGCCCTATCGCGGCCTCGACCAGGCCTTCGCCTACATCAACCAGCGCCCTCGCCCGCTGGCCCTGTATTACTTCGGCTACAACAAGCGCGAACAGGAGCGTGTGCTGCACGAGACCCATTCCGGCGGCGTGTGCCTGAACGACACCCTGCTGCACGTGGCCCAGGACGACATGCCATTTGGCGGCATCGGCCCCTCGGGCATGGGCCACTACCACGGTCACGAAGGCTTTCTCACCTTCAGCAAGGCCAAGGGCGTGCTGGTGAAACAGCGCCTGAACGCCGCGAAATTGATCTACCCGCCGTACGGAAAATCCATCCAGAAGTTGATCCAGAAGCTGTTTATCCGCTGATCACGCCACTCTCGGGATAACAATAACAATGAACCCCAGCCTGACTGAAACACCCGCGCTGTCACGGCGCGGCGTCTTGAAAATCGGCCTGTGCGCCAGCGCCTTCCTGGCCACCGCCGGGCTTGGCGCCAGCCTCAGCGGCTGCTCCAGCAGCACGCCGGCCAGCGGTTTTGTGATGTTGCGCAGCAGTGATTTGCCGTTCCTGCGCGCCGTCATCCCGGTACTGCTTGAAGGTGTGGCCAGCGCCCAGGAAGTTGCCAGCACAATGGAAGACACGCTGAAAAAGCTCGACTTCAGCCTGCAACGCCTGTCGCCGGAGATGTTCAAGCTCACCCAGCAACTGTTCGACGTGCTGGGCATGGGCATCACCCGCGGACCGTTGACCGGGATCTGGGGCAGTTGGGAAAACGCCAGCAGCGAGCAGATCCGCAACTTCCTGCACCGCTGGGAGAACAGTTACCTGAACCTGTTGCGCATGGGCCAGGGCTCGCTGCTCAAGCTGGTGATCATGGCGTGGTACTTCCAGCCGGCGTCGTGGGCCCACTGCGGCTATCCCGGCCCACCAAAGATCTAAGCCTTGATAACCCAACCCAAAATGTGGGAGCGGGCTTGCTCGCGAAAGCGGTGTGTCAGCCAATACATTCTTCACTGATGTACCGCCTTCGCGAGCAAGCCCGCCCCCACATTTTGATTGCAACTTCGTAGCGACCGACACCTATAACAACAAGAGTGCATGTCTATGCCCGTACCCGATCTGTTCCGTGATGGCCTGGCCCGTGGCTGGAAAACCCACAATGGCGCTGCCCTCGACAGCGACCTGACCCTGGAAGCCGACGTAGCCATCATCGGCAGCGGCGCCGGGGGCGGTACCACCGCCGAAATCCTCAGTGCCGCCGGCTACAAAGTGTTGCTGATCGAGGAGGGCCCGCTCAAGACCAGCAGCGACTTCAAGCTGCTCGAAGACGAGGCCTACACCAGCCTGTACCAGGAAGGCATCGGCCGCATGAGCAAGGACGGCGCGATCACCATCCTGCAAGGTCGGGCGGTAGGCGGCACCACGCTGATCAACTGGACATCGAGCTTTCGCACACCAGACGCCACCCTTTCCCACTGGGCCAGCGAATACGCGGTGAAGGGCCACAGCAGCGCCGAGATGGCGCCGTGGTTTGAAAAAATGGAGCAGCGCCTGGGCATCGCCCCCTGGGCCATGCCGCCGAATGCCAACAACGAGGTGATCCGCAAAGGCTGCGAGAAGCTCGGCTACAGCTGGCACGTGATCCCGCGCAACGTGCGCGGCTGCTTCAACCTGGGGTATTGCGGCATGGGGTGCCCGGTCAACGCCAAGCAATCGATGCTGGTGACCACGATCCCGTCCACCCTGGAAAAAGGCGGTGAGCTGCTCTACCTCGCCCGCGCCGAACGCCTGAAATTCACCGGCGACACCATCAGCAGCCTGGAATGCGTGGCGATGGACGCCCTGTGCGTGGCGCCCACAGGGCGCAGGATCAGCGTGAAGGCCAAGCACTACGTGCTGTCTGGCGGCGGCATCAACAGCCCGGCCCTACTGATGCGCTCGGACGCGCCCGACCCGCACTCGCGCCTGGGCAAGCGGACCTTTTTGCACCTGGTGAATTTTTCCGCCGGGCTGTTCGACGAGGTGATCAACCCGTTCTACGGCGCACCGCAGTCGATCTACTCCGACCATTTCCAATGGCAGGACGGCACCACCGGCAAAATGTCGTACAAGCTTGAGGCGCCGCCCCTGCACCCGGCGCTGGCCAGTACCCTGCTCGGTGGCTACGGCACGCAAAACGCCCTGGACATGAGCCAACTGCCCAATACCCACGCGATGCTCGCCCTGCTGCGCGATGGCTTTCACCCCGACAGCCCCGGTGGCAACGTGGAGTTGCGCGGCGACGGTACGCCGGTGCTCGACTATCAGGTCTCGGACTACGCCTGGGACGGCCTGCGCCGGGCATTCCACAGCATGGCCGAGATTCAGTTCGCGGCGGGCGCCAAGTCGGTCAAGCCGCTGCATCACGATGCGCGCTACGTCAAAACCCTGGCCGAAGCCCGTACCCTGATCGAAGGCCTGAAGCTGGAACTGCACCGCACCTGCCTGGGCAGCGCCCATGTGATGGGCGGTTGCGCCATGGGCGAAGAGCCGAAAAATGCGGTGGCCGACAGCCTCGGGCGCCATCACCAATTACGCAACCTGTCGATCCACGATGGCTCGCTATTCCCCACCAGCATTGGGGCAAACCCGCAATTGTCGGTGTATGGATTGACCGCGCAATTGGCCACTGCCTTGGCCGAACGTCTGAAAACAGCGTGAAAAAACGTCGGATAAGCGGCCTCTATCTACATAAGTCGACTTGGCCGACCGGGATGGCTGCGATACCATCCGGTTCCCCAACGGACTCCGCCAGGACGACGCGATGAACCGAGTGTTGTACCCAGGTACTTTCGACCCGATTACCAAAGGCCATGGCGATCTGGTCGAACGCGCCTCACGCTTGTTCGACCATGTGATCATCGCGGTCGCAGCCAGCCCCAAGAAAAACCCGCTGTTCCCCCTGGAACAGCGCGTGGAGCTGGCGCGTGAAGTCACCAAGCACCTGCCCAATGTGGAAGTGGTGGGCTTCTCGACGCTGCTGGCGCATTTCGCCAAAGAGCAGAACGCCAATGTGTTCCTGCGCGGCCTGCGCGCGGTGTCGGACTTCGAATACGAATTCCAGCTGGCCAACATGAACCGCCAACTGGCGCCGGACGTGGAGAGCCTGTTTCTCACGCCGTCGGAACGTTATTCGTTCATTTCCTCGACGTTGGTTCGTGAAATCGCCGCGTTGGGTGGAGATATCACCAAGTTCGTCCACCCGGCCGTCGCCGATGCACTGACCCTGCGCTTCAAAAAGTAACTTGGCCCGTAGTGAGCGGGCTTGCCCGCGCCCGCGGTGTGTCAGGTTAGCTTGAGGCGCCTGGTCGATCGCAGCGCGGGGCAGCCCGCTCACTACAGCCATAGGTCAGAGCTGCTCGCACTGCGGGCGCCAATGCGGCACAATTGCGCGCATTAGTTTTCAGATGCCCTGGCTGACAGCCCTGGCAGGAGTTTCCATGTCCCTGATCATCACCGACGATTGCATCAACTGCGACGTCTGCGAACCCGAGTGCCCGAACGCTGCCATTTCCCAAGGTGAAGAGATCTACGTGATCGATCCGAACCTGTGCACACAGTGCGTCGGCCACTATGACGAACCTCAGTGCCAGCAGGTCTGCCCGGTGGATTGCATTCCGCTGGATGAAGCCCATCCGGAGACGGAAGAGCAGTTGATGGAGAAGTACCGCAAGATTACTGGCAAGGCCTGAAGATTTTCAGTGCCTGCAAGGGCCTCATCGCGGGCAAGCCCGCTCCCACATTTTGACCGTGTGAACCCGATCAAGTGTGGGAGCGGGCTTGCCCGCGATGGCGGCATCAGCCCTCACACCGCAATCAGCTTTGACACCTTGGGCAAAACACACTCGCCCTCTGCCCCAGCACCACATTGCGCAACTCAGTCCCGCACACCTTGCACGCCTCGTTCCCCCGGCCATAGACAAACAGCTCCTGCTGGAAGTACCCCGGCTGCCCGTCCCCACCGATAAAGTCGCGCAATGTCGTACCGCCCCGCTCGATCGCAGCGGCCAGGATGCGCTTGATCTCGATCGCCAGCTTCAAATAGCGCCCACGGGAAATACCGCCCGCCGCACGACGCGGATCAATCCCCGCCGCAAACAACGCCTCGGTCGCATAGATGTTGCCCACACCAACCACCACCGCGTTGTCCATGATGAACGGCTTCACCGCCATCGACTTGCCGCGAGACAGTTGAAACAAACGCTCACCGTCGAACAGGTCGGTCAACGGCTCCGGCCCCAGGCGCAGCAGCAGCTCGTGGTTGTGCGGGTCCTGGCTCCAGAGCATCGCGCCAAAGCGCCGCGGGTCGGTGTAGCGCAGGGCCAGGCCAGACTCCAGCTCGATGTCCACATGCTCATGCTTGGCCGCTGGCATGCCGACCTCCACCAGGCGCAGGTTGCCCGACATGCCCAGGTGGCTGATCAAGGTGCCCACTTCGGCATTGATCAACAGGTACTTGGCGCGCCGCTCCACCAGCACGATGCGCTGCCCGGACAGGCGCACATCCAGGTCTTCCGGGATCGGCCAGCGCAGGCGCCGCTCACGGACCACCACACGGCTGACGCGTTGGCCTTCCAGGTGCGGCGCGATCCCGCGCCGGGTGGTTTCGACTTCAGGTAACTCGGGCATGCGTACCTCGTGAAAGAAGGGTCAGTGGGCGCCCAGTTCGCGGATCGACAACTTCATGCTTTCGAAGTCGTAGTCCGACAGGCCCACGTAGTCCAGCACCAGATGGCCGATGGCATTCCACTCATGATCGACAGTCTGGTTGCCCAGCACGCGGTACGACGAGCCGATGTGCTCGGCCATTTTGAGGATCGCCAGCAGGTTTTTCAGCTGCGGATTGCGCGACGATTCATCGCTGAAGATCGCCAGGGCGTTGTGGTGGTTGGCGATGGCGTCGGTCACATGCTCCGGCAGGCGCCAGGATTTGGCGGTGTAGTAGCCGACCACCGCGTGGTTGGTGTTGAACGCGTTGTTCTCGGTGTCGACCACGCGGCAGTCGGGGCCGGCGTTGGCATAGGCCTCTTCGAGCACCGTCATGTAGTTGGGGAAGCGCTTGAGCATCAGCGGCACGCCGCAATCGTGGAACAGGCCGAGGGCGTAGGCCTCGTCCACCGCCTGGGCACCGATGCGCTTGGCCAGGGTCAGGCAGGTCATGGCCACGTCCTGGGCAGTGTCCCAGAAGCGGTTGAGGGTGACGATGGTGTCGTCGCTCATCTCGCCCTTGATCGACAGGGCGTTGATCAGGTTGATGATCGAACGGCTGCCCAGCAGGTTCACGGCGCGCTGGATCGAGGCGATCTTGTTGCTCAAGCCGTAATACGACGAGTTGACGATCTTCAGCAACGCCCCGGACAGGCCCGGGTCCTGGGCGATCAGCCGGGCGATCACTTCCAGGTCCGGGTCAGGCATGTACTGCTCCATCTGCAGATCCACCATGATCTGCGGTTGAGGCGGCACACTGATGCCTTGCAGGGCCTGCTGGATCTGTTCGGCGGATAGCTCTTGGGACATAAGTACTTACTCTGGGCTAGGCGGGGATTCTAACCTCTATGGGAACCTGACCGACACCTCAAAAACCGGAACTGAAACCCGATCCAATGTGGGAGCTGGCTTGCCTGCGATGGCCTCACCGCCGTACGTCAGATACACCGCGCCGTCTGCATCGCAGGCAAGCCAGCTCCCACATGAAACGGCGTGCAACAGGTATACTCCCGCTCTTTTTTCCGGAGCGACGTCATGTCCCTGCCAAGCCTGCGTCTCAAAGCCAACGCCGATCGTCGTTTGCGCAACGGCCACCTGTGGGTCTACAGCAACGAAATCGACGTGGCCGCCACCCCACTCCACGGCTTCCAGGCAGGCGACCAGGCTATCCTGGAAGCGGCCGGCGGCAAGACCCTGGGCATCGTGGCCATGAGCCCGAACAACCTGATCTGCGCCCGCCTGCTGTCGCGTGACATCAAGTTGCCGCTGGACAAGTCGCTGCTGGTGCACCGCCTGAACGTCGCCCTGTCCCTGCGTGACCGCCTGTTCGACAAGCCGTTCTACCGCCTGGTCTACGGCGATTCCGACCTGTTGCCAGGCCTGGTGGTCGACCGTTTCGGCGACATCCTGGTGGTACAGATCGCCTCGGCGACCATGGAAGCCCATAAAGAAGACGTGATCGCCGCCCTGACCCAAGTGCTCAAGCCCAGCGGCATCCTGTTCAAGAACGACTCCGCCGCACGCGACGCCGAAGGCCTCAACCGCTACGTCGAAACCGTGTTCGGCCTGGTGCCGGAGTGGGTGGCGCTGGAAGAAAACGGCGTGAAATTCGAAGCCCCGGTGATCCAGGGCCAGAAAACCGGCTGGTTCTACGACCACCGCATGAACCGCGCGCGCCTGGCCCCTTACGCCAAGGGCAAGCGCGTACTGGACCTGTACAGCTACATCGGCGGCTGGGGCGTGCAAGCTGCGGCCTTTGGTGCCAGTGAAGTATTCTGCGTCGACGCTTCCGCCTTCGCCCTCGACGGCGTGGAGCGCAACGCCGCGCTGAACGGCTTTGCCGAGAAAATGACCTGCATCGAAGGCGACGTGTTTGAAGCCTTGAAAGAACTGAAAGCCAGCGAAGAACGCTTCGACGTGATCGTCGCCGACCCACCGGCGTTCATCAAACGCAAAAAAGACATGAAGAACGGCGAAGGCGCCTACCGCCGCCTCAACGAGCAAGCCATGCGCCTGCTCAGCAAGGACGGCATCCTCGTCAGCGCTTCGTGCTCCATGCACCTGCCGGAAGACGACCTGCAAAACATCCTGCTGACCAGCGCCCGCCACCTGGACCGCAATATCCAGATGCTCGAACGCGGCGGCCAAGGCCCGGATCACCCGGTGCATCCGGCGATTGCCGAGACGCGCTACATCAAGAGCATCACGTGCCGGTTGCTGCCTAACAGCTAAGTAGAGTTAGAACGCAGAACAAAATGTGGGAGCGGGCTTGCTCGCGAATGCGGTGGATCAGTTACAAAGTTGTTAACTGACACACCGCATTCGCGAGCAAGCCCGCTCCCACACTTTTTTGCGCAGTGCCAGAAACATTGTTCCGACTTCTACAAGCCACTTTTTTTGATTGAATTCCATTTTCCGCAGACTAGTATCGATTTCTGGTTCTACTCCGGGAAAACAAAAACAATGTCTGGGCCCGCCCTCTCGCGCTTCATCCTGATCACCTGCATTTCCCTGATCAGCTTCTTTCCGATCAATATCCTGCTGCCCTCCTTCCCCGCCCTGTCCGCCCACTTCGATACGCCCACCGCTGACGTCGCGCTGTCCATCAGCCTGTTCACGCTGGTCTTTGCGATCTCCCAACTGGTGGCCGGCCCGCTGTCGGATAAATGGGGGCGCAAGGAAGTGCTGATCGGCTGCATCAGCCTGTCGATCCTCGGCGCCATCGGTTGCGCATGGGCGCCGGATTACCTGAGCTTCCTGCTGTTTCGCAGTGTCCAGGCCATGGGCTGTGGATTTTTCGTGCTGGGCCACGCGCTGGTGGAAGACCTGTTCGACGAACAAGACCGCGCCCGCGTGCGCCTGTATTACATGACCTTGAGCGGCTCGTTTGTCGCGCTGTCACCGCTGATCTTCATGGACACGCTGCAGCTTTCCGAATACCAATACGCGCTGGTGCTGATGGTGTACGGCGTGGCCTACCTGCTCGGCGGCGTCGTGGCGTCGTATTTGCAAAAACGCATCACGCTGTCGCGGCAGATAAACATCGGCCTCGGCTTGCTGAGTGTCGCCGGGGTGCTGCTGACATTGATTGTCGGCATGCACGCCATCACCACGGTGACCTTGCTGATCCCGATGCTGATCAGCGCCCTGGCCGTGACCCTGGTAAGACCCGCCGCGATTTCCGCAGCGATGCTGCTGTTTTCCAGCAGCGCCGGCACGGCCGCGTCGGCGGGCAACAGCATCATGTTCCTCACCGCCGCCGTCAGCAGCGCGGCACTGGCCCAGGCCGGCGAGCATCTGCTGCTGAGCATCGCCCTCAGTTTTATCGTGCTCAGCCTATGGGGGCTGGTGACCAACCGGCAGACTACGGCTCGCGCATTACCGGCGTGAGCAGCATGTCACTGGTCTGCAATTGCCGGTAACGCGGCTTGACCAGTTCGATCCTGCCGATGCGGATGTCGTGGATCAGCGTTTCGGTGTCCACATAGCCGTCCGGCAGTTGCGTCCAGACCAGTGGGCCGCGATCGTCCCATTGGCCTTTCTCATCCAGGGCAAAGATGCGCGGTGGCTTGGAGTCTTGGCGGTAGCCGGTGTTTGGAATCGCCAGCACTTCGGGCTGGCCGTCCAGGTCCAGATCCACCGCCCACAACACACAGTTGGACTCGCACGGTGAGTCGGTAGCCAGGCTCAGTTCGGCAAACTGCTCGCTGCCCTTGGGCTTGGGACCGATCCATTCGAGTTCGGGCTTGGGCCGGCGGGCGCGCTCCTTTTCATACTGTTCGCTGAAACTCAGCGCCGTGTCGTCCATGCGCTCGCGCAAGGCACGACGCGAATCCGCGTCAAGAATGCGCTCTTTATCCAGATCCTCCTGCAACTTGGCGTAAGCCTCCTCGCCGGCCTTCTCCAGGCCAAAACGCAGGTAGTGCGCATCAAAGGCCTCGGCCTTGGTGCGCCCGTCCAGCAAGCGTTGCACCTGATCATTCACACTGATCTGTACCGGGTTGAGCAGCGGCGTGTTGATCAACACCACCAGCGCACAAAACAGCAACGCCAGTGCCGGGTTGGTCACACGCAAGTTGCCCAGCCACACCGGTTTACGCAGCACCACCGCCCACACCGCCGCCAGGCCGTACAAACCACACAGTGATGCCGCCGCCAGCGCAATGAACCGTTGCGGCGACAAGGCGTATTGCTCGACCCGCAGCCAGCTCGAATAAAACGCCAGCGCCGCGAGCACCGGCAGGCACAACAGGCTCAACTCGATAAACCGCGTCAGCCACTTTGGATACGGCCGAGGCTGCGCGCCATCCTGGAACACCCCGTTGAGCAGAAACAGCTGAGCCCCGGCCAGCACCAGCAAAATCGGTGTGGAATAGCCCGTCGCCCATATCCGCCCAAGCCCGGTAAACGGCAGGGCCAGGGTAAACAGCACGCTGATCAGCGCAATCAACGGCAGTAGCAAACCACACGCGCTGAACAGCATGCCGCGCATCTGGCCGATGACTTTTTCACTGCGGGCCGCCAAGTACATGCCGAGCGCGAACACCAGTGGCAGGGCGAAACACAGGAACAACTCACTCCAGAAATGATGCTCGAAGAACTCGATGCCCAACATCAGGAACAGCCGGCCCCACAGCTTGAGCAACGCCATGAACAGCCCCACCAGGATCAACGCGTAGAGCACGATGAACACGCTGTTCCAGGCTTGCTGGAACAGGTCTTCATAGCGCCAGCGCTGGCCTTTGGCCGAGGGCCAGGCAAACAGGAAGCTGGCGCAGACGTAGCTCAGCACCACCACACTGATAAACCACGAGTTGATCGCCCAACGGTTGTCGCCGATATGCTCGACGCCATAACACACCCACAACGTCATGCCGCCCATCAGCAGGGTGAACAGCAGCGTCGGCAACAGCGAACGCCAGTGCCGGACTTTTTCCCCGAGCAACTGCAACGTGGTGCCGCCCACCAGGACCAGGGTGTAGGTGACAAAAAACAGCGCTTCGTTCAAGCGATACAGCTGGTCGGAGTAATAGAAGGCGATTCCCTGGACCAGGCCGATCAGCAGGTAGAACCCAAGAAAACGATTGATACCGGGCATTCCAGTTCCTTTGGAGTGGAGAGGGACAAAAAAGGCCGCCAGTCTAAACAAAGCCGCAGGCCCTGTATTGCCCCGTTCCCTCCAGCCGCCAGCGGTGTAGAATCGGCCCTATTCATCGCCAGTCATCCCCCGGCGGGTTTATGAGCTCGAGGCCCAAGCACGCGGCGATCCCGCGACGCGAGTGGCAACTTCCGGACACACGGCCATTTTTCGGGTGTTCCAGTCGTGAAATAGAAGCTCACTCCCCTTTAGTACTTGATTAGCCGCCCGGAGTGCTCCAATGCCTGATTACCGCTCGAAAACATCCACCCACGGCCGCAACATGGCCGGCGCGCGCGCACTGTGGCGTGCCACGGGGATGAAAGATGACGACTTCAAGAAGCCGATCATCGCGATTGCCAACTCGTTCACCCAGTTCGTACCCGGCCATGTCCACCTCAAGGACCTGGGCCAACTGGTCGCCCGCGAGATCGAACGCGCCGGCGGTGTGGCGAAAGAATTCAACACCATCGCCGTCGACGACGGCATCGCCATGGGCCATGACGGCATGCTGTATTCCCTGCCGAGCCGCGAGATCATCGCCGACTCCGTGGAATACATGGTCAACGCCCACTGCGCCGACGCCATCGTGTGCATCTCCAACTGCGACAAGATCACCCCCGGCATGCTGATGGCCGCCCTGCGCCTGAACATCCCGGTGATCTTCGTCTCCGGCGGCCCGATGGAAGCCGGCAAGACCAAGCTCGCCTCCCACGGCCTCGACCTGGTAGACGCCATGGTCATCGCCGCCGATTCCAGCGCTTCTGACGAGAAGGTCGCGGAATACGAGCGCAGCGCTTGCCCTACGTGCGGCTCGTGCTCCGGCATGTTCACCGCCAACTCGATGAACTGCCTGGTGGAAGCCCTGGGCCTGGCCTTGCCGGGCAACGGTTCGACACTGGCCACCCACAGCGACCGCGAGCAGCTGTTCCTGCAGGCCGGCCGCACCATCGTCGAGCTGTGCAAGCGTTACTACGGCGAGAACGATGACTCGGTGTTGCCGCGCAACATTGCCAACTTCAAGGCGTTCGAAAACGCCATGACCCTGGACATCGCCATGGGCGGTTCCACCAACACCATCCTGCACTTGCTGGCCGCGGCCCAGGAAGCCGAGATCGATTTCGACCTGCGCGACATCGACCGCCTGTCCCGCCACGTGCCGCAGCTGTGCAAAGTCGCGCCGAACATCCAGAAGTACCACATGGAAGACGTGCACCGCGCCGGCGGGATCTTCTCGATCCTCGGCTCCCTGGCCCGTGGCGGCCTGCTGCACACCGACCTGCCGACCGTGCACAGCCGCAGCATGGAAGAAGCCATCGCCAAGTGGGACATCACCCAGACAGACGACGAAGCGGTGCACCACTTCTTCAAGGCTGGCCCGGCCGGCATCCCGACGCAAACCGCGTTCAGCCAGTCGACCCGTTGGGACACGCTGGATGACGACCGTGAAAACGGCTGCATCCGCAGCGTCGAGCACGCCTACTCAAAAGAAGGCGGCCTGGCCGTGCTGTACGGCAACATCGCTCTGGATGGCTGCGTGGTGAAAACCGCCGGTGTGGATGAATCCATCCACGTCTTCGAAGGCCGCGCCAAGATCTACGAAAGCCAGGACAGCTCGGTTCGCGGCATCCTCGCCGACGAAGTGAAGGAAGGCGACATCGTGATCATCCGCTACGAAGGCCCGAAAGGCGGCCCGGGTATGCAGGAAATGCTCTACCCGACCTCCTACCTGAAATCCAAGGGCCTGGGCAAAGCCTGCGCCTTGCTGACCGACGGCCGTTTCTCCGGCGGCACCTCGGGCCTGTCCATCGGCCACGCTTCGCCGGAAGCCGCAGCCGGCGGCGCGATCGGCCTGGTGCAGGATGGCGACAAGGTGCTGATCGACATTCCGAACCGCTCGATCAACCTGTTGATCAGCGATGAAGAACTGGCGGCACGCCGGGTCGAGCAGGACAAGAAGGGGTGGAAGCCGGTGGAGAAGCGTCCGCGCAAAGTCACCACCGCGTTGAAAGCCTATGCCCTGCTGGCCACCAGTGCCGACAAGGGTGCCGTGCGTAACAAGGCGATGCTTGACGGGCTATAACCCCCCTCAGCGTCTCAAAAATGCCCCGATCTTCGGGGCATTTTTTTGCCCGCTCGCTGGAACTAAATGTCATCAGCTACCGATAAACAAACTGACCCTACCGAACTCAGCACTGCAAATGCCCGTTCATGGTTTCAGTTTTCTAACAGGTAACGCTCATGCCCAGAATCGCGCCTGCACCTTCTTTCACTGTTGCCCCGCAACTCCAGCATCCTCCACAACACAAAGCAAACCTGCCGCCAAACGGGGCAACGGCCCTTGGTGAACATTTCTACCTATTCCAAGGCCCGACACAGCAGTCTCCCAGAAAACTGGTCATCAGCGCCCATGGCGCCTACCTTCCGGGTATGAACTTGAAAGTGCCAGAGAACACGTCTCTTGTTTTTTATGGCCCGGATGGCCATTCGCTGCAAGACCCCACCCTGGGTGGCGTAGCCCGAGAAACCGTGAATATTTACGAGAAAACGCGCCCAGGTGAAGACGTCCGAAATTATCTGCTCGGCAAATACCCGGAGGACTCTTACAACAACATTCGGTATACCGTGAACAACTCGGACTTCGACGTGCTGACTGTACGCAACCGGAAAACCCCTTCACTCGCCTTGAGGAACATAGCCATCACTTTGCAGGATGCCCTGACGGAGGTGAATAACAAGGGGCTGCAGTATCAAGAGATTCACGCTTCATTCTGTCGCCCGAACCTGCTTAATCCTGCAGCACCTCTATACCGTGCCACTTTGCGTGAAGAAAGTTGCGATACAGTCCCGGCAACTGGAGCGCCGATACAGGATAAGTCGTCAGGCTGAAACGCCGCGCATAAAAAGTGCCCGCCAAGAGCCGGGCATTTTTTATCCGGCTGAAATCAGAACTGTGGAGTGTAGGTCATGGTGAACATCACATTGCGCGGGTCGCCATAGTAGTTACTGCCCCAGTTCGCGTTGTACGCCGGGATGTAGTACTTCTTGTCGAACATATTGTTCAGGTTCGCCGCGACGGTGAACTCCTGGTTGATCTTGTAGGCCACCCGCGAATCCCACAGTGCATTGCCCGGCACGCTGAAGGTGCGGTCGTAGGCGACGGTGCTGCTTTGCGCCGTCACGCCAGCACCGACGCTGAACTTCTGCCAGTCCCCCGGCAATTGGTAGTCGCCCCACACCTTGAGCAGGTGCTTGGGCGTCCAAGTGCTGAAGACCTTGCCTTCGTAGGTGTCGTCCTTGAGGAACTTGGTGGTGTTGTAGGTGTAGCTGGAGACCAGTTGCAGACCCGGCAGCACTTCACCGCCCAATGTGGCTTCAAAACCCTGGCTGCGGACCTTGCCCGAGGCCACCGAGCAGTACCAGCCATTGCAGTTCATCGGCCCTTGCAGGTCCTGGACGCCACGGTTTTCCTGGTCGTAGCGGAAGATCGCAAACGAGGTGTTGAGGCGGCCATCGGCCAGTTCACCCTTGATGCCCAGCTCGTAGTTCTTGCCCTCGATAGGCTTGAGCAGCGAGCCGGAGGTGGTCAGGTTGGTTTGCGGCTCGAACGCATCGGCGTAGCTGGCGTAGGCCGACCATTGATCGTTCAGGGCATAGACCAGGCCTGCATACGGGGTGACCTTGCCGGAGGTTTGCGTGGTGCTTTCCTCGGCAGCGCCGTACACGCCCTGGCGACCGTTCTGGCCGATGTAGGAGTACTCATACCAACTGGTGCGCGCGCCGAGGATCAGCGTGAGCGGGTCCAGCACCTTGACGCGCCAGGTGCCGTAGATGCCTTTCTGGCGAATGTCATACCAGCTCTTCGAGGCGTTCCCCGCCTGGAACAACTGGTATTTGTCGCGCTGCACACGGTTGTGGTCGATGTTGAAAATATCCGCGCCATTCGTTGCCGCCCGCGCCCACTGGTCGTCGGTGGTGAGTTTGGAATAGTTGGCGCCCAGGACCATTTCCTGTTGGAAACCCAGGCCGTCGAACTTGCCGTTGACATACACGTCCGCGCCACGACTTTTGGTATTGAAGTCGGTCACCCAGTCGATGTAGCGCACATTGCCCGTATCACCGGGGTTGGGGACGGTATCCCACGTCGCCTGGTACGTCGCGTCGTTATGCTCGTCCATTGCCACCAGCGCAGCCTTCACTTTCCAGTCATCGTTGAAACGATGCTCCAGGTCGGCGAACACCTGGGTCTGGTTGTTGACGGCACGGTTCCAGCTGGCGCCGACAAAGGTCGAACGCGGCAGGCCGATATCACTGCCATTGGCGTAGCGGGGCAACGACATGAAATTGGGGCGTGAGTGGCCTTTCTGGTTACTGATGCCGACGCCCACGGTAGTGTCTGGCGTGAAGTCGTAGTCGACGGCGCCGTAGACGGTCTGGTTCCAGCCGCCCGCGTAATCGACGAAGGAGTTGGTGGTGTCGTAATCCGCCACAAACCGGCCGCGCAAGGTGCCTTCCGGGTTGAGCGGGCCACCGGCATCGACTTGGGTGCCGTAGTGGTCCCACGAGCCGGCCTTGGCGGTGATGGTCACTGTGGGCGCCTGCTGGCCACGCTTGCGCACCAGATTCATGGTGCCGCCGGGGCTGTTGGCGCCTTGCAGCAAGGCGGCCGGGCCGCGCAGGGTTTCGACGCGGTCGTAGATCGCCATGTTTTCGGTGAGGTAGCTGCCCAGTGTGTAGGTGTTACGCGGGATGCCCACGCCGTCGTATTGCAGCGTGCCCACTTCGAAACCACGGGAGAAGATGAACATGCCAGGGCCAGGAGATTTGGTCGCCGTCAGGCCGGGCGTGCGCTTGACCACATCGGACAGCTTGGTGGTGTTCTGGTCGTCCATCTGCTTGCGGGTCATGACGCTGACCGACTGCGGGATGTCCTTGAGTTTCTGCTCGCCCTTGCCGATGGTCACGGCCCCCGTGGTGTAGGAGCCGGTACCTTCGGTGGTGACGCCCAGGCGCTCGGCACTGATGGTGGTGGCGCCGACTTCGAGGGTGCCACCGGCGTCCACACGCTTTTCCAGGGTGACGGTATCGGCATTGATAAACGCTGCGCTCAAGCCCGTGCCGCCGAGCAGTTGCCCCAAGGCTTCACGCTGCCCCAGGTTGCCCTTCACCCCCGGCGACACCACCCCCTGGGTCAACTCACCATTCACCAACACCTGCACCCGCGTCAGCGCCGAAAATGCCGCCAGCGCACCGTCCAGGCTTTGCCCTGGAATATCGAAGCGGTAAGTCTGGGCCTGGATGGTCTCAGCAGCCTGCAAATACAGCGGCGCAGTGCCGCTGGCCAAGGAAATGGCCAGTGCCAGCAAGGGCCGTGCGGCGTATCGGTGTGCCATGAATGGTGCTCCCCGGTGCAAAAAAGTCGGTGATCGGCGCCGCACTACTTGAGAGTGCTTACTATTTACGCCTCAGTGATCAAGGACGATGCCCCACCGGGAAACCCTGAAAATATTTTGAAAAAGTTGCCGTCAGGACGCTTTGCCTTCGCGCAACACCAGCAAATACGGGGTGTAGCGCTCGGCATGCAGGTTGAGGGTGTATTCCAGCGCCCTGATTACGGCATCGGGTTTGTCGATCTCAAACACGCCGGAGACCACGCGATTGCGCAACGCGTCGCCAAGCACCAAGGTCTTGCCGGGCCAGTAACGGTTCAACTCGTTGACCACTTCCGACAGCGGCTGTTGGCGGAACACCAGTTGGCGCTGGCGCCAGGCGAAACCGCTGGCGGGATCGAAAGCGTGCACGTCGGCGAGGCGCTGGTCCTGATATTCCACCGCCCGTCCCGGCGCCAGGTAGACCGGCTCGCCCATGCCCGCACTGACCTGCACCTTGCCCTCGGCCACCTGCACCCGCGTCTGCGCATCGCGCCGCGCCACGCTGAACTGGGTGCCGACCACCTTGACCCAGCCCTCACCGGACTGCACCACGAACGGCCGCGCCGGGTCCTTGGTCACGCTGAAAAAACCTTCGCCACGCAGCAGACGAATCTGACGCTCGCCGCCGCTCATGCGCACTTGAATCGCGCTGTCGGTGTTGAGTTGCAACTGAGAGCCATCGGCCAATTCGACCGTGCGCGATTCGCCGGTGCCGGTGGCGTAGTCCGCGCGCAGGCGGTCGAGCCAGGGCGTGTTCTGTACGGTCAGCCCAACCGCCAGCAGCACGGCAGCGGCATAAGCCCAGCGCCGCGCGGGTTTGCGCCACGCGGCCTGCTCGGCGCGGCGGATCAACCGTGCCGGTTCACGCAAACCGCCGAGCATCGCCTGCACTTCCTGCCACGCGTCGTCCTGGGGCTGGCCCTGCCCGAGCCAGGCGGCAAAGGCGTCCATCTCGGCCGGGGTCACGTCCTCGGCCTGCAAGCGGAAGTACCAGGCGCACGCTTCTTCGAACAACGCGTCGGCAGTGGGTAACGCAGTCATGTCCGACGTCCTTGTGCATCGCAGGCAAGCCGCGTCTTGATGTAGGCGCGGCATTCAATCAAGGCGCGACGCAATTGGTATTCCACGCTGCGCGGGGTGATAGACAGGCGTTCGCCAATCTGGCGGTAGGAAAGTTCGTCGACATGATAGAGCAGGAAGATCTGCCGAGTCGCCTCGGGCAACGCCAGGATCGCGTCCTGCATCAGTTGCTCCTGCTGGTAGGCGGCCAATTGTTCATCGGCGCCGGGGTTGCTGCACGGCAGTTCTTCGCTGGGCTCGCCGGCGTCCAGGCGCTCACGGCGAATGGCCTGGCGCTGGTGATCGCGCACCAGGTTACTGGCGATGGTGAAGAGAAAGGCCGGGAGGTTGTCGATCTTCTCGCCGGAGTCCAACCGGGCCAGGCGCAGGAACGATTCCTGGGTCAGGTCGGCGGCTACCTGGGCGCTGCCGGTGCGGCGGGTGACGAAGGCTTCGAGGGCTTTCTTCTGCTCCGCGAACAGGCGCGCGATCTGCGAATTCCAGGAGAGCACGGCACTACCTTGAGGTGAACGAGGGGTTCAGGAGGTGCGCACGCTAGCAGAGGATGAGATTGGTTCGCAATTGAAATCTATTTTTTGCTGGGGGTCATGCGGTGTTTTTGAGGCCGTCTTCGCGAGCAAGCCCGCTCCCACAGTTGACCGCGTTTCAACATGAGAATGCGGTCAAAATGTGGGAGCTGGCTTGCTCGCGAATGCAGGCGACTCGGTGTTACTGAATGTCATCCGGTTTGACGATCACCCAATTCTTGTCCGCCGTCACCGCCAGCCCTTCCTTGGCCTGCGCCGCCGCGTGCTTGGCCATCATGCCGTTGAGCTGGGTCATGTATTTGTCCTTGCGGTTGATCCACAAATGCACGCCGCCCTTGGCCACGTCCACATCGTGGAACAGCATGTAGCCATCGCTCGTTGGTGTGTCGCCGCCCACCAGCACCGGTTTTTTCCACTCGTCGATGTAGGTCAGGATCGCCGCGTGTTTACCGGCCATCCAGGTGGCCGGGGTCCACAGGTAAGGGGTGAGTTCGAGGCCGAGGTTGGCTTTCTCGTCATATTTGCCGGCGCTGATCTGTTTGCGTGCGGTGGTCAGCTCGCCGGTCTTGCGGTCCTTGAGCAGGGTGGTCACGCCGATGACGTTCTCGGGTTTGACGTTGTAGCCGTACTTCGGATCGGCAGCGACCATGCGCACCAGTTCTTCCGAGGCAGCGGTCATCACATACACGTCGATGCCGTTTTCCATCAGCTTGTTGTACAGCTCCTGCTGGCCGGTGAAGACTTTCGGCGGCTGCACTTCGGATTTTTTCACCACGTCGCCTTCGAAATAGCTGACAGGTACCGGCTTGCCGGAGGCCATCAGTTCGTCGACCTGGACCTTGAGTTCCTTGAGGGTGAACCCCGAAAACACCTGGGCGACCCACGGGTAGCAGACCATGTCGTCCACTTCGCAGAGGCGATAGTAGTAACTGAACAGACTTTCCTTATGGTCGGCAGTGTCTTTGAACGGCATAAGCTTGAGCGACGGATCAAGGCTGTCGCGGGTGATCAGGCCCTTGTTTTCCATGTAGGGCAACAGGGACTCTTCGAGGTCGTAGCGGTAGCTGGTGTTGTCCATGTCGAACACCGCGAAATTGCCCTTGTTGGCGTTGGCGGCGATCATTTTGTTCAGTTGCTCGGCGGCCGGGGCCGGCCAGTGTTTCAACTCGGTGGCGGCCATGGCGTGGCCAGCAAGGCCCAGGCACAGCGCGGCGGCAAACATTCTCGAAGCGAGCTTCATATGCGTTTTCTCCCTGAGTGAAAGACATCGACGCTAACAAATCCCTGTGACAGTTAGCGCCCGAGCACGACCGCTTGCGTCCTGATTCCGCCAACGCCATATACCTGAGCGTCAAAGGCTTATTCCAAAAGCGACAGTCACCATTCGATATCGGTATTAAATCAATATATTTCAAGCTGTTAGGCTTTCCGGTTCGCAATCGCAGGCTCACGCGATTGGCAGCCTCTGACGGAGCTTCAATGAATCTGCCTCTGATTCTCAACTTACTGGTGTTCGTGGTCCTGTTACTGGGCCTGGCACAAACCCGCCGCACAAACTGGAGCCTGGCCAAGAAGGTGTTGTTCGCCCTGGCACTGGGCGTGGCGTTCGGTGTGGCACTGCATAGCATTTACGGCGCCGGCAACCCGGTGCTCAAGGCTTCCATCGGCTGGTTCGACCTGGTCGGCAACGGTTATGTGCAATTGCTGCAAATGATCGTGATCCCGCTGGTATTTGCTTCGATCCTCAGCGCCGTGGCGCGGTTACACAACGCCGCGTCCCTGGGCAAGATCAGCTTCCTGACCATCGGCACACTGTTGTTCACCACCGCGATCGCGGCGTTGATCGGTATCGGCCTGACCAACCTGTTCGGCCTCACCGCCGAAGGCCTGGTGGCCGGCACCCAGGAAATGGCGCGCCTGCAGGTGATCCAGAGTGATTACGCGGGCAAGGTCGCCGACCTGAATATCCCGCAGTTGCTGCTGTCGTTCGTGCCGTCGAACCCGTTCGCCGACCTGGCGCGGGCCAAGCCGACGTCGATCATCAGCGTGGTGATTTTCGCCGCGTTCCTGGGGGTTGCCGCGCTGCAACTGCTCAAGGATGACGTGGAAAAAGGCCAGAAAGTGCTCAACGCCATCGACACCCTGCAAGCCTGGGTGATGCGCCTGGTGCGCCTGGTGATGAAATTGACGCCGTACGGCGTATTGGCGCTGATGACCAAGGTGGTCGCCGGTTCCAACCTGCAAGACATCATCAAGCTCGGCAGTTTCGTGGTGGTGTCGTACCTGGCCCTGGGCCTGATGTTCGTGGTGCACGGCCTGCTGCTGTCCCTGGCCGGGATCAACCCGCTGCGCTTTTTCCGCAAGGTCTGGCCGGTGCTGACATTTGCCTTCACCAGCCGCTCCAGCGCGGCGGCGATCCCATTGAGCATCGAGGCGCAGACCCGTCGCCTGGGCATCCCGCACTCCATCGCCGGTTTCGCCGCCTCGTTTGGCGCGACCATCGGCCAGAATGGTTGCGCGGGTCTTTACCCGGCGATGTTGGCGGTGATGGTGGCGCCGACCGTGGGCATCAACCCGCTCGACCCGCTGTGGATCGCGACGCTGGTGGCGATTGTGACCCTGAGTTCGGCCGGTGTGGCGGGCGTGGGCGGCGGCGCGACGTTTGCCGCGCTGATCGTGCTGCCGGCGATGGGCTTGCCGGTGTCATTGGTGGCGTTGCTGATTTCCGTGGAGCCACTGATCGACATGGGCCGCACGGCGTTGAACGTGAACGGCTCGATGACGGCCGGGGCGATTACCAGCCAGATCATGGGGCAGACGGATAAAGCCGTATTGGATGCCGATGAGCACGCCGAACTAGCCCAAGCCTAAACTTGTAGTGAGCGGGCTTGCCCCGCGCTGGGCGGCGAAGCCGCCCCAACAGGTACGCCGCGGTGCTTCAGGAAAAACGCGGTGTCTGGTTTTGGGGCGGCTTCGCCGCCCAGCGCGGGCAAGCCCGCTCACTACGGGCTGTCAGGCTTTTTTCCAGACTTCGAAGTTGTAGGCAGGCTTGTCACCTTCAGCCGGATTTTCTTGGTTGGAAACCAGCTTCCACTGGTTCAAATCAAACTCCGGAAACCACGCATCCCCCTGCGGGCTCAACGCCACCCGCGTCAAATACAGGCGGTCCGCCTGCTCCAGCCCCTGCGCATACAACTGCGCACCGCCGATCAGCATCAGCTCATCCACGCCCTGCTCCAGCGCCCACGCTTCGGCGCGCTCAACCGCAGCGTCCAGCGACGGAAAAACCTCGGCACCTTCCAGCACCAGATCGGTCTGACGGCTGACCACAAGGTTCAAGCGCCCCGGCAACGGTCGGCCCAGGGAATCCCAGGTCTTGCGCCCCATGATGATCGGCTTGCCGAGCGTGGTGGCCTTGAAATATTTGAAATCCCCCGGCAAATGCCAGGGCATGCTGTTGTCGACGCCGATCACGCGGTTTTCACCGAGGGCTGCGATCAGGCTTAAAGGGAGAGTTTTTTTCATGGCGACGAGAATACCAGAGCCCCGAGTCAGGGGTTATGCTCCAGGCTCACAAACACAACAGGACGGCGCGTGACTGCACTGACCCCGCTGCAAAAACTCTGGCTGACAGAAACCGTGCGCCTGCGCGAAGAACACGCAGGCCCCTTGGACGACCAGGAAGCCAACCGCCTGGCCCGCGCGGCCGGTGGCGATTTGCCGACGCGTATCCAGCGCCGCGCCCTGCACCTGGCCGAACGCGATGGCCTGAGCGCCGCCCTCACCCGCTGGCTGCAAGGTGCGCGCCTGGCGCTGGTGCTGCTGGCCATCGTCGCGCTGATCAGCGGCGCCGGCCTGGCCTTCGCCGCGCTGGGCAACGGCCTGGGCCCGGTGAATGTGTTCTGGGCCTTGGGCAGCCTGCTCGGTTTGAATCTGATCCTGCTGATCAGTTGGGCCCTGGGCCTGCTGTTTGCCGGCGAACACGGCGCCAGCCTGGGGCGGCTGTGGTTGTGGCTCAGCGAAAAACTCGCCCGCGACGCCAAGGCCGCACAATTGGCACCGGCGTTGTTGCTGTTGCTGCAACGCCAGAAACTCAATCGCTGGGCCGTCGGCGTGCTGGTCAACGGCCTGTGGCTGCTGGCCATGCTCAGCGCCCTGGCGATCCTGCTGACGCTGCTCGCCACCCGCCGCTACGGCTTCGTGTGGGAAACCACCATCCTCAGCGCCGACACCTTCGTCGCCGCAACCCAAACGTTGGGCAGCCTGCCCGCGCTGCTGGGCTTCAACGTACCAACCGTCGAGATGATCCGCGCCAGCGGCGATCTCGCGCTGAACATCGAACGCGCCCGCCAGGCCTGGGCCGCTTGGTTGGTAGGCGTGCTGCTGGTCTACGGCCTGCTGCCGCGTCTGCTCCTCGCCCTGCTCTGCCTGTGGCGCTGGCAACGCGGGCGCGCCGCCCTGCGCCTGGACCTCAACCTGCCGGGCTACAGCCAGCTGCGTGAACGCCTGATGCCAAGCAGCGAACGCCTCGGCGTCAACGACGCCGCACCGGAGCAGTTGCCCCCTGTCAGCGGCGGCGTCAGCGACCTGCACAGCGACGGCGCCCTGCTGGTGGCCATCGAACTGGACGACCAGCATCCATGGCCGCCCAAGCTGCCTGCCAACGTCAACGACGCCGGCATCCTCGACAGCCGCGAATCGCGCCACAAACTGCTGGAACAACTCACGCGCTTCCCGCCCGCCCGCCTGGCCATCGCCTGCGACCCACGACGTTCGCCGGATCGCGGCAGCCTCGCGCTGATCGCCGAACTCGCCCGTAGCGCCGCCGCCACCCGTGTGTGGCTGCTGCAAGCACCGCCCGGCCAGGCGCTGGACGCCGAACGCCTGGGCGACTGGCACAGCGCGCTGCAACAGCTAGAGCTGCCCTTCGCCGACTGCGCGCCGCTGAACTGGCTGGAGACCGGTCATGACTAAACCGCTGAAACTCGCCGTGGTCGGCCACACCAATGTCGGCAAAACCTCGCTGCTGCGCACCCTGACCCGCGACGTGGGCTTCGGCGAAGTCTCCCACCGCCCCAGCACCACACGGCATGTCGAAGGTGCGCGCTTGTCGGTGGACGGCGAAGCCCTGCTGGAGTTGTACGACACTCCCGGCCTGGAAGACGCCATCGCCCTGCTCGACTACCTGGAGCGCCTGGACCGCCCGGGTGAACGCCTCGACGGCCCGGCCCGGCTGGCGCGGTTCCTCGAAGGCAGCGAAGCGCGCCAGCGTTTCGAACAGGAAGCCAAGGTGCTGCGCCAACTGCTGGCCTCGGACGCCGGCCTGTATGTGATCGACGCCCGCGAGCCGGTGCTGGCCAAGTACCGCGACGAGCTGCAAGTGCTGGCCAGTTGCGGCAAGCCGTTACTGCCGGTGCTCAACTTTGTCAGCAGCAGCGACCATCGCGAACCGGACTGGCGTGAAGCCCTGGCCCGCCTGGGCCTGCATGCACTGGTGCGGTTCGACAGCGTCGCACCGCCGGAAGACGGCGAGCGCCGCCTGTACGAAAGCCTCGCCCTATTGCTGGAAAACGCCCGGCCGCAGTTGGAGCGCCTGATTCTTGACCAGCAGGCCCAGCGCCAGGCCCGTCAGCAAAGCGCAGCGCGGTTGATCGCCGAGCTGCTGATCGACTGTGCCGCGTGCCGTCGCAGCGTGGTCACCGAAGATGAGCCGCACGCCATCAACGAGCTGCGCAAGGCCGTGCGCCAGCGCGAACAGAAATGCGTGGAAGCGCTGCTCAAACTGTTCGGCTTTCGCCCGCAAGACGCCGCCGCCAGCGATTTGCCGCTGCTCGACGGGCGCTGGGGCGATGACCTGTTCAACCCGGAAACCCTCAAGCAACTCGGGGTGCGCGTCGGTGGCGGGATCGCCGCCGGGGCCGCCGCCGGGGCCGGTGTGGATCTGCTGGTCGGCGGCCTGACCCTCGGCGCCGCCGCCCTGGCCGGGGCGATTGCCGGTGGTGCGCTGCAAACCGCGCGCAGCTACGGCAGCCGGCTGCTGGGCAAGATCAAAGGCCAACGCGAACTGACCGTGGACGACAGCGTGCTGCGCCTGCTCGCGCTACGCCAACGTCAGTTGCTCAAGGCCCTGAACCTGCGTGGGCATGCGGCGATTCACAGCATCAAGGTCGATACGCCCCAGGACAAAAGCTGGCGCGAGGGCAAATTGCCGGACGCGCTGCACAAAGCTCGCGCCCATCCGCAATGGTCGTCGCTCAACCCCCACGCCAAACTCAGCCAGGCCGAACGCCAGGAGCAGGTCGAAGCACTCGCCCAGCGCCTCGACGAAACCTAAGCCGCCAACACCTGCCGCGCCTTGGCCTTGAGCACCTCAAGGTCGAGCAGCGGCACATGCATCTGCTTGGCCTGCTCGTCCCAATGACGCATGCGCAGGCTGACCGCGCAGAGCGGGTCCTGCTCAAAGGCCTGGGCTTCTTCGGCGGTCATCATCCCGCCCTGATAGCCCAGGGTGCGACGGCTGGCTGCGCTCAATCGGGCGTAGTAGCCCGGTTGGTTGAACGTCAGGTAGCGCTTGGCTTGCACGTGGTATTCCACGAGCCTGGCCAAGCGTTCGCTGAACCCGGCGCGGCGCAGGTAATCCGCGCCCAGCCTTTCGTGGCTGACCACGCCGTAGCCGCCCATGTCCGCGCCGCCTTGGCCGCACAGATGCCCGATGTCGTGGAAAAACGCCGCCAGCACCACTTCATCGTCAAACCCTTCCAACATGGCAAGCTGCGCGGCCTGGGACATGTGCTCGATCTGCGACACCGGCTCGCCGATGTAATCCGCCGCGCCGTGTCGCTCGTACAGGCCAAAGACCTCGGCAATCGCCTGTTCCGGGCTCATCACACACTCCCCCACAACGCACTGATATTGCGCTCGGCCAGCGCCGGCCCGACGCTCATGCCCACGCCGGTGTGCATCAACGCTGCGCTCACCCCCGGTGCCGCCCGCAGGAACGAGAACGGCCCCGGCCCCCGTGCCCCGTATACGCCCTGCCAGCGCTCCACCACCTGGAGCCTGCAACCCAGGGTCTGCTCGGCCAGTTCGATCATCCAGTCGTCGACCTGCTCGGCGTTGAACGGCGAGGCATCGCTGCCGTAGGCATGGGAGTCGCCGATAATCAGCTCGCCATAGGGTGTCGGGCTGATCAGCAGGTGGATGCCGTGCTCGTGCAGGTGCGGCACATCGCGCAGGATCTGCGCCCGCACCGTCGCCGCCTCGGGCAGGTCGGCGAAGGCGCCGTAGTGCACGCAACTGAGGCCGGTGAGCAAGGCGTGTTGCAGGTTGAGATTGACCGCTGGCCGTGCGCGCAGCATTTGCAGGCGACAGATACTTGGGTTGAGTTCGGCCATCGCGTCGGCCAGCAGGGTTTGGTAGTCGTGACCGGAGCAGACGATGATCTGCTCACCGCGAAAGCTGCCCGCCGTACTGTGCAGCAGGCCCGGTTCCACATCGCGTACCAGGGTGGAGAAATGAAACTCCACGTTCAATTCGTTGCGAAGGTAGTTGATCAACGCCGGGAGCGCTTCGCGCGAATACAGTTGCTGGTCGTCCTTGCCGTGCAACGCGGCACGGTGATGACGGAACTGGCCGCCATACAAATCCTTCATCGCTGCGCCTTGCAGCAATTCGACGTGGTAGCCGTGTTCCTTGGCGCGGCCGGCGCAGAAGGCTTCGAGCAGATGCTCTTCGGCTTCGTTGCGGGCGAACAGGTAGGCGCCGTTGCGCTTGAGCTGCAGGCCGGCGGCCTGGGCCCAGTGGCCCCAGATGTCACGGCTTTGCCGCGCCAGGTCGAGCATCGTGCCTGGCGGCTGGCCGGTGACCAGGGCCTGGCCGAAGTTGCGTACCGAGGCGCCCAGGGGCGTGGCGCTGCGTTCGAAGACCTTGACCTTGAGACCGCGCCGGGCGGCGGC
This sequence comes from Pseudomonas sp. FP2335, assembly GCF_030687535.1. Lineage (NCBI taxonomy): Bacteria > Pseudomonadati > Pseudomonadota > Gammaproteobacteria > Pseudomonadales > Pseudomonadaceae > Pseudomonas > Pseudomonas sp. FP2335. The sequence continues at coordinate 5,680,979 of NZ_CP117437.1, forward strand.
GAAGGCGTGGGACAGGCCGAGGATGCCGGCGCCGACAATCAAAAGGTCGGTGGGGTGTGTCATGGAATGATGTCCTGAATTCAAGGCCGCCTTCGCGAGCAAGCCCGCTCCCACATTTGAATGTGTTCACAAATCAAAATGTGGGAGCGGGCTTGCTCGCGAAGAGGCCAGCAGCCCTAACGAAAAAATTACTGACCCGCCACCTTCTCCGACTTCCCGTCATAGCGCTTGCGCCACTCAGTCAGGATGCTGTCGCGATTCTTCGACGCCCAGGCAAAGTCGTTCTTGATCAGCCGCTGCTCATAATCGGCCGGCAATTCGGTCTGCGGCTTGGCAATCCCCGGCTGGGCGAGCACGGCGAAGTTGTCCTTGTACAGCGCCATCGCCGCTGGGCTGGCGGAAAAGTCGGCGAGTTTTTTCGCCGCGTCGGCGTGGGCCGTGCCCTTCATCACGGCCGTCGCTTCAATGTCCCAACCCAGGCCTTCTTTCGGCAGGATGATGTCCAGCGGCGCGCCCTGGCGCTTCAACTGCACGGCCGGGTATTCAAAGGAAATCCCGATCGGGAATTCACCAGACGCCGCCAGCTTGCACGGCTTGGAGCCCGAGTGAACGTACTGGCCGATGTTCTGGTGCAGGTCGTCCATGTACTGCCAGCCCTGCTTCTCGCCATAGGTCTGCAACCACGCGCTCACATCCAGGAAACCGGTGCCGGACGAGGCCGGGTTGGGCATCACGATCTTGCCCTTGTACTCAGGCTTGGTCAGGTCTTGCCAGCTCACCGGCTTGCTCAGGCCTTGCTTCTCAGCTTCGACGGTGTTGAAGCAAATGGTCGCGGCCCAGACGTCCATGCCCACCCAAGCCGGCGGGTTGGCCGGGTCGCGGTAGTTTTTGCCGATCTTGTCCAGGTCCTTGGGGGCGTAGTTATCCAGCATGCCTTGCTGATCGAGGATCGCCAGGCTCGACGCGGCCAGGCCCCAGACCGCGTCGGCTTGCGGGCGGTCTTTCTCGGCCAGCAGCTTGGCGGTGATGATGCCGGTGGAGTCGCGCACCCACTTGATTTCGATGTCCGGGTTGGCCTTTTCGAAGGCTTGCTTGTAGGTCTTCAACTGCTCGGCTTCGAGGGCCGTGTACACCGTAAGGTCGGTCTTGGCGAAGGCATTCAGGCTGAATGCAGACAGTACGGCAGCGACCAGTGCCAGGGGTTTGAACATGGAACACCTCCTATCGGGATTATTGGCCCGGCGCGCTCTGGCGCCAGGCTTGGGAGCGACGCAACGCGCCACGTGAGGCCCACGCCAGCAACAGCGAGACGCCGGCCGAGGTGAACAGGATCAGGGTCGACATGGCCGCCGCGCCGCCCACGTTGCCGGCATCGTCCATGTTCAACACGGCGACGGCGGCGAGGATGGTGTCGGGGCTGTAGAGGAAAATCGCGGCGGATACGGTCGTCATCGCCGATACAAACAGGTAGCGCACGATGTCCAGCAGCGCCGGCAGGCAGATCGGCACGGTGACTTTCAGGTAATGGCGATACAGCGGCGCCTTGAGGGACAGCGCGGCGGCTTCGAACTCGGCGTCCAGCTGGCGCAACGCCGTGGTGGCGGTCATCTGCGCGGTGGTCAAATAATGCGCAATGGTGCACACCACCAGCAGGGTCATGGTTCCGTAGAACACATGCAGCGGGTTGCCGTTGAGGTTGAAAAAGAACACGTAGCCCAGGCCCAGCACCAACCCCGGCACGGCCATCGGCACAAAGCTGAGCAGGCGCAGCGCGAGGTTCAGGCCTTTCTGGCCCTTGGTCTTTTCCATCAGGTAGGCGCCGGTGAAGATCAGCACGCTGCCGATCAACGCGGTGCACAAGGCCAGGGTCAGGCTGTTGCGATAGGCCAGCCAGCCGCCGCCGGCGGTGTCTTCGAACTGGTAGTGGGTCAGCGACAGCGACAGGTTGTACGGCCAGAATTTCACCAGCGAGGAGTACACCGCCATGCCGAACACCAGCAGCAAAACGGCGCAGATCAGTAGGACGATGGCCAGGTAGCAGCCGTCCCTCGAACGCGATGGCAGCGGTTGGAACACTTGGGCGCGGCCGCTCATAGAGTCGCCATGACGGCGGCGCAACCACGCATCCACGCCGAAGCTGAACAGCGCCGGCAGCAGCAACACCATGCCGATCAACGCGCCGCGACCGAACTGTTGCTGGCCGACCACCGCCTTGTACGCCTCCAGCGCCAGCACCTGATAATCGCCGCCGACCACCACGGGCACGCCGAAGTCGGTGATGGTCAAGGTAAACACCAGACAGAATGCGGCGAACACCGCCTGGCGCGTGGCCGGCCAGGTGATGCTGCGAAACGCCCGGGCCGGGCTCGCCCCCATGCTGGAGGCCGCGTCGAACAGGCGCGCATCCGCCAGGGACAGCGCCGACAGCAGGATCATCAAGGCGTGTGGGAAGGTGTAGATCACTTCGCCCAGAACGATGCCCCAGAAACCGTAGATATTCTCCGAGAGCAAGCCGCGCAACATACCCTGGTTGCCGAATAGATAAACCAGCGCAATCCCCGGCAGCATCGACGGTGCCATCAACGGCAACAGGGACAGGCCGCGCCAGATCGCCTTGCCGGGAATCAGCGTGCGTTGCAGGGCGTAGGCAAACAGGTAGGCCAGCGGTACGACGATGGCCGCGACGCTGAGGGAAACTTTCAGACTGTTGCCAAGCAACCAGTGGAAGTTTGCGCTGGTGATCAGTGCTTTAGCCGCGACCAGACCGCCGCCCTGCCCCGCTTCGCTGCTGAAACCACGCCAGAAGATCGCCAGCAACGGCAGCAACACGGCGACGCCCAGCAAGCACAGCCAGAGCAGTTTGCCGCCGACCACAAACAGGCGGTCGCCCAGTTCGGCACGGGAAGCCTGGCGCACGGCGGGCAAGGTCATGACAACGGCCATCTCAGGCAAACACCTGCAGGCTGCGCGGCGGCAAGGCCACCCAGATGTCCTGGGCGCCCAGGCGCGGCATGGCTTCCGGGGCCAGTTCGGCGAGCAGCGCATGGCCGGGTAACTGCTCGAGCTCAAAGCTCATGCGGCAGCGGTTGCCGAGGAACGTGACCTCGCGGACCTTGGCCGGGAACAGGTTTTCTTCATGCACCGGCGGGTTGACGCTGATGGCTTCCGGGCGGCAGAACAGGCGGCCGGACTTGGCCACGCCGGCATCATCGGCCAAGCGCATGTTCATCCCGCCGACCTGGGCGTGGCTGGCGCTGTTGCGGCTGAATGGCAGCCAATTGCCCTGGCCGACAAATTCCGCCACGAACGACGTGGCCGGGCGGTCGTAGATTTCCTGGGGCGTGGCGTACTGCTCGACCTTGCCGTTGTTCATCACGGCGATGCGGTCGGCCATCAGCATGGCTTCGTCCTGGTTGTGGGTGACCATCAGCGTGGTGATGCCCAGGCGCCGTTGCAGTTGGCGCAGTTCGGTGCACAGATGCTCGCGCACACGGGCGTCGAGGGCGGACATCGGTTCATCCAGCAGCAATAACGACGGCGCAGGCGCCAGCGCCCGGGCTAGAGCCACGCGTTGTTGCTGGCCGCCGGAGAGTTGGCCGGGGTATTTCTTTTCACTGCCGACCAGGCCGACCAGTTCCAACATCTGAGCGACACGCTTGCGCACTTCATCGCGGCCGCTGCCGGTGAGGCCGTAGCCGATGTTCGCTTCGACGGTCAGGTTGGGAAACAGGGCGTAGGACTGGAACAGAATGCCGTAGTCCCGTGCCTGGGGTGGCAGCAGGGAAACGTCGCGGTTGCCCAGGTAAAGTTCGCCGCTGTCCTGGCGCTCGAGCCCGGCGATGCAGCGCAGCAAGGTGGTCTTGCCACAGCCGGACGGGCCCAACAGGCACACCAACTCACCGGCGGCGACGTCCAGGGATACGTTGTCGAGCGCAGTGAAGGCGCCGAAGCGTTTCTGGATATTGCGCACCTTCATCGGCGCGCCGGGTTGGCTCAGGGCAGTGTTCATGCGTGGCACCTCATCAAACGGATGAGGGTCATGCTAGGTAGGCAATGCGTCGCGCGTGTGGCAGGAAGGCAAAAGGTGGTGATAGTGGTATTGGTGGATTTGGGTAGGGGTCAAAGGGGTGTGGTGCCTGCACTGCCGCTTTCGCGGGCAAGCCCGCTCCCACACTTGATCGGGTTCACACGGTCAAAATGTGGGAGCGGGCTTGCCCGCGAAGAGGCCCTCAAGACCACCATAGAACTCAGAGGGGCGACATTTCCTGCGCCAAGCCCAGAAACGCCGCTGGCAACCGTGCGCTTTTTCTTTCCTTGAGGCAGTACAAATACTCCGGAATCTGCGGCGCATGCTCGATGGTCAGCACCCGCAGTTGCGGGTCATGGGGCACTTCCTGGCGCGCAATGATGCTGATGCCGATATTGCGCAACACCGCCTCGCGGATCGACTCGCGGCTGCCGATTTCCAGCAGCGGCCCGTAGCTCACGCTAGCGCCCTGCAACATCTCTTCCGTCAGCCGCCGTGTGGTCGAGCCCGCTTCACGCATCAACAAGGTATGCCCGGCCAGGGCACTGAGGGGTACATGGTCGAGCTTGGCCAGGGGATGGTCGCGATGCACCGCCAGCACCAGCGGGTCGGTGCCCAATACCCGGCGGATCAGGCGTGGGTCTTCCACCAACTGCGAGGACGCGGCGACATCGACGCGGTAATCGTCCAGCGCTTCGAGCACCTGTTGGGAGTTGCCGATTTCCACCGACACGTCCACCTGCGGCAGGCGTTCGCGGAAGGCTTTGACCAGGTCGAGAATGTAATACGGCGCCGTCGCGGCAATCCGCAATGCGCCCTGGACCTGGCCGTTGTTGCGCAGGAAAAACTCGATGTCCGCTTCTTGCTGCAACAGCGCCTTGACCATCGGCAGCAGCCGCGCGCCTTCATCGCTGACGGTCAGACGCCGGCCGCCACGGTAGAACAGCTCAACACCGTATTGGCTTTCGAGGTTGCGGATCTGGGTGGTGACCGTGGGCTGGCTCAGGCCGAGTTTTTTCGCCGCCTGGGTAATGCTGCCCAGGCGCGCGACCATGTAAAAAGCCTTCAACTCGGCACTCAGCACGCCACCCTCACATCCATTATTTGCGCAACAGGCGCAGGCCATTGAACACCACCAGCAGGCTGACGCCCATGTCGGCAAACACCGCCATCCACATGGTGGCCATGCCCAGGAACGTGACTGCGAGGAAGATCGCCTTGATCACCAGCGCCAGGGCGATGTTCTGCCGCAGGATACTCGAGGTTTGCCGCGACAACCGAATGAATGCGGGAATCTTGCGCAGATCATCGTCCATCAGGGCCACGTCGGCCGTCTCGATGGCGGTGTCGGTGCCGGCTGCGGCCATGGCGAAACCGATCTCGGCACGGGCCAGGGCCGGGGCATCGTTGATGCCGTCGCCGACCATGCCGACGCGATGGCCTTGGCCATAGAGGGTTTCGATGGCTTGCAGTTTATCGGTGGGCAGCAGGTCGCCACGGGCCTGATCGATGCCGACCCGGGCGCCAATCGCCTGGGCGGTGTGGGTGTTGTCGCCGGTGAGCATCAGGGTCTTGATGCCCAGCGCGTGCAGTTGCTGGATGGCTTCACGGCTGCTGTCCTTGACCGTGTCGGCCACGGCAAACAGCGCCAGCGGGCCGGACTTGTCGAGCAGCAGCACCACGGACTTGCCTTGTTTTTCCAGGGCGAAGAGTTTTTCTTCCAGCTCCGGCGAGCACAGGCCGAGGTCCTCCACCAGGCGGTGGTTGCCCAGGTGATAGGTTTCGCCGTTGATGTCGCCGCGCACGCCACGGCCCGCCAGCGCCGCGAAGTTATCCACAGCGTGCAGCGCCAGGTTTTTATCCACAGCCGCATTGGCGATGGCGAGGGACACCGGGTGGTCGGAACGCCCGGCCAAACTCGCGGCTAACGCCGGTGCGCTGGCTTCGACGTTGGGGAACAGCGCCAGGTAATCGGTTTGCACCGGCTTGCCGTGGGTGATGGTGCCGGTCTTGTCGAGGGCCAGGTAGTCGAGTTTGTAGCCGCCCTCCAGGTAGACGCCACCCTTGATCAGGATGCCTTTGCGCGCCGCCGCCGCGAGGCCGCTGACGATGGTCACGGGCGTGGAGATCACCAGCGCACACGGGCACGCCACCACCAGCAGCACGAGGGCGCGGTAGATCCAGTCGAACCACACGCCGGCCATGAACAGCGGCGGGATCAGGGCTACGCCGAGGGCAAACAGGAATACCGCCGGGGTGTAGACCCTGGAGAAACTGTCGACAAAGCGCTGGGTCGGCGCGCGGGCGCCTTGGGCCTGTTCCACGGCGTGAATGATCCGCGCCAAGGTGGAATTGTTGGCCGCTGCGGTGACTTTGTATTCCAGAGCGCCGGCCTGGTTGATGGTGCCGGCGAAGACCTTGTCGCCCACGGTCTTTTCAATGGGCAGGCTTTCGCCGGTGATCGGCGCTTGGTCAATGGTCGATTGGCCCGCAGTGACTTCGCCGTCCAGGCCGATGCGCTCGCCAGGCTTGACCCGCACGATAGCCCCAAGATCGATGCTTTTGACCTCTTGTTCAGCCCACGAACCGTCGGCCTGCCGCACCGTGGCCTGTTCGGGGGTCATCTGCATCAGGCCGCTGATAGCGTTGCGCGCACGGTCCAGGGATTTGGCTTCGATCAGTTCGGCGACGGTAAACAGGAACATCACCATGGCCGCTTCCGGCCACTGGCCGATCAGGATTGCGCCGGTCACCGCGATGCTCATCAGCGCGTTGATGTTCAGGTTGAGGTTTTTCAGGGCGATCCAGCCCTTTTTGTAGGTGGTAAGGCCGCCGCTGAGGATCGACACCAGCGCCACCAGGGCAATCACCCAGGTCGGCGCGGCGTTAGTGAAGTGCAGCACTTCAGCGCCCAATGCACCGACGCCGGACAATGCCAGCGGCCACCAGTGTTTCTTGGCGGGTGGTGCGGCAGCCGGGGTGCCTTCCTCGATGGGGTCGGCCTGCATGCCGATGGATTTGATCGCGGCGATGATCGGCGCGGTGCTCGGCAGGTCGTGGGTGACGCCGAGGATGCGGTTGATCAGGTTGAATTCCAACTGCTGGATGCCGGCGAGCTTGCCCAGTTTGTTCTGGATCAGCGTCTGCTCGGTGGGGCAGTCCATGGCTTCGATGCGGAACGTGCTCAAGCGCGAGCCGGCGGTGGGCGCCTCGTTCAGCGTCACCTTTGCCGCAGCCGAGCTGGCGGAACAGCAGGAATCGCCGTGGCCGTGGTTATGCACAGGCGTGAGTTTATGCTCGCCATGATCATGGTCGTGCTTGTGTTTATGCGGGGTGTGGATGGAATCGCTCATCAGGTCGCGTCCGTAAGGTGCCTGTTGCCAAGTAAAGACCCTGTAGCCACTATAGGGTCAAGCACCCATTTGGAGATTGCTGCGATGAAGATCGGCGAACTGGCGAAACTGACCGACTGCCCCGTGGAAACCATCCGCTATTACGAGAAGGAAGGCCTGCTGCCACCGCCGGCGCGCACCGAGGCCAATTACCGCGTGTACACCCAGGCGCACACCGAGCGGCTGATCTTTATCCGCAATTGCCGCAGCCTGGACATGACCCTGGAGGAGATCCGCAGCCTGCTGGATTTGCGCGACAGTCCGCAGGACCAGTGCGAAAGCGTGAATGCGTTGATCGACGAGCATATCCACCATGTGAAAGCGCGGATCGACGGGCTGTTGGCGTTGCAGGAACAGTTGCTGGACCTGCGCCAGCGTTGTGGCGGTGGGGAGCAGTGCGGGATTTTGCAGCGGCTTGAAGTCAGCGGAAGTGTGGCGGCCAGTGAGGCTGAGCCTTCCCATGTGGGCAGAAGCCACGGCCACTAACTCAAGTGAATACGGACTAAATGTGGGAGCGGGCTTGCTCGCGAATGCGGTGTGTCAGCTAACACATCTGCAAGCTGATCCACCGCTTTCGCGAGCAAGCCCGCTCCCACACAAGCTAGATCCCACATTGATCAGATGGCGACATCAGCCTTGATGCTCGGATCGGCGTCGTAACCCACAATTTCAAAGTCTTCGAACTTGTAGTCATAGATCGACGCAGGCTTACGCTTGATCACCAACTCCGGCAGCTTCTTCGGCGTACGCGCCAGCTGGGTCTGGATCTGTTCCATATGGTTACTGTACGCATGGGTGTCGCCAGTGGTGACGATGATCTCGTGGGGGATCAGGTCGCACTGCTGCGCCAGCATATGGGTGAGCAGCGCCAGCGCCGCGGTGTTGTACGGCAGGCCGAGGAACACGTCGGAGCTGCGGATATACAACTGCATCGACAGGTGACCGTCATGCACGAAGGCCTGGTACAGCAGGTGGCACGGTGGCAGGGCTTGCTTGCCGTTGCGCGCGTTTTCCTGGGGGCTCAGGGTCTCGTCGGGCAGGTACTCGACGTTCCAACCGTGGAACAGGATGCGGCGGCTGTTGGGGTTGGTCTTGAGCGTATGCACCATGTAGTCGATCTGGTTGATCGTGCCACCGTCCTTGGTCGGCCAGGCGGTCCACTGCTCGCCGTACACCGGGCCCAGGTCACCGTCTTCGGTGGCCCATTCGTCCCAGATCTTCACGCCGTTTTCATTCAGCCACTTGATGTTGGTGTTGCCGCTCAACATCCAGATCAGTTCGTTGGCGATGCTTTTGAAGTGAAGCTTCTTGGTGGTCAGCAGCGGAAAGCCGTCGGCCAAGTTATGCCGATACTGACGGGCAAACACGGCCTTGGTGCCGGTGCCGGTGCGATCGCCCTTGGTCAATCCATTGGTCACGACGTCGTTCAGTAGTTCGAGATATTGCTTCATTTTTTTACCCGTATCGTTGAAGCCGAGGCAGGGCAACCGCCTCGGCATTCGAATTTAAAGCGCAGTGTTCTTCAGCGGCTGCGGGCGATTGTACGCCCACCACAGCAGGCCCAGGCCGGCGAGGATCATCGGCAGGCTGAGGATCTGACCCATGGTCACCCAGCCCCACGCCAGGTAGCCCAACTGTGCATCCGGCACGCGCACGAATTCGACGATGAACCGGAAGATCCCGTAGAACAACGCGAACATGCCCGACACAGCCATGGTTGGGCGCGGCTTGCGCGAGAACAGGTAGAGAATCAGGAACAGTGCCACGCCTTCCAGCGCGAACTGGTAGAGCTGCGACGGATGGCGCGGCAGTTGCGCCGGGTCGCTGAATGGCGGGAACACCATCGCCCACGGCACGTCGGTCGGCTTGCCCCAGAGCTCGGCGTTGATGAAGTTGCCGATGCGCCCGGCCCCCAGGCCAATCGGTACCAGCGGCGCGACGAAGTCCATCAGTTCGAAGAACGACTTGCCGTTGCGACGGCCGAACCACCAGGCAGCGATCATCACGCCGACAAACCCACCGTGGAACGCCATGCCGCCCTTCCACACTTCGAAGATCAGCGTCGGATTGGCGATGTACGCCGACAGATCGTAGAACAACACGTAGCCCAGGCGCCCGCCGACGATCACCCCCATCGACAGCCAGAAGACCATGTCGGAGAGCTTCTCCTTGGTCCAGGTCGGGTCGAAACGGTTCAGGCGCCGGGAAGCCAGCAGCCAGGCGCCGCCGATACCGATCAGGTACATCAACCCGTACCAGTGGATTTTCAGCGGACCGATGGCCAGGGCCACCGGGTCGATCTGCGGGTAAGGCAGCATTGCGACTCCTCGTTAAATCATTCGTTATAGCGCCCGGACCATGCCGGGGCGCGATTAAGGCTGCGTTACAGCAAGAAATTCAAACCGACGCAAAACAGCAACCCGGCAAACAGGCGCTTGAGCAAGCGCGGCGACAGCTTGTGCGCCAGGCGCGCGCCGAAACGGGCAAACACCATGCTGGTCAGGGCAATGCCCAACAGCGCCGGCAAATACACGAACCCTAGACTATGAGCGGGCAGCAGCGGGTCATGCCAGCCCAGAATCATGAAACTTAATGCACTGGCCAGGGCAATCGGCAGGCCGCACGCCGATGAGGTGGCCACCGCCTGCTGCATCGGCACGCTGCGCCAGGTCAAGAACGGTACGGTCAACGAGCCGCCGCCGATGCCGAAAATCGCCGACGCCCAGCCGATCACCGTGCCGGCCAGGGTCAGGCCGAGTTTGCCCGGCACCGTGCGACTGGCCTTGGGCTTGACCTCCAGGGCCAGTTGCAGCGCGATCACCAAGGCGAACACACCGATGACCTTCTGCAAGTGCGGGCCGGAGATGGCTTCGGCGGTCAGTGCGCCAAAACCGGCGCCGATCAGGATGCCCACGGTCATCCACACAAAGATCGGCCAGCGCACCGCGCCACGCCGGTGGTGCTCACGCACGGCGTTGATCGAGGTAAAAATGATGGTCGCCAGTGAGGTGCCCACGGCCAGGTGGGTCAGCACCTGGGGGTCGAAGCCCTGCAAGGTGAAGCTGAACACCAGCACCGGCACGATGATAATCCCGCCGCCCACCCCGAACAGCCCGGCCAGCACACCCGCACAGGCGCCCAGCGCCAAATACAGCAAAAATTCCATGGGAGCCCCCAAATCAAGTCCGGCATGTTAACGGATGGAAGGCATGCGACCCAACTGGAGACGATGGAACGCCCGCGCTTGAGTGCGTAGAGTGGCAAAAAACACAAAAGGGATCGCCTGATGTGCCTGATTGTCTTCGCCTGGCGGCCGGGCCATGCCCAGCCACTGATCGTCGCGGCCAACCGTGATGAGTTCTACGCCCGCCCCAGCCTGCCGCTGGCCCAGTGGCCGGATGCACCCGAGGTCTACGCCGGCCGCGATCAGGAAGCCGGCGGCACCTGGCTGGGCGTGAATGCCGACGGGCGGTTTGCCGCCCTGACCAATATCCGCGATCCGCACCAGCCACCGGCGCGCAAGTCCCGCGGGGAACTGGTGGCGCGCTTTCTCAATGGAAACCTGCCGATTGACGACTACTTGGCCGACGTTAACGGCCGTTCGATCGAATATGCCGGGTTTAACCTGCTGCTGGGCACACGGGAGGAGTTGTGGCACTACAACGCCAATCACACCCAGCCGACGCGGTTGCAGGCCGGGGTGTATGGGTTATCCAACGCTGGGCTGGATACGCCTTGGCCCAAGTTGCTCAAGGCCAAGGCGGCGTTGAGTGCGGTGCTGGATGACCCGCAACCGGAGGCGTTGCTGGGGCTTTTAAGTGATCCGCAGACAGCGCCGTTTGCAGACTTGCCCGATACCGGCGTGGGGTTGGCGACGGAGAGTCTTTTATCCAGCGTGTTTATCGCCAGCCCCAGTTATGGGACGCGGGCGAGTACGGCGTTGATTGTGAATGCCGACGGGACTCGGCGGATGGTGGAGCGTAGTTTTGGGCCCCATGGTGGGCGGCTGGGTGAGGTAGAACTCAACGTGTAGTGAGCGGGCTTGCCCCGCGCTGGGTGGCGAAGCCGCCCTAAACCCAGACACCGCGATCTTCCTGAAACACCGCGGCGGCCGGTTTGGGGCGGCTTCGCCACCCAGCGCGGGCAAGCCCGCTCACTACAAGGGCCATCAGCTGAAGTCAGAGGGTCTTCGCAGAAGCCGGATTGATCATCCGCGTCAGCCCCAGATTCTTCAGCGCCAACTGCAGCGAGCTGTGGATAACTTGCGGGTTGTCGATGGTCATCAATTCCGCCAGCAGCTCCTTCGCCATGCCCAGATCCACCTGGCGCAGCATCCACTTCACCTTTGGCAGGTTGGTGGCGTTCATCGACAGGCTGTCAAAGCCCATCGCCATCAACAGCACTGCCGCCGCCGGGTCACCGGCCATTTCGCCGCAGATACTCACCGGCTTGCCTTCGGCATGGGCGTCGCGCACCACATGTTGCAGGGCTTGCAGCACCGCCGGGTGCAGGTAGTCGTAGAGGTCGGCCACCCGTGGGTTGTTACGGTCCACGGCGAGCAGGTATTGGGTCAGGTCGTTGGAACCCACCGACAGGAAGTCCACCTGCCGCGCCAGCTCCTTGGCCTGGTACACCGCCGCCGGGATTTCGATCATCACGCCAATCGGCGGCATCGGTACGTCGGCGCCTTCGTCGCGCACTTCGCCCCAGGCACGGTGGATCAGGTGCAGCGCCTCTTCCAGCTCATGGGTGCCGGAGATCATCGGCAACAGGATGCGCAGGTTGTTCAGGCCTTCGCTGGCCTTGAGCATGGCGCGGGTCTGGACGAGGAAAATTTCAGGATGGTCGAGCGTGACACGAATCCCACGCCAGCCGAGGAAGGGGTTGTCTTCCTTGATCGGGAAATACGACAGTGACTTGTCGCCGCCAATGTCCAGGCTGCGCATGGTCACCGGCAACGGGTGGAAGGCCTGCAATTGCTCGCGATAAATCGCCAGCTGCTCCTTCTCGCTCGGGAAACGCTGGTTGATCATGAACGGCACTTCGGTGCGGTACAGCCCCACCCCTTCGGCGCCACGCTGTTGCGCGCGGGCCACATCGGCCAGCAGGCCAGTGTTGACCAGCAGCGGCACGCGATGGCCGTCGGTGGTCACGCACGGCAGTTCGCGCAAGGAATCGAGGCCCAGCGCCAGTTGTTTCTCTTCTTCAACCACCTCGGCGTATTGCTTGCGCAGCACTTCGCCGGGGTTGGTGAACACCTCGCCGCGATGGCCATCGACAATCATGTCGATGCCGTCGACCTTGGCATACGGCAGGTCCACCAGGCCCATCACCGTCGGGATGCCCATGGCCCGGGCCAGGATCGCGACGTGGGAGTTGCCCGAACCGAGTACCGAGACCAGGCCCACCAGCTTGCCTTCCGGCACTTCGCCCAGTTGGGTCGCGGTCAGTTCTTCACTGACCAGGATGGTCTTGTCGGGGAAGACCATATTGGTGGTGCGATCTTCCTGCAGGTACGCCAGCAGACGGCGACCGAGGTCGCGTACATCCGAGGCGCGCTCGCGCAGGTAGTCGTCGTCCATCATTTCGAAGCGGTTGACGTGATCGGTGACCACCTGGCGCAGCGCGCCCTGGGCCCACTGGCCGGTCTTGATCACGGTCTTGACTTCGTTACCCAGGGACGCGTCGTCGAGCATCATCTGGTACACGTCGAACAGCGCACGCTCTTCGGGGCGCAGCTGGGTGGCCAGCTTGTTCGACAGGTTGCGCATGTCGGCGCGCACGCCTTCGAGGGCGGTCTTGAACAGTTTGATTTCAGCGTCGATGTCGTTGACGGTCTTGTCCGGCACTACATCCAGGTCCGCCGGCGGCAGCATGACCACCGCCGTACCGACCGCCGCGCCCGGCGAACCCGGCACGCCGACGAACTTGGCTTCCTGGATGCCCTTGCCCTCACGGCCCAGGCCGCGAATCGAGCCAGTGGCCTCGGCGTGGGCGATTACCCCGGCGAGCTGCGCGCTCATGGTCACGAGGAAGGCTTCTTCACCTTCGTCGAACTGGCGGCGTTCTTTTTGCTGGATGACCAACACGCCGACGACGCGGCGGTGGTGAATGATCGGCGCGCCGAGGAACGAGGCGTAGCGCTCCTCGCCGGTTTCGGCAAAGTAGCGGTAACGCGGGTGATCAGCCGCGTTTTCGAGGTTCAGGGGTTCTTCACGCGTCCCCACCAGGCCCACCAGACCTTCATTGGGCGCCATGCTGACCTTACCGATGGAGCGCTTGTTCAAGCCCTCGGTGGCCATCAGCACAAAACGGTTGGTCTCGGGGTCCAGCAGGTAAACCGAGCAGACCTGGCTGCCCATGGCTTCCTTGACGCGCAACACAATAATCCCCAACGCCGCCTTGAGATCCTTGGCGGAGTTAACTTCCTGGACGATCTTGCGCAGCGTATTGAGCATGGCTCGGGGTCGAACTCCGTCGTCAGTCGCGCGCTAAAAGGCGCGGGGCAAGCTCTTTGAGAGCGCGACGATAAACCTCGCGCTTGAATGTCACCACCTGGCCCAACGGATACCAATAGCTGACCCAACGCCAGCCATCGAACTCCGGTTTACCGGTCAAATCCATCCGCACCCGCTGCTCGTTGGAGATCAGGCGCAGGAGAAACCATTTCTGCTTCTGGCCGATACACAGCGGTTGGCTGTGGGTACGCACCAGGCGTTGCGGCAAACGATAACGCAACCAGCCACGGGTACAGGCCAGAATCTGCACATCTTCGCGCTCAAGGCCGACTTCTTCGTTCAACTCACGGTACAAGGCGTCTTCAGGGGTTTCGTCGGGGTTGATTCCACCTTGAGGAAACTGCCAGGCATCTTGGTTGATTCGGCGAGCCCATAGCACCTGTCCGGCATCATTCGTAAGAATAATCCCGACATTAGGACGGAAACCATCGGGGTCGATCACGGCAACAACCTCGCAAACGCATGTCGCCGCATTGTTCCACAAAGGTTGTTGCAGCGGCAACGAGGCTTCTTAGCTTATGTGCACTCTTGTGAAAAGACCGTATTCTGGACGCCTTTTTACAGACATTTCAGCGAGTAACTGCAATGCGCCT